>NZ_JAOTQU010000014.1:0-170167 GCF_025685765.1 Pseudomonas sp. PDM13 | reverse complement strand
CGCTCCTACCCAGCAAGAGCTTCGCGAGCAGAGCTCGCTCCTACGGGATCGTGCCTGGCACCCGTAGGTTGGCGCCGAGCGCAGCGAGGCCCAACGTTGCGATGCCCGGCCTCGCGATGTTGGGCTTCGTACCTCAACCCAACCTACAGGGGCTCCGTGCTCTTCGTCGGCCCCTACTGCGCCAACTGCTCCAGGGCGATGGAGAGGCGGGCGTCGTGGCGGTAGCCGGTCTGGCCCTGGGCGGGGAGGCTGTCGGTCTGTTGCGGGGCGCGGGCCTGGGCGCTGTAGGCGAGGGGGCTGGTGCCGAGCTGGCGCTGGAAGCTGCGGCGCATGCGCTCCTCGTTGCCGAAGCCGGTGGTTTCGGCGATGCGCTTGATGGGCTCGGCGCTGGTTTCCAGCAGGCGGCAGGCGGCTTCCAGGCGCAGGGTTTCCACCGCCTGGGCCGGGGTGCCGCCGGTGCTGGCGGCGTAGGCACGGGCGAAGTGGCGGGGGCTCATGCCGACGCGTTCGGCCAGGCGCTCGACGCGCAGATCGGCATCGAGGTTTTCCGCCATCCAGGCGTGCAGGCGCACCAGGCGCAGGTCGCGGTCACTGCGCAGGGCGTCGCTCTGGGCCTTCAGCGAGGCGCTGAGCTGCGGCTGCTCGGCCGAGCGATGGATGAACAGGGTGAAGTAGCGCGCCAGCGCCAGGGCGGCGTGGGGGCCGAGGTCCTGTTCCAGCAGGGCGAGGCCGAGGTCGATGCCCGCCGAGGCGCCGCCGCAGGTCCACAGGTTGTCGTCGTGCAGGTACAGCGCATCGCGCTCCACGTGCAGCGCCGGGTAGCCCTGTTGCAGCTCCTCGGCGAACTTCCAGTGGGTCACCACGCGGCGCCCGTCCAGCAGGCCGGCGGCGGCCAGGGCGAAGGCGCCGGTGCCCACCGAGCACAGCCGGCGTGCACCGGGTGCGTGCTTGCGCAGCCAGGCGATGACTTCGGCGTCAGCCTCCAGCCGCGATACGCCCGGCCCGCCGATGACGATCAGCGTGTCGATGCGCTCCACCTCCCGCGCCACCTGGTCCAGCGAGCGGGTGCAGACGTGGATGCCGGAGATGGTCTCGATCTCGCCGCCCTCGGGGGAGGCCAGCACCACGCGGTAGGGCGGGTGGTCGGCCAGCTCGCCGCCGAGCACCCGGGGCGCGGCGGCGAACACCTCCAGCGGCCCGGCGGCGTTCAGCAGCAGGGCGCCGGGGAAGGCCAGGACCAGCACCGTGCGCGGCCGGGCGATGGCAGAAAAGGTGGGGTGTTTGACATGGAGGCGAGCGCGGGGCGTCGACATACTGGGGCCAGCCTGAATTTCGAGACCCGCGACGATGCGCCGATTTGTTTCCGCTGCCAAGCACCTGCCCCTGCTCGCCCTGCTGTGCGCCGGGCTGGCCCATGCCGAGCCGTCGCCCCTGGCGGCCCGGCCCGCCGCCGAACTGGCCGGCGTGGAGCTGGAGGTGGGCGACCAGAGCGGCCTGATCCAGGCGCTGCTGGCAGCGGCGGGGGAGGACCGCGACCTGCCGTACCGGCTCGACTGGCACCCCTTCACCGCCGGCCCGGCCTTGATGGAGGCGCTCAACGCCGCCGCCGTGGATGTGGGCGTGGTGGGCAATGCGCCGCCGGTGTTCGCCCAGGCGGGCAGCTTCGATGTGCGCATCGTCGCCGCCGCCGAAGGGGCGCAGAACAACAATGCGCTGCTGGTGCCGGCGGACTCGCCCCTCCACAGCGTCACCGAGCTCAAGGGCAAGCGCGTCGCCGTGGCCAAGGGCTCCAGCGGGCACTACCTGCTGTTGGCCGCGCTGGCCGGCGCGGGGCTGAAGATCAGTGATATCCAGGTGCTCTACGCCAGCCCGGTGGACGCGCAGAACGCCTTCGCCAGCGGCCGCCTCGACGCCTGGGCGGTGTGGTACCCCTTCGTCGGCCAGGCCACTTCCCGGGGCGCGCGACGCCTGGTGGATGGCAGCCCCTGGCCGGAGACCGGGCTCAACTTCACCGTGGCCAGCCTGGCTGCCCTGAACGACCCGCTGAAGGCCGACCTGCTGGGTGACTTCGTCCAGCGCCTGGCCCGCGCCCAGGCCTGGGCCACCGCCAACCCCGGCCCCTGGGCGGAACACCTGGCGAGCGTCACCCGCCTGCCGTTGCCCCTGGTGCAGGAGATGCTGCAGCAACAGAGCCTGCAGTACGTGCCCCTGGACGGCCGCGTCGCCGCCCTGCAGCAGCGCCTGGCCGATGCCTTCGCCGAGGCGCGGCTGATCCCCCGGCCCTTGCAGGTCACGGAAGCCTTCGACGACCGCTACAACCGCCTGCTGCCCAGCGGCCACTGAACCCCAGCCCGACCGCCATGCCGCGCCTGCCGGCAGGGCGGCGCTCATCCGGAGAAACACCATGCCCCCACTCGATTCCACCACCCTGCGGCGCCACGCCACCGGCCTGATCGCCGTCGACACCGCGCGCAGCGCCGGCGGCTACACCCTGTTCGCCCCGCAGACCGCCGGCGGCAAGGTCTTCCTCATCGACATCCAGGGCAACGAGGTGCACCGCTGGCAGCTGCCCCAGCGCCCCGGCCGCGATGCGGTGCTGCTGGCCAACGGCAACCTCGGCTACAACGGCAACCACGCGGATTCGCCCGAGCTGTTCCCCGGCTGGTCGGTGTGGCATGGCGGCGCCTTCTCCGAGGTGACCCCGGAAGGCGAGGTGGTCTGGCAGCACACCGATCTCGCCCACCACCACGACGCCCAGTGGCTGGCCAACGGCAACCTGCTCTACACCACCGCCGAGCCGCTGCCCAAGGACATCGCCGCGCGCGTGCTGGGCGGCATCCCCGGCAGCGAGGCGCCGGGCGGGGTGATCTATGGCGACGTGGTCAAGGAAGTCGACCGCGCCGGCACCACGCTCTGGGAGTGGCGCAGCTGGGAGCACCTGGCGCCGGAGGACTACCCGCTGCACGACTGCTTCGAGCGCTACCACTGGCCGATGACCAACGCGGTGAGCCCGGGGCGCGACGGCAAGGTGATCCTCAGCATGCGCAGCGTGTCCTCGGTGATCGCCGTCGAGCGGGCCAGCGGCCGTGTGCTCTGGCGCCTGGGCCACGACATCGTCGCCCAGCAGCATTGCCCCAGCGAGCTGGAGAACGGCCGCGTGCTGGTGTTCGACAACGGCATCTCGCGCCCGCACATCTCCATGCCCCATTCGCGGGTGATCGAGGTCGACCCCATCGCCCAGCGCATCGAGTGGCAGTATGCCGACACCCCCGGCTACGCCTTCTTCACCCCCTTCATGGGCGGCGCCCAGCGCCTGGAGAACGGCAACACGCTGATCACCGAAGCCAACTTCGGCCGGCTGTTCGAGGTGACCCGTGACGGCACGGTGGTGTGGGAGTACATCAACCCGCACTTCGCCGCCTACCCGGACGCCGCCTCGCGGGCCTACCTGCCGGGCGAGAACAACGCCATCTTCCGCGCGCACCGCTACCAGGCGCGGGACATCCCCTGGCTGCGCGGCTGACCGCGCAGCATTACCCATCCCACCCACGACAACCACCCGATCACGCTTACGCAAACCACGCGCAGCGAGGGTTCATTCATGACCGGAGTCCATGATGACCACGCCCTTCAACCGGCCCCCCTGCGCGCCCGCCCTGCGGATGCTGGTTCCCACCCTTATCGCCCTGGCCTGCGTGCCGGGCCAGGCCACGGCGGCCGAACGCAAGACCGCCGCCACGGCCGATGACCAGACCCTGCAAGCGGTCACGGTCAACGCCCGCCGCCGCACCGAGGAGGCCCAATCGGTGCCCACGCCCATGACCGTGCTCTCGGCGCGCACCCTGGAGGAGCAGCGCCTGTACCGCGTGCAGGACCTGCAACAGGCGATGCCCAGCCTCAACGTCGCCTTCATGCATGCGCGGCAGTCGAGCCTGTCCATCCGTGGCCTGGGCAACAACCCCGCCAGCGACGGCCTGGAAGGCAGCGCCGGCATCTACCTGGACAACGTCTACCTGGGGCGCCCGGGCATGGCGGTGTTCGACCTGCTGGATATCGAACAGCTGGAACTGCTGCGCGGCCCGCAAGGCACGCTGTTCGGCAAGAACACCACCGCCGGCGTGCTCAACATCGGCACGCGCAAGCCGAGCTTCACCGCCGAGGGCGGGGTTTCCACCTCCATCGGCGAAGACGGCTACGTGCAGAACCAGGGCAGTTTCTCCGGCCCCTTGAGCGAGACCCTGGCCGGGCGCCTGTCGGCCTACCGCACCCGCGAGAACGGCTACGTGGAGAACGAGCACGACGGCCACACCCTGGGCGGCGGTACCCGTCAGGGCTTCCGTGGGCAGTTGCTGTTCGAGCCCAACGAGGCCTTCAACCTGCGCTGGATCGCCGACTACAACGAGGAAGACTCCAGCGCCGGGACGCGCTCGCTGTTCAGCACCGGGCCGACCATCAACGGCGTCAACCGCTACGAGCAGCGCGCCGCCGCCGTGGGCGCGACCCTGGTGCGCGGGCGCCATGTGAACCTGGATGCCGAGCAGAGCGTGAAGGTGTTCCAGGGCGGCACCTCCCTGGAGGCCAACTGGATGCTGCCCAACGACTTCACCCTCACCTCCATCAGCGCCTACCGCTGGTGGGACTTCACCCCGCGCAACGACGACGAGCTCAACGTGCGGGTGATGGACAACGTCGGTCAGTCCGCCCGGGACAAGCAGTACTCCCAGGAATTCCGCCTGGCATCACCCACCGGCGGCGCCTTCGACTATGTGCTCGGTGCCTACTATTTCCGTCAGGAGATGAGCAACGAGGTGTTCACCTACTACGGCTCCCTGGCGGATACCTGGAACGGCACCCCGGCCGGCGCGCTCAACGACGTCACCAGCATCGGCAAGGGCTGGATCGACACCGACAGCTATGCGCTGTTCGCCCAGGGCACCTGGCACCTCACCGAGCGCCTCGACCTCACCGCCGGCCTGCGTGGCACCTATGAAGAGAAGCAGGCACGGGTAGGGCGCGACGCCCCCGTCGGCGGCGCGGCGGTCAGTGGGGCGGCGGCCACGGTGCGCAATGCGCGGGTGGGCGCCTATGACTCGGGCGACCTCGGCCTGCACAGCTTCAGCCCCTCGGCGCTGGTGAGCCTGGCCTACCGCTTCGACGACCGGGTGATGGGCTATGCCTCGCTGTCCCATGGCGAGAAATCCGGCGGGGTGAACCTCAGCGTCGCCAGTGCTCCGGTGGCGGGGGCGGACTCGTTGCTGATCGGCACCGAGCGCGCCAACGACGCCGAGCTGGGCATCAAGAGCACGCTGCTGGACAACCGCCTGCAGCTCAACGCCAACCTGTTCTGGACGGTGGTCCACGGCTACCAGACCAACGCCTACGACGACGCCAACCTCACCAGCTACCTCACCAACGCCGGCACCGTGCGCAGCCGGGGCGCGGAGTTCGAGGCGACCCTGCGACCCCTTCGCGGGCTGACCCTGAACGCCAACGGCTCGTACAACGACGTGCGCTACCTCTCCTACGAGGACGCCCCCTGCCCGGCGGAAGTGGCCCTGCGCCCCGGCGCCCCGGCCTCGTGCGACCTCAGCGGGCACAACGTGGTCGGCGCCTCGAAGTGGATCTTCAACGGCAACGGCACCTACGAATGGCAGCTGGACCCG
Organism: Pseudomonas sp. PDM13; assembly: GCF_025685765.1. NCBI lineage: Bacteria > Pseudomonadati > Pseudomonadota > Gammaproteobacteria > Pseudomonadales > Pseudomonadaceae > Pseudomonas > Pseudomonas sp. PDM13. The sequence continues at coordinate 164,504 of NZ_JAOTQU010000014.1, read as the reverse complement.
GTGCGCCCCTACGTCAACGCCAGCTACGCCTTCCGCTCCCACGCGGTGGGCACCATCGACGACTCGCGCCACGCCCAGCTGCCCAGCTACGCCCTGGTCAACCTCGCCACCGGCGTGCGCGGCGACCTGGGGGACGGGCAGTGGGACGTCTCGCTGTGGCTGAAGAACGCCTTCGACAAGACCTACTACACCACCCTGTGGAACTCCCCGAACGGCGCCTACACCGGCGTGCTCGGCACCCCGAGGACCCTGGGCATGACGGCGCGGTACGACTTCTGAGGCGGGTAGGGGGATACGGGGTGGGCCGCGTTGCATTGGTCCACCTTGGGTGCCTCCCGGCTGCACCGATTGGTGGATGAAAAGAGCGCCATCCACCCTATGCCCCGGTCGGCACCCTGGTTCGAATTGGGCACGGCGCCGTAGGTTGGCGCCGAGCGTAGCGAGGCCCAACGGAGCGATGCTGGGCCCAACGGCAGACGCGCCTTTGTGGGAGCGGCTTCAGCCGCGAAAGACCTTCCGCAGGCACCCGGCTGCGAGTGGCCGGGTATTCCATCGCGAATGAATTCGCTCCCACGAGGTGGGCTGTGGTGCGGGCTGCAAGGTCGCTTGGTGGATGAAAAGAGCGCCATCCACCCTACACACCGGTCGGCGCCGTGGTTCGGGTTGGGCACGGCGCCGTAGGTTGGCGCCGAGCGCAGCGAGGCCCAACGGTGCTAGGCCAGCAGGTCCTCGTAGAAGGCGCCGAAGGGCCGCTGCGGGTGGGCCAGCTGGATTTCCAGGATCCAAAGGCCAACGTTGGGGCAGGCGGCGAAGTCGCCCAGGTCGCCGGCGCGGTAGATGGCGTGGGGGAAGTCGCTGACGCGGTGGCCCTTGATGTCCAGGTTGAGCACCCAGCCCATGGCCTCGGCCTGTTCGGCGGCGTAGCGGTACAGCTCCTGGCCGGCCACGCGTTGTTCCCGCCAGTAGCGCTCGACCTTGTCGAACAGGGTCTTGCAGGCGGCGCAGGCCAGCATCTCGGGGTCATTGCCGGTGGTGAAGGTGGCGCCGGCGTCGCCTTCATGGCTGTCCCACACCGCGCCCAGGTCGATGAAGTAGATGTCGTGCTCGCCGAGCCGCGGGTCGCCGTCGGAGCGCTGCTTGAAGGTCTTCAGGGTGTTGGCGCCGAAGCGGATCAGCAGCGGGTGCCAGATGCGCTGCATGCCCAGGTCGGTGAGCACCTGCTTGCCGAGGGCGGTGGCCTCGGATTCCAGCATGCCGGGGCGAATCAGCGCCGAGAGCTGTTCGATGGCGCGCCAGGTCATGCTCTGCGCGTACTTCATGGCGTCCAGGCTGTAGAGCTCGCCCACGGCTTCCTTCGTTGCTGATGCAGTCATTTTTGCCCTCCAAGGCTGTATCGGCACGGTACCGAAGCGCAGTATTAAATTTTATACAGCGATGCCGATCAATGCTCAGTTGCGAACGGCCGGAGCGGTACACTTTGCGTTGCCCGCACCTCGGGTGCTGCTGTGCGTCGCAGGCCAAACGGGGTCGCCAGGCTCTATAGTTGCGCCTATTCCGCTGTACCTGCCGAGCCCTATCCGATGATCACGCGTCCCCAGAATCCTTCGATCCCGGTCCTGCTGTTCTCCCTCAAGGGGTCGATCATCCCGGCCATCTGGCGCAAGGTGCTGTTCACCGTGCTGATCAGCTCGGTGGTGGTGGCCACCCACGGCACGCTCTATCACTACAAGGTGATCCTCACCGCCACGCCCTTCACCCTCTGGGGGCTGACCCTGGCGATCTTCCTCGGCTTCAGGAACACCGTGGCCTACCAGCGCTTCTGGGAGGCGCGCACGCTCTGGGGCGAGCTGCTGATCGTCACCCGCAACCTGACCCGCCAGCTGCTGAGCCTGACCCCGGCCATGGCGCCAACCGAGCGCCGCCGGCTGGTGGATGCGCTGGCCGCCTTCAGCCATGCGCTGCGCGACCACCTGCGTGGCGGTGGCGACGGTGCCGATGTGCAGCGCCTGCTGGACGAACCCATCCGTGCGCAGTTGGCCGGCAAGGGCAACGTGCCCAGCGCGCTGCTGGGCCTGATCGGCCAGCGGGTGATGGCGGCGAGCCGCGAAGCGGGGGCGGGGGAGATGGTCCAGGCCACCCTCGACGAGCAGCTCTCGCGGCTGTCGTACGTGCTGGGCGGTTGCGAGCGCATCAAGAACACGCCCATTCCCTATCCCTACATCCTCATGCTGCACCGCATCGTCCACGTGTACTGCTTCCTGCTGCCGTTCTGCCTGGTGGACAGCATCGGCTGGTTCACGCCCTTCGCGGTCTGCGTACTGGCGTACACCTTCTTCGGCCTGGACGCCCTGGGCGACCAGATCTCCGACCCCTTCGACACCCAGCCCAACGACCTGCCGCTGAACGCCATGTGCCGCAACATCGAGATCACGGTGCTGGAGCTGCTGGACGAACCGGCGCCCGAGCCGGAGCAGCCGATCAAGGGCGTGCTGCTCTAGCGGCCTGCGGGGAGCCGGCGCTCCCCGTGGGCCTGCGGCTCACAGGTCGTAGCGCAGCACCAGGCCGAGGGTGCGCGGAGCGCCGACGTCGATGATGTTGACCGGTTCGCCGGCGCGGTTGTTGGTGACGTATTTCTCGTCGAACAGGTTCTTCACGTAGCCCGACAGCGCCAGGCCTTCGATCAGCTTGTACTCGGCGTTGAGGTTGACCAGCACGTGGTCGTCGCTGCGGTGCTCGTGGGTCACCTGGCCGCTGCTGTCGAAGTCGTACTGGGTCGGCGCGCCTTCCTGGTAGACGATGTCGCCGCTGAGGGTGAGGCGATCGCCGAAGCGGTAGACGCTGCCCACCGAGGCCTTGAAGCGCGGCGAGTAGAGGAAGGATTCACCGCTGAGGTCGGAGTTGGTGCCGAACACGAAGTCGCGGTAGCGGCCGTCGGTGAAGGCCAGGCCGGCATTGAGGGTGAGGCGGCTGTCGACGTCCTGCTCGATGAAGGCTTCCAGGCCGCGGATGGTGCTGCTGCCGGCGTTGTAGACCTGGAAGAAGTTGCCGCTGTCGTCGAGCATGCTCACCTGCTGGTCCTTCCAGTCGGTGTAGTAGAGGTTGGCGCGTGCCCGCAGGCTGTCGTCGAACCAGGCGCCGCGATAGGACAGCTCGTAATTGGTGGTGTATTCGGGGTCGTAGTCGGCGTGGCCGCCACCGGCGCGCACGTTCACGCCGCCCCCGCGATAGCCCTTCTGCACCATGAAGCCCAGGTACTGGCTGGGCGCCAGCTCGACGTCCAGGCCCAGCTTGGGCAGCAGCGCATCGAAGCGCTTGGAGACTTCGCCGGGGCTGGAGAAGTCGTCACGGGCGACATCGGTGTCGTTCTGCTCGCGGTCGTAGCGCAGGCCGGTGATCAGCGTCCAGCCGGGGGTGAAGGTCCAGTTCAGTTCGCCGAACAGCGCCTGGTTGCGGATGCGCGTCTCGCCTTCCACGGCCCCGAAGGGCGCGCCGCTGAAGAGCAGTTGGTCGGCGTATTCGTTGGTGGTGTGGCCGTAGTAGGCGCCGATGAAGCCGCGCACCTCCTCGCCCTCGTAGGAGAGGCGCAGTTCCTCGCTGAACAGCCGGGTGTGCTGGGTGCGCAGCGCCTCCTGGTTGGCGCTGGCGCTCTGGTCGAAGTCCAGCAGGGCGTCGTAGTCGGCGCTGGTGGTGGCGGTGAGGCTGGTCAGGGTCCAGGCGTCGGCCAGGCGGTAGTCCAGCTTGGCGGTGGCGGTGTCCTGGTCGAAGCGGTCGTAGGCCTTGGTGTCGGAGGCGATCTCGTAGTAGCTCACATGGCCGTCGCTGCTCATGATCGAGTTGTCGCCCTGGCGCCGCTTGTTATGGCTGTAGGAGAGCAGCACGTCGAGGTCTTCGCTGGGCAGGATCAGCAGCTTGCCGCGCAGGTTGCTGGTGCGCCGGGCGTTGGCGTCATCGCCGGTGGTGACGTTGTCGATGTAGCCGTCGCTTTGCTGGTAGTCCGCCGCCAGGCGTCCGGCGATGCGGTCTTCCACCAGCGCGCCGCCCACGGCCAGGGCGCCACCCTGTTCGCCGTAGTTACCGGCGTTGGTCTGCAACGCCAGGCTGGGGGTGAAGGACGGATCGCGGGTCTGGATCACCACCGCGCCGGCGAGGGAGTTGCGGCCCTGGGTGGTGGATTGCGGCCCCAGCAGCACTTCCACCTGTTCCACGTCCCACAGGGGCAGGGGGCTCATGGTCAGCGCGCGGTTGGGCTGCTGGGCGCCATCGACGAACACCGAGACGGCGCCGTTGAGGGTGGCCGGGCCCTGGTCGTCGAAGCCCGAGACCGGCACGCCGCGCAGGCCCCAGGTCTCGTTGCCGGCGGTGTTGTAGGCGCCGGGCGTGCGGGTGAAGACGTCATCGATGTTGCGGTCGCCGTGCTCGCGCAGGGTCTCGGCGGTGTAGACCACGACGCTGGTCTGGGTCTTCTCCAGGGTGCGGTCGAGCTTCTCGCCGGTGACCATCACCGGCGCCACTTCGAGGGTGGTGGCTTGCGGCGTGGCGGGCAGCAGCGTCACGCTGCGGGCGTCGGTGAAGCGCGGGGTCAGGCCGGTGCCGGCCAGCAGGCGTTGCAGCGCCTGTTCGGCGGTCAGCTGTGCATTGACCGCCGTGGAACGCAGGCCCTGGGTGAGCGAGGCGCCGTAGAGCACCTGCACGCCGCTGGCGATGCCGTAGGCGGCGAGGGCGTCATCCAGTGGCTGGGCCGGGATATCGAAGTGCAGCGCCTGGGCTTGGGTGGTGCCGTGGTCCACGGCTTCGGCCGCCTGCAGCGAGGCGCTGCCGAGCATCGCGCAACCGAGCATCACCGCGCAGGCCAGTGCGGTGCGGGCGGGCAGTGGCCCGGTCGTGCGGATGTTGTTCAATGTGTTCCCCATCTTTCCCCCAAAGCATCGATCGATAAGTGCGTTTGAAACGCGTTCTTATCTGAATGACGCTGCCCGGAGGGTCGACCCGCAATGATCGGGGAAAAATTTTTCAGCGCAGCAGGGTGACGCCCGCCGGCAGGTGCGTGGCGGCCAGCCCCAGGCTCTGCTCGATGTGCAGCAGGGCCTCGTCCGGGCGCGCCAGGTGGAACACGCCGCTGACCGGCAGGCGCGCGGCCTCGGCATCGGCGATGAGGATGCGGCCGCTGCGGTAGCGGTTGAGTTCGTCCACCAGTTCTTGCAGCGGGCGGTTCTTGAACACCAGCAGGCCACGGCGCCAGGCCAGCTCCTGCTCGCTGTCGACCTTCGCCGCCGTGCCCGTGCCCTGGGCGTCGTAGTGCAGCTGTTCGCCGGCGTGCAGCAGCTGTTGCTCGAAGCCTTCCTGGCGCACCGCGACCACCCCCTCGCTGCAGGTGACGCGGATGCCGTCGCTCTGCTGGCGCACCTCGAAGACGGTGCCCAGGGCGGTGACGGTGCCGCCTTCGGCGCTGACCACGAAGGGGCGTTGGGCATCGTGCTGCACATGGAAGATCGCTGCGCCGCCCTGCAAGCGGATGCGCCGCTGGCCAGCGCTGAAATCCAGGTCCAGGCGGGTGCGGGCGTCCAGCTCCACGCGGCTGCCGTCGGGCAGCTGCACCTCGCGGCGCTCGGCCAGCGCGGTGTGGTGGTCGGACAACCAGGCGCGGCCATCCGGGAGGGCGCCCAGCTGCATGGCGCCGGCCAGCCCGAGCACCAGGCAGGCCGCCAGCGCACCACCCAGCCACAGGCGGGCCGGTTGGCGATGGGTACGGCAGGGGGCCTGGGCCAGTTTGCCGGCCTGCTTCCACAGGCTCGCGGCCTCACGATAGGCCGCCGCGTGCTCCGGGCTGCGCTCGCACCATTCGCGCAGGGCGCGGGCGTCCTCCACCGTGGCGGTGCCGGAGGTCAGGCGCACCACCCAGGCATTGGCCTGGCTCGCCAGGGTCTGCGGCTGCTCGGAAGGGGAAGGGGCTGGGGTCATGGAGGCGTCGGCGGGCTGGAAAAGGGTGCTACTTTACATGAGCGGGCGCTGGGCGCGCCGGCTCTCCGGAGAGTTGTCGCAGGCGCTCGGCGCAGTAGTCGAGGGCGCGGTGCACCTCCAGCTCCACGGTGCGCACGCTGACGCCGAAGCGCTCGGCCAGGGCCTTGTGCGGCTGGCCTTCGACGCGCGCGGCGAGAAACAGCTCGCGGCGCCGCTGGGGCATTTCTTCGACGATTTCCGCCAGGCGATCCAGCTGCTGCAGGTCGGAGGTCTGCTGCTCGGTGCCCGGCGCGTCGTCGGCGATGTCCAGCAGCGCGTCGATCTCCACGGGGTCGAGCAGGCGTCGCGCATTGGCGCGGGCGTCGTCGATGGCGAGGTTGGTGGCCATGCGATGGAGGTAGGCCTGGGGGTTGTCGATGGATTCGTCCGGCTGGCTGCGGTTGAGCTTGAGCCAGGCCTCCTGCAGCAGATCCTCGGCCGTGGCGACGCAGCCGGTACGCCCGGCCAGGTAATGCACCAGGCTTTTGCGTTCGGCGATGAAACAGGCCAGCAGCGAGGAATACTTCGGCGACATCACTGGGGTCGTCTGGAGGCACGGCGGATCGGCTTCGGCCCGGGGCGTCGGCGTTCCGCTTCAAATGCAGATAAGAATTGATCGCAAATTTATCCGAGAGCTCGACGCCGTGCAATGGCCTCCGCCGGGTGGGCCCGGCGGCGACCTGGGGTGGTGCGGGGCCGGCTTCAGGCCGTCTGCTCGAAGGCCTCCAGGGCACGCAGCGAGTAGATGTAGGCGGCGCCGGCGTTGAGCGAGATGGCGGTGGCCAGGGCCTGGGCCAGTTCGGCCTCGGTGGCGCCGGCCTTGCGCGCGGCCTCGGCATGCACGCCGATGCAACCGTCGCAGCGGGTGGTGATGGCCACGGCCATGGCGATCAGTTCACGGGTCTTGGCGTCCAGCGCGTCGTCATCGCTGGCGGCGGCACCCAGGGCCTGGTAGGCGGCGAGCATCTTGGGATGGGACTTGCCGAGCTTGCCGAAGGCTTTTTTCACGGCGGGAACGTAGTCGGACCAGTTGAGCAGCATGGCGGTTTCTCCTAGTTTTGTACGGGGCCGGTGATCGGCCGGTGAGGAGAGTTTCCCGCTGGCGCGTTCCCGGCGTTTTGCATTCCTGCCCATCCCTTTGCCGAAACGTCCCAATGCATGCATTCGACCACCTGATCGACCTGGCCAACCTGCGTGGCGTGCTGGACCTGCGCTGCCAACTGCACGGCAACTGGGCCCTGGACCACCCGCGCCTGCCGGCGGGCCAGGCCAGCTACCACATCCTGCTGCGCGGCGAGTGCCGCCTGGAGCTCGCCGGCGAGCCGCCACGGCGCCTGCGCGCGGGGGAGATCCTGCTGCTGCCGCGCAGCGACTCCCACCTGTTGCAGGCCGAGCAGCCGGGCCGGCCGCGCACCTCGGCGCCCTTGCTCAGGGAGGCCGGGCGGATCCCGCTGCTGCGCATGGGGCAGGGCGAGGAGGGCTTCGAGATGCTCTGCGGGCGCATTCACTACAGCCCGGGGGCGACCCTGCTGGAGGCGCTGCCGGATGTGCTGGTGGTGCCGGCCGGGGAGGCCATGAAGGGCCGGCTGGCCGCCGTGGTGGAACTGATGCGCCTGGAGGCTGAAGGCGAGGAGGTGGCCAACCAGGCGATGGTCGACGGGCTGTCGGTGATCCTTTTCACCCTGGTGATGCGCGCCTACCTGCAGGAGCGCCATGAATTGCCGGGAATCTTCGCCCTGCTGCGCGACCGGCGCCTGGGCAGGGCGGCACTGGCGCTGCTGGCGGACCTCTCGCGGGAGTGGCCGGTGGAGGCCCTGGCGGCCGAGGCGAACATGTCCCGCTCCAGCTTCATGCGCAGCTTCACTCAGCTCGCCGGCACCTCGCCCGGCGCCCTGGTCACGCGCCTGCGCCTGGAGCGCGCGCAACAGCTGCTGCTGGGCACGGCGATGAGCATCGGCACCATCGCCCTGGAGGTCGGCTACCCGAGCCAGGCCTCCTTCAGCCGGGTGTTCCGCCAGCACCTCGGCGAATCGCCCGCGGCGTTCAGGCAGCGCAAGCGCGGGTGATCGGGCATCCACTGTGGGAGCGGCTTCAGCCGCGAAAGACCTCCCGCAGGCACCCGGCTGCGAATGGCCGGATGCTCCATCGCGAATGAATTGGTTCTGTCTGCGTTAAGTGTTGCTAGAAGATTTGAGCCCAGCTGATTGCCGAGTTTTGTTGGCACTTCTGGTTTCGCCCCCCCGGGCGAGTCCCTTTTAACAATCGCCTTAAAAGGAACCAAAAGGGCTTGCCCCATCATCCGGCCCGACTGCGTCGGGTTCCCTCACTCCATCGTTGCTCTGGGGGCCGGCGCGATGGGCCATCCATGGCCTGGCGCGCCTCTCGCGGCATCCATGCCGCTCGTCCCCCGGCGCAACGACTGCGTTCGGCCTCCTGGAGGGGCGTTGGCGGCTGCTCCAACTTTCTTCGCTCAAATCCACACATTGATGTGCGCACCAACCCAACGTGCACGTAGCGGTGGCTTTCGTAGGATGGTGTAGAGCGAAGCGAAACCCATGCGGTGGAGGTGGCACGAACCCTTGGGCGCTCGGAAAGGGCCATGCTTGAGGGCTTGTATTAAAACCACAACAGTAACGCCGACAGAGCCAATGAATTCGCCCACGACGGGTATGCCAGCGGTGTTGTCCGGGGCACCTTCGCAGGATGGCGTAGAACGCAGCACACACGTGCAATCCCTCTGTTACCTGAGGAGGGGATAGTGCGGGCTTGAGCGGTTGCGCATGGCCCGCTCCAGCACCACTGATCCCAACAACGTTCAACTGGAGGTTTGCATGACCACGTTCGTAACCCGTGATGGCACCGAGCTCTATTACAAGGATTGGGGCAGCGGCAAGCCCGTGCTGTTCAGCCATGGCTGGCCGTTGGATGCCGACATGTGGGAATACCAGATGCAGTACCTGAGCAGCCGCGGCTACCGCACCATCGCCTTCGACCGCCGTGGCTTCGGTCGCTCCAGCCAGCCGTGGAATGGCTACGACTACGACACCTTCGCCGACGATATCGCCCAGCTGATCGAGCACCTGGACCTGCAGGACGTGACCCTGGTGGGCTTCTCCATGGGCGGCGGCGACGTCAGCCGCTACATCGGCCGCCACGGCACCGGCCGCGTCGCCAAGCTGGCGCTGCTGGGCGCGGTGACGCCGATCTTCGGCAAGACCGCCGACCACCCGCAGGGCGTCGATCAGGCGGTATTCGACGGCATCAAGACCGGCCTGCTGAAGGACCGCGCGCAGTTCATCGCCGACTTCGCCGCGCCGTTCTACGGCATCAACCACGGCCAGGAAATTTCCCAGGGCGTGCTCACCCAGACCCTGAACATCGCCCTGCTGGCGTCGCTCAAGGGCACCATCGACTGCGTGACCGCCTTCGCCGGCACCGACTTCCGTGGCGACCTGGCCAAGGTCGATGTCCCCACCCTGGTGATCCACGGCGACGACGACCAGATCGTGCCGCTGGAAGCCACCGGCAAGCTGGCGGCGGAGCTGATCCCCGGTACCGAGCTCAAGGTCTACGCCGGCGCACCCCATGGCTTTGCCGTGACCCACGCGGAGCAACTGAACGAAGACCTGCTGGCCTTCCTCGCGCAGTAGTCACACCGCTTCGAACATCGGCTCCGCGCCAGTGGGGCGTGGAGCCGATGAGCCTGATGGACCCGATCGGATGCTGGCGGCTGAAAGAGCCAGGCTATCGACCCCCAATGCTCGCTCTATTAGACCTCCGGTGCAGGGGGGCTAGTCTTGATCTGGCGTTGGGCTTGGACCGACGCCAACTGATGAAGGGATAACAACAGAGTCCTGCTGCAACCGTGGTTGGAACACCCTGCTAGTCAGCGCTCCCGCGTGGCCGGGGCGGTCGGATGATCGCCGTGCCGGCCTTGCGTCGGGTCCGTTCCCCGGTGTTCCAGCCTGCGCGGGTTGGGCAGATGGACCAACGCGACCCGAGGTGGATCACGATGTCGACCGAATCGAAATGCCCGTTCAACCATGCCGCTGGCAGTGGCACCAGCAACCGTGACTGGTGGCCCAACCAGCTCAACCTGAAAATCCTCCACCAGCATTCCTCCCTGTCCGATCCCATGGGCGGGGACTTCGACTACGCCAAGGCCTTCAAGAGCCTCGACTTCGCTGCGGTCAAGCGTGACCTGACCGCTCTGATGACCGATTCCCAGGACTGGTGGCCCGCCGACTTCGGCCACTACGGCCCGCTCTTCGTGCGCATGGCCTGGCACAGCGCCGGCACCTACCGCACCGGCGACGGCCGTGGCGGCGCCGGTACCGGCCAGCAACGCTTCGCCCCGCTCAACAGCTGGCCGGACAACGTCAGCCTGGACAAGGCGCGCCGGCTGATCTGGCCGATCAAGCAGAAGTACGGGCGCAACCTGTCCTGGGCGGACCTGATCGTCCTCACCGGCAACGTCGCCCTGGAATCCATGGGCTTCAAGACCTTCGGTTTCTCCGGCGGCCGCCCCGATGTGTGGGAGCCGGACGAGGACGTCTACTGGGGCACCGAGACCGTCTGGCTCGGCGGTGACGAGCGCTACGGCAACACCAAGGCGGTGCAGGAACCGGGCGACGGCACCCTGGTGGCCGAACCCGGGAAGCACGCCCAGGAAGAGAGCCGCACCAACCAGGGCGAGCGCAACCTGGAGAACCCCCTGGCCGCCGTGCAGATGGGCCTGATCTACGTGAACCCGGAAGGCCCCGAAGGCAACCCGGACCCGCTCGCCTCGGCCAAGGACATCCGCGAGACCTTCGGCCGCATGGCGATGAACGACGAGGAAACCGTGGCGCTGATCGCCGGCGGCCACGCCTTCGGCAAGACCCACGGCGCCGGCCCGGCCGACAACGTCGGGCCCGAGCCCGAGGCGGCAGGCCTGGAAGAGCAGGGCCTGGGCTGGAAGAACGCCTTCGGCAGCGGCAAGGGCGGCGACACCATCACCAGCGGCCTGGAGGTGACCTGGACCTCGACCCCGGCGCGCTGGAGCAACGAGTACCTGGAGAACCTCTTCGGCTACGAATGGGAGCTGACCAAGAGCCCGGCCGGCGCCCACCAGTGGCGGCCCAAGGGCGGGGCGGGCGATGGCAAGATCCCCGACGCCCATGACCCGAGCAAGCGCCGCGCGCCGTCGATGCTCACCTCCGACCTGGCGCTGCGCTTCGACCCGATCTACGAGCCGATCTCGCGGCGCTTCCTGGCCAACCCGGACCAGCTCGCCGACGCCTTCGCCCGCGCCTGGTACAAGCTGATCCACCGCGACATGGGGCCGCTGTCCCGCTACCTGGGGCCGGAACTGCCCGCCGAGGAACTGCTGTGGCAGGACCCGATCCCCGCCGTGAACCACCCGCTGGTCAACGATGCCGACGTCGCCGCGCTCAAGGCCAAGGTGCTGGGCTCGGGCCTGTCGGTGGCGCAGCTGGTGTCCACCGCCTGGGCGGCCGCGTCGAGCTTCCGGGGTTCGGACAAGCGTGGCGGTGCCAACGGCGGGCGCCTGCGCCTGGAGCCGCAACGCTCCTGGGAAGCCAACCAGCCCGAGCAGTTGAAGAACGTGCTGGCCATCCTCGAAAGCATCCAGGGCGAGTTCAACGGCGCCCAGGCCGGCGGCAAGAAGATCTCCCTCGCCGACCTTATCGTCCTGGCCGGCAGCGCCGGCGTGGAACAAGCGGCGAAGAGCGCCGGGCACAGCATCACCGTGCCCTTCACGCCGGGGCGCATGGACGCCTCCCAGGAGCAGACGGATGTGGAATCCTTCGGCTTCCTGGAGCCCATCGCCGACGGCTTCCGCAACTACCTCAAGGGCCGTTACAGCGTTTCCGCCGAGCAGCTGCTGGTGGACAAGGCACAACTGCTGACCCTGTCCGCACCGGAGATGACCGTGCTGGTGGGCGGCCTGCGCGTGCTCGGGGCCAACGTGGGGCAGAGTAAACACGGCGTCTTCACCGATCGCCCAGGTGTGCTGAGCAACGACTTCTTCACCCACCTGCTGGACATGGGCGTGGAGTGGAAGCCGGCCTCGGCCACCAGCTACGAAGGGCGCGACCGCAAGACCGGCCAGGTGAAATGGACCGGCACCCGGGTCGACCTGGTGTTCGGCTCCCACGCGCAGCTGCGCGCCATCGCCGAGGTGTATGCCAGCGCGGATGCCAAGGACAAGTTCGTCAAGGACTTCGTCGCCGCCTGGACCAAGGTGATGAACCTCGACCGCTTCGACCTGGGCTGATCCACCCCTTGGGCTGAACCACGGCGCCTCCTTCGGGAGGCGTCGTGCATTCGGGGCTGTCATCTCCGCACGGAGCACGGTGTTTTCGTTGGGTGGGCTTCAGCCCACCGAGTGTGGCCCGCGCGTCGTAGGTTGGCGCCGAACGTAGCGAGGCCCAACGCAGCGGTGTGCGGCCTCGCTGCGGGCATTCCCGTGGGAGCGGCTTCAGCCGCGAAAGACCCACTGCCGGCACTGGGCTGCGAGTGGGTGGATGTTTCATCGCGAATGAATTCGCTCCCACCAGGCGGGACGGCGGGGCGGGGCTCGATATCGCCTGGTGGATGAAAAGAGCGTCATCCACCCTACACACCGGTCGGCTCCGTAGGGCGGGTGAAACCCGCGTGGTGGGGCCGGGGGTGTCGGGTTTCACCTGACCTACGAGGGACTCGGTGCCGTAGGTTGGTGCCGAGCGTAGCGAGGCCCAACGCAGCGATGTGTGGTCTCGCTGCGGGCAACCCTGTGGGAGCGGCTTCAGCCGCGAAAGACCCCACTGCCGGCACTGGGCTGCGAGTGGACGGATGTTACATCGCGAATGAATTCGCTCCCACCAGGCCGTGCGACGGTGCGGGGCTCGACTCCGCCTGGTGGATGAAAGAGCGCCATCCACCCTACGCAGCGGTCATGTCCGCGCGGGGGCGGCTCCCCCTCTATCCCCGCGCGGCGACCGACTCCAGGTAGGCGCAGAGCATGTCGGCCATGGCGTCGGCGTAGCGCTCGATCTCGTCCGCCGTGCGCGGGCGCTCGGAGAATTGCTTGCCCACGGTCCCGAGGGTGGTGGTGACCAGGTCGCTGGCCAGGGTGCGGGTGGCGTCCGGGGCGGCGGGCAGTACCTCCTCCATGAAGGTTTCGAAGATGCGCCCGGCCACGGCCTTGGCTTCCTGCGCCTCGGGGGCGTCGCGGTAGAGCGGGGCGGCGTCGTCGAGGGCGACGCGCATGTCGGCTTCCTCGCATTCGGAGTGGAGGAAGGCGTGCACCAGGGAGCGCAGGCGCGCCAGCGGCGGGGTCGCCAGGTCTTCGAGGATGCGGCGCAACAACTCGCTGGTCTGGCGCCACTCGTCGCTCTGCAGGCGGAAGAGGATGGCCGCCTTGTTGGGGAAGTACTGGTACAGCGAGCCGACGCTGACACCGGCGCGCTCGGCCACCCGGGCGGTGGTGAAACGCTGCGCGCCTTCCTTGGCCAGAACCTGAATAGCGGCCTGGAGGATGGTGGCCACCAGCTCGTTGGAGCGGGCCTGCTGGGGTTGCTTGCGCGAGGAAATACGCGGGTTCTGGCGTTCGGTCATGGCGGGGCCTGGCAATGCGAATAGTAAAATATGACGGATTGATCGCATTCTATTCCGGCGCCAACGATGCGCTCAATATGGACCGGAGAATGCTATGAACACCCTCACTCAAACCCCTCTCGTCGCCCTGCTGGACCGCCTGTTCGCCGAGGCCGACACGGCCTGGCAGACCCTGGCGCCGAGTCTGGCCGACCTCGCCGAAGGCGAGGTGGCGCGGCTGATGCAGAGCAAGACCGAATACCGCGAGTTCTACGGCCGCCTCAAGGACGTGGCGCTGCCCGTTTCCCGTGCCACCGGCCAGTTGCTGTACATGCTGGCGCGCAGCAGCGGCGCACGCACCGTCGTCGAATTCGGCACCTCCTTCGGCATCTCCACGCTGCACCTGGCTGCGGCCCTGCGCGACAACGGCGGCGGCCGCCTGATCACCAGCGAGTTCGAGCCCACCAAGGTGGCGCGGGCCCGGGGCAACCTCGCCGCCAGCGGCCTGGAAGACCTGGTGGAGTTCCGCGTGGGCGATGCGCTGCGCACCCTGGCCAGCGACCTGCCCGAGTCCATCGACCTGCTCCTGCTCGACGGTGCCAAGGCGCTCTACCCGGAGGTCCTGGCCCTGGTGGAAAGCCGCCTGCGCCCCGGCGCGCTGGTGATCGCCGACAACGCCGACCACTGCCCCGAGTACCTGGCGCGGGTGCGCGAAGCCAACAGCGGTTACCTGTCGGTGCCCTTCGCCGAGGACGTGGAGCTGTCCATGCGCCTGGCGGTGTGAGCGTCGGTGGGCGGGTAGAGGACGACGGACGCACGCAGCTTGTTGCCGCCGAACAGGCGCATGCGCTGGAAGCGCGCGTGGCTCACCGGCATGTGCTGGCAGTCCAGCGCCTGGCGGTGGCGGCTGTGGTCGATGTCCGGGTCGTGGAGGTAGACGAAATCCTCGTCGCAGCCGGTGACCAGCACCCAGTGCGGGGCCTTGGTGCGGGTCAGCTGGTAGCTGCTGATCAGCACCAGCGGCAGGCCGCCTTCGGCGAGCAGCGCGGGCAGGTCCTGGCGGCTGGCGGGCTCCTGCTCCACGTCGCTGGCGCGCAGCTCGTCGCAGAAGGCCTCGTGCACCAGGCGCATCACCTCGCGCTTGCCCTCGCTGCGCACGCCGCTGAGGAACAGCGGGCCCGCCACGCTGACCTGCAGGCGCACGCGAAAGCCCCGGCGCCAGGCGGCCAGGGCCAGCCCCTGGGGGCTGCAGCCGCCGTGGCCGGAGGTCATGAACACCGTGGTCGCCTCGCGCCACAGCTGCACCTCCTCGCGCCGCGACAGGGGCCGGCCGGGTTGCAGGCCGGCCATGGCCATCATCAGGCAGGCCGGGCCGCAGGTGAACTCGGTGCTCTGCTGGTAGTAGGGCACCGCCCGCGCGGCATCGAGCGGGCGCTGGACGATGCGCTTCTCGTAGCGCAGGGCCTGGGCGTGGTCCTCGTAGTAGTCGTCGACACAGGCGAAGCGGCGGTAGCCGGCCCGCTCGTAGAGGCCGATGGCGGCCGGGTTGTCCGGGCGCACTTCCAGGCGCAGGTAGGCGCAGTCGTGGTCGCGGGCGCGGCGTTCGGCCTCCGCCAGCAGCGCCTTGCCCAGGCCATGGCCACGGGCCTGGTGGGCGATGGCGATGGAGTAAAGCCGCGCCAGCGAGGTGCCGCGGTGGAACAGCAGCAGCGCGTAGCCCATGACCCGGCCGGCGGCCTCGGCCACCGCCAGGCTGGCGTGGGCGCGGCTGATCATCCACTGGAAGCTGCGTGGCGACAGGCGATCGAGCGCAAAGCACTGGTTCTCCAGGTGGAGCAGGGCGTCGACGTCGTCGGGGCGGGCATCGCGAAAGCTGAAGTCCATGGGGTTTCCTGGCGCGGGAGGGTCAGCGGCGGGGTGTGCGTCGCGGGGACTTGTCGCGGGCCTGGCGACCCATCTCGCCGGGCTTCATGCGGCTGTCGAAGTAGTTGATGGCGATGCTCAGGGCAACGATGGCGGCGAGCACGGCGAACGCGATGTGCAGGGGTTCCATGGGGTTTCCTTCTGGTGAGTGCCGCCACCGGTGCGGGATGCCCGGGGCGTGCGGTGTCGGGTTGTTGCCCGGTGTCAGCCGGGCGGGGGCGTCGCCCGTGCGGCCACCAGCCGGCGCAGGGCCAGCAGCATCAGGCCCGCCAGCACGGCGAGGGCGAGCACGAACAGCGGGTAGGAGAGCCACCAGGGAATGGCGGCGGTCATCATGCTGAACTCGGACATGCCGCCGATGCCGGCGATCAGGTTGAGCGGCAGGAACACCACGTTGATCAGGGTGAGCTTGCGCAGCATCTCGTTCGTGGTGGTGTTGAGCAGGCTGCCGCGCGCCTCCATTAGGCCGGCCAGCACCGTGGAATAGATCTCCGCCTGCTTGATGCACTGGTCGTTCTCGATGATCAGGTCGTCGAGCAGCTCCAGGTTCGCCGGGGGGAAGCCCAGGCGCTCGCCCTGGCTGCGCAGGCGTGTCAGCACCGCGCCGTTGCCGTGGATGGCGTTGAGGTAATACACCAGGCTTTCGCTGAGACCGAGCATCTGCAGCAGGTGGCGGTTGTGCTGGCTCTGGTTGAAGCGCTGCTGGAGCTCGCGGGCGACCAGCTTGATCACCTTGAGGTGGCCCTCGTAGTGGTGGATGTTGCCCAGCAGGATGGCCAGCAGCACATCCAGCGGCTGGTGCAGGTCATGGCGCCCGGCGAGGCCGCCGAGCAGCGAGTCGGCGTTGGAGATCAGCACCAGTTGGCGCTCGTCCAGGAGCATGCCGAAGGAGGACACCTCGAAGGCGAAACGCTCGCCGCCGGAGTAGTTCTCCGGGCGCTTCCAGATGAGGAACAGCGAGCCGGCGCGGAATTCCACGCGGGCCACCTCGTCCGGGTCCAGGGCGGAAGCCAGGGCGTGGGCGTCGAGGCCGAAGCGGCTGCGCAGCCAGTCCAGTTCCTCGGCCTCGGGGGCGATGCACCGCTGCAGCGGCGCCGCGTCGTCGGTGCAGGGGCGCAGGGTGCCGTCGATCAGCCTGTAGCTCTGGCGCATGGGCGGTGCTCCTTCAGTGGGCGCCGCCACGGCGCTTGAGTTCGAGGCGGCGGATGAAGTCCTCCAGCACCAGGCTGTAGAGCGTGTCCTGCAGGTGGGCGTCCTCGATGCCGGCGTCGAGGTTGGGGTTGTCGTTCACCTCGATGACCTTGACGCTGCCGTCCACCTCCTTGAGGTCGACGCCGTAGAGCCCGTCGCCGATCAGGTTGGCGGTCTGCAAGGCCAGCTCCACCACCGCCTTGGGCGCCTGTTCCACCGGCAGGGTGCGGCATTCGCCGATGACCTCGGCGCCCTGGGCCTTGTGGTTGACGATCTGCCAGTGGCCCTTGGACATGAAGTACTGGCAGGCGAAGATCGGCCGGCGGTTGAGGATGCCGATGCGCCAGTCGTATTCGGTGAAGAGGAACTCCTGGGCGAGCAGCAGCACCGAGTGCTCGAACAGCCCGGCGCTGGCCTCGCGCAGCTGCTGCAGGTTCTCCACCTTGATCACCCCGCGGGAGAAGCAGCCGTCGGGGATCTTCAGCACCAGGGGGAAGCCCAGGCGCTCGCCGACCTTGTCCAGCTCCTGGGGGTTGTCGCGGTAGAGGATCTCGGTGGCCGGCATGCTCAGGCCGTGGCTGCGCAGCAGGTCGGTGAGGAACACCTTGTTGGTGCAGCGCAGGATCGAGGCCGGGTCGTCCATCACGATCAGCCCCTCGCTCTCGGCCTTCTTGGCGAAGCGGTAGGTGTGGTCGTCGACGCTGGTGGTCTCGCGGATCAGCAGCGCGTCGTACTCGGCCAGGCGCGAATAGTCCTTCTTGCCGATCAGGTCCACTTCTATGCCCAGGCGCTTGCCGACCCGCACGAAGTTCTCCAGGGCCTTGGCATTGGAGGGCGGCAAGGGCTCGTCCGGGTTGTGCAGGATGGCCAGGTCGTAGCGCGCCACCCGGCGCGAGCGCGGCAGGCGCCAGACCTTGCGGTTGAAGCCGTCGAGGGCGCTGGCGAACTGGTCTTCCTGGGCCTCGCGCAGCTTGTGCAGCGAGCCCGGGCGCAGGCCGGCGATGCGCCAGGTGTCGCCCTTGCGCACGTCCACCAGGAGGATGGGGCAGGGGAAGGCCTCGAACAGCTGGCGGGCGATGTCCTGCAGCGGCTCGAAGTCGGTGCGGCCGAAGTACAGGCTGAGGGTGAAGCCCTCGGTGTTGGCCCAGGGGTGCTGGGCGAGGGCCTCTTCCAGGGATTTCTCCAGGTCGTCCAGGGCCAGGCCGTAGAGCGACTTGCGCGCCAGCTCGCTGATGGTGCGCACCGAGGGGATGACCTTGTGCCCGCGCGCCTCGGCCAGCAGCGAGCAGTAGTAGCCGTGGCCCAGGTACTTGTAGTGGCGGCACAGGTTGATGACCTGGACCTTCTTGTCCAGCTCGCCGCCGCGCGACTGCTCGAGGTATTCCCGCGCGGTGAGCATCTCCTCGCTGGGGATGTAGGAGGACCAGTCCTCCCGGCGCTCGACGATGATCAATACCTGGCCGCCGTCGCGGCGCTGCAGGAGGCCCTCGGCGAGGCCGACGGCCTGGAGTGGGTCGGGGGGAATGCTGCTGAGACTGGCTTGAACCGAAGACATCTTCACGGGCCCGCTTGAGAGGTGGTGCGCCTCAATTAAGCAGCAAGCCGGGGCCCTGTCTCGCGTCGTTACGCAGGCTTTACGGGGGCTGTGGCGATCCTTATGCAAACGCTGCGCGGCGGGTGTTCTACGGGCTTGGCGATGGGCCGACTTGGCAGTTGGCGGGAGTCTGCTAGCGTCAATCCAGCGTCTGCCGCTTCGCTTGGGAGCCTATCCGGGAGGGGGCGATGCATCCGGGGTTCCTCGCTAGCGCCTTGACCAGGAGTCATCGATGAAACACGCATTGGTATCTGCCGCCCTCGCGCTGTCCACCGCGCTGGTGGGCTGTTCGAGCACGCTGACCCAGCCGGACCAGTACTCCGGCTTCCTTTCCAACTACGACAGCCTGCAGCAAGCCACCACGCCCTCCGGCGCGGAGGTGATGCGCTGGATCGACCCCGCCGTGGACATCGGGCGCTACACCGCCGTGTACGTCGAGCCGACCCAGTTCTACCCCAGGCCCCAGCCCACGGCGAAGATCCCCCAGAGCACCCTGGACGGCATCACCCGCTATTACGACATGGCGCTCAAGCGCGAGATCAGCGGCAGCCTGGCGCTGGCCAGCAAGCCGGGGCTGGGCGTCATCGTGGTGCGTGCGGCCATCACCGGCGTCAGCAGCAAGACCGAAGGGCTCAAGCCCTATGAGGTCATCCCGGTGGCCCTGGTGGCGGCGGCGGTGAGCACGGCCAGCGGCATCCGCGACCAGGAGACCGAGCTGGCCACCGAGGCGCAGTTCCTCGATGGCGGCAGCAACAAGGTCATCGCCCAGGTGGTGCGCAAGGGCACCGGGCGGCCGCTGGAGAACAGCGACCAGGTGATGAAGCCGGGCGACGTCACGGGCGTGATCGACGGCTGGGCCAAGGACATGAACCAGAGCTACCAGAAGCTCAAGGCGAAGTAGCTCGCCCTCAGGCCGCCTGAACGGGCAGCTCCAGCTCCATGGCCTGGGCCAGCAGCGCGGAGCCTTCGCGCAACGGCTCCGGCTCGCCGATGGGGTGGAAGCCGTGGGCGCGGTACAGGCCCATGGCCGGGCTCTCGGCCAGGGTGACGCCAAGGCGTACGCGGCGCACGCCCAGGCCTTGCGCCCAGGCCAGGGCATCGGCCAGCAGTGCGCGGCCGGCACCGAGGCCACGGCGTGCCGGGTCGACCCACATCTGGTAGAGGTCGGCCACGGCGGGCTCGCTGGCCGAGCGGCGGCACCAGAGCAACCCGCAGGCAGCGTTTTCGTCGAGCGCGAACAGCACCCGGTCATTGCTGGAGGCAACCGCGTTGGCGATCCGGCTGGCCCAGGCGTCGTCCGACCGCGTGTGCTCCGCCGCGAAGGTGCTGCCGAAGGCCTCCGGCGAGTCGCGCAGGGCCTGCAGGCGCAGGTCGCGGTAGGCCGGCCATTCGCCGGCTTCGATCGGGCGTATGCGCAGGGTCGTCATTCGGCGGTCCACACCGCCAGCTCGTAGCCGTCCAGGTCGATGAAGTGGAAGCGCCGCCCACCGGGGAAGGCGAAGGTTTCACGGCTGATGGTGGCGCCGGCGACCTGCAGGCGGCTCTGGGTCTGCGCCAGGTCGTCGGCGTAGAGGATCACCAGCGGGCCACCCGGGCGCACCGGCTCACCCGTGGTGAAACCGCCGGTGAGGCGGCCGTCGGTGAACTCGCTGTAGGTGGGGCCGTAGTCGGTGAAGGTCCAGCCGAAGGCCGCGCCGTAGAAGGCCTTGCTGCGGGCGATGTCGGTGACGTTGAACTCGATGTTGTCGATCTGGCGGTCGTTCCCTCGGGTGCCCATTGGCGGCTTCCTTGTACGTGTGTGGAGGGCCATCTTAGAGCCCTCCGCCCGCCATCGGAAGCGCGATCAGGGCTCGCCTTTGCGTTCCCGGGTGGCGTGCCAGCAGATCAGCGAGCCGGCGGTGACCAGCACCGCACCCTGCCAGAACTGCAGCGTCAGGTTGGCGCCGAGCCAGGCCGCGGCGAAGGCCGAGGAGAGCACCGGGGCGAAGTAGGAGGCGGTGGCCAGCAGGGTGAGGTTGCCGCGCAGGATGCCGATGTTCCACAGCGCGTAGCCGCCGGCCATGGCGATGCCGGCGGCGAGCAATTCTGCGCCGCCACGCAGGGTGAAGTCGGGCAGTGCCTGGCCGGCGAAGGCGAACTTCAGCCAGAGCACGGCCGCCGTGAGGATGAAGAAGAACGCCACGTGGTTCTCGCCCCGGGCGTAGCGCCGGGTGACGTTGCAGTAGAGCGCAAAAGTGATGGCGCAGGCCGCCGCCAGGCTGTAGCTCAGCGGGTTGGATTGCACGTTGGCGATAAGGCTCGGCAGCGACAGGCCATCGGTGCTCACCACCCAGAGGATGCCGAACAGCGCGATGGCGGTGCCGGGCAGGATCAGCCAGCGCGCCGGCTGGCGGTTCATGACGATGGCCAGCAGCACCGTGAGGCTCGGCCACAGGTAGTTGACCACGCCGAGCTGGATGGCCTGGTTGCTGTCGAGGGCGTAGCCCAGGGCCAGGGACAGGCAGATCTCGTAGGTGACGAACAGCGCCGTGCCGGTCACCAGGTAGAAACGCGAGCTGGAACGCAGGCGCGGCCGGCCCAGCAGGGCGATGAGCAGGATGGCGCCGAGGCTGTAGATCAGTGCCGCACCGCCGATGGGGCCGAAGAAGCCACTCACGCTGCGGATCAGCCCGGAAGCAGTGCTCCACAGGAGGATGGCAGCCAGTCCACACGCCGTCGCGCTTCGCCCACTGCTGATCCGCATCGTTCACCCACCGGAAAAAAGGCGGTGATTTTACAGGCCCGAGCGGCTCAGGGGGCGGTTTGCGGCCGTCTCCGCCAGCCGCTGCCGGATGACGGCCAGGGCGTTGCGGAAGATCGGGTGCCATTCCTCGGTGGGCTCGACGTCCAGCGGGTGCCAGAAGAAGCGGAACTCATGGCCGCCGTCGTCGGCCGTGTGGTGGCTCCAGGCATCCGCCAGGTCCGGGGCTGCCCGGCAGAGGTGGAAGGCCCAGGTGTGCCCGGTGGTGGTGGCTTGCCAGGTGCCCAGGTCGAGGATCGCCTCGCCCTGGATGCCGGCCTCTTCGGCCAGCTCACGAACGGCCGCCGCCGCGCTGCTTTCCCCGGGCTCGACGCTGCCCTTGACCAGCTGCCGGCCCGCCAGGGGGTGGAGGAAGGCGAGTACCTCCAGCCTGTCGCGCTGGCGCAGCACCACGGGGCAGGCCTTGTCGACTGCGATCACAGGGTCATGACCATCTCGTGCCAGGCCATGCCGCCGTGGTCGGACGGGGAGGGCCGCACATAGGCGTAGCCCATGCGCCGGTACAGCTCGACGTGGCGTTCCTTGCACATCAGGTGGATGGTCGCCTTGCCCATCTCGCGCATGCGCTGGACGAAGGTGCGCATCAGCAGCGTGGAGAAGCCCTTGCCCTGCTGCGCCGGGTCGACCACCACCGACATGATCACTACGTTCGGCGCGGCGGCGTCATGGCCGACCAGCTCCTTGAAGGCCTCGTCGGACATCACCACCTCGTGGGCGCAACCGCTGTTGATGAAGCCCACCACCTCGCCGTCCTGCTCCAGGATCAGGAAGCCTTCCGGGTACTGGGCGATGCGCGTCTCGATCTTCTCGCGGGTCGCGGCCTCGTCGCCTTCATAAGCGGAGATTTCGATCTGGTAGCAACGGTCGGTGTCGGAGAGGGTGGCGTTGCGGAAACTGGGCGTGCTCATGGAAGACCTCGATGCAAGTGCGGCGCGGCATGGTAAAGCAGGCGCCGGAGCCTGGACAGGTGCGGGGCCTGCAGCGGGTGACGCCGCAGTTTGGGTCGGGCACGGTGCCGTAGGTTGGCGCCAAGCGCAGCGAGGCCCAACGCCGCCATGTCCGGTCTCACGGCGGGCTCTCCCTGTGGGAGCGGCTTCAGCCGCGAAAGACCCGCAGCCGGCACAGGGCTGCGCATGGGCGGATATTCCATCGCGAATGAATTCGCTCCCACGAGTTGGGCGGCGGTGCTGACGGCAAGCTCCGCTTGGTGGATGAAAAGAGCGTCATCCACCCTACACACCGGTCGGCGCCGTGGTTCGGGTTGCACTGTCTCTCGTCTTCGACGGGGGCCGGGCGCTAAGCTGTGGCCCTCTCGAAAATGGGGCGTGATGCCGGGCGGTGAGGGTGGACAGGTTCCAGGAAATGAAGGTGCTGCTGGCGGTGACCGAGGCGGAGAGCTTCGCTGGCGGCGCCAAGCTGATGGGCATGTCGCCACCCGGCGTGACCCGCGCCATCGCGGCGCTGGAGGCGCGGCTGGGCACCTTGCTGCTGGCCCGCAGCACACGCAGCCTGCGCCTGACCGAGGCCGGACGGCGCTACGTGGAGGACTGCCGGCGCATCCTGCTGGAACTGGAAGAGGCCGAGGAGCTGGCCGCCGGCAGCCATGTGCGACCCCGCGGGCGGCTGACGGTGACGGCGCCAGTGATGTTCGGCGAGCTGTACCTCATCCCGCTGATCACTGAGTACCTGGACGCCTACCCGGAAGTGGAGATCAACGCGCTGCTGGTGGACCGCGTGGTGAACATGGTGGAGGAGGGCGTGGATGTGGCCGTGCGCATCGGCCACCTGCGCGAGGGCGAGCACGGGGCGCTGCAGGTGGGGCAGATACGCCCGGTGGTGTGCGCGGCGCCCGGCTACCTCGACAAGGTGGGGCGGCCGCTCCGGCCGGAAGAGCTGCAGGACGCGCCCATCGTCATGTCGTCCGCCAGCGGGCTGTTGCGCCACTGGCAGTTCGAGGGGCCCGACGGCCCCTTCGGCTTCACGCCCACGCCGCGCCTGCTGGTCAGCTCCAACCAGGCGGCGATCAATGCCGCGCGCCTGGGCTGGGGCTATACCCGGGTGCTGTCCTACCAGGTGGCGGGCGCCGTGGCCCGGGGTGAGCTGGAAACCGTGCTGGATGCCTTCGAGACTGCGGCGTTGCCGGTGCACATCATCCAGCAGGGCGGGCGCCGGGAGTCGGCCAAGGTACGCACCTTCATCGACCATTGCGTGATGCGCCTGCGGGCCGACAGCGCCCTGCGCGCGGCCGGGCGATGAGCAAACACCGCGAGATGCAGGTGTTCCTGGCCGTGGCCCAGGCGGGCAGCCTGGCGGCGGCGGCGCGGGAGCTGGAACTGTCCCAGGCCACGGTGATGCGCACCGTCGCCGCGCTGGAGGCGCGCATCGGCTCGGCCTTGCTGGTACGCAGCCCCCGAGGCGTGAGCCCGAGCCCGGCCGGCGAGCGCTTCGCCGAAAGCTGCCAGCGCATCCTCGAACAGCTCGGCGAGGCGGAGCGCTCCGTGGCCGGGCTGCATGCGCAACCCGTGGGGCAACTGACCCTGGCCATGCCGCTGCTCATGGCGCACCAGGTGTTCACCCCCATCGCGCTCGATTACCTCAACGCCTTCCCCGAGCTCTCGCTGAACATCCTGGCGTGCGAGGCCCTGCCCAGGTTGCTGGAGGAAGGCGTGGACGTGGCCCTGGTGGTCGGCCAGTTGCCGGATTCCTCCGGCTTCGCGGTGCCGGTGGGGCGGGTGCGCCCGGTGGTGTGCGCGGCCCCGGCCTACCTGGCGCGCTGGGGGCACCCGCAACGCCTCGAAGACCTGCAGGAGCACCGCACCATCGCGACCTCGTCCACCGGCCACGCGGGGGACTGGCGCTTCGCCGGCGGCGCGGTGAAGGTCGTGCCCCGGTTGATCTGCAGCACCCCCCAGGCGGCCATCCGCGCCGCCGTTGCCGGCTTCGGCCTGGTCCACTGCCTGAGTTACGAGGTGCACCAGGAGCTGCAGGATGGCCAGCTGCACAGGCTGCTGGAGTCCCACGCCGCCGAGCCCCTGCCGGTGCAGCTGTTCTACCGCGAGGGGCGCCGCGCCGCTGCCCGGGTGCGCAGCTTCCTCGACTTCGCCGTGCCACGGCTGCGCGCGCATCCCGCGTTCGAGGGCTGAGCCGGGTTGCACCCGACCTACGATGGCTGTGGGCATCCCTGTGGGAGCGGCTTCAGCCGCGAAAGACCCTCAGCCGGCACGGGGCTGTGCATGGGCGGATGCTCCATCGCGAATGAATTCGCTCCCACGTTGGCGGCGCTGCGCGCCGCTGGGCGAATGAATTCGCCCCTACAAAAAGCCGCTGCACGGGCATGACCGCCCCATCTCGTTATTTCAGAAACTGAAAGAGTGGATTGCCTTTGATGGTGATTCTGCTCGGCGGTGCATGGGCTCAACATGGCTCCATCGTCGTGAACGCCCAGCCGGGCGGTTCACGGTGAACCACCCGAACCCATAAGGAGCCACCGCCATGTCCCGTCCCGCCATCAAGCTGTATCGCCACCCGCTGTCCGGCCACGCCCATCGTGTGGAGCTGATGCTCTCGCTGCTGCAGCTGCCCACCGAGCTGGTCTTCGTCGACCTGGCCAACGGCGCCCACAAGCAGGCCGACTTCCTCGCCATCAACCCCTTCGGCCAGGTGCCGGTGATCGATGATGCCGGCACTGTGGTCAACGACTCCAACGCCATCCTCGTCTACCTGGCCAAGCGCTACGGCGAAGGCCGCTGGCTGGCCGAAGACGACGTCGGCGCCGCCCAGGTGCAGCGCTGGTTGTCGGTGGCCGCCGGCCAGGTGGCCTACGGCCCGGCCGCAGCGCGCCTGATCACCGTATTCGGTGCGGCGTTCAACGCCGATGAAGTGATCAACCGTGCCCACGTGCTGCTCACGGTGATGGAAGGCGAGCTGGGCTCGACGGCGTTCCTGACCGGCACCGAGCCCTCCATCGCCGACGTGGCCAACTACAGTTACATCGCCCATGCGCCGGAGGGCAACGTGTCGCTGGAGGCCTACCCGAACGTGCGTGCCTGGTTGGCCCGCATCGAAGCGCTGCCGGGCTTCGTGCCCATGCAACGCACCGCCGCCGGCCTGCAGGCCGCCTGAGCCGACCCGAGGCTGCCGGCTCACCCGGCAGCCCTTTTCACAAGGAGGGCAAACCATGGAACCGATTCTCAGCCAGCGCCCCTCGCCCTGGCATGCCGGTGAAAAGCAGCTGCAGGAAACGGTCGGCGTGGCCGAGCGGATGGAAGCCCACGGGCAGAAGGTCATCCGCGACTACATGCCCGACCAGCACCGCGCCTTCTTCCATCAATTGCCCTTCCTGATCGCCGGCGCTGTGGATGGCGAAGGCCGTCCCTGGGCCACCCTGGTCGAAGGCCCGGAAGGCTTCGTCACCTCGCCCGACCCCAAGCGCCTGGTGTTCGACCTGGCCGCGCGTCCGCTGGACCCACTGGACCCGGCCACCCCCGGCCTCGGTGCCGGCGCCGCCCTCGGCCTGCTCGGCATCGAACTGCACACGCGGCGGCGCAACCGCCTCAATGGCTCGATCGGCCAGGCCTCGACGCAGCAACTGGAGGTGCAGGTCGAGCATTCCTTCGGCAACTGCCCGCAGTACATCCAGCTGCGTGAATGGAGCAGCTCCCCCGAACCCCGTGGCACGGTCCGCCAGGACGCCAGCGAGCTGGACGAGCGCGCCCGCGCGATGATCCTCGCTGCCGACACCTTCTTCGTCGCCAGCTACGTCGACCACGAGGAAGGTGGTCGCGCGGTGGACGTTTCCCACCGTGGCGGGCGCCCCGGCTTCGTGCGGGTGGAAGGCAACCGCCTGACCATCCCGGACTACGCCGGCAACCTGCACTTCAATACCCTGGGCAACCTGATCAGCAACCCGCGCGCCGGCCTGCTGTTCGTCGATTTCGAGCAGGGCGATGTGCTGCAGGTGCAGGGCCGTGCCGAGGTGATTCTCGACAGCCCGCTGATCGCCGCCTTCGAAGGGGCCGAACGCATCTGGACCCTGGATATCGAGCAGGTGGTGTTCCGCCCCGGCGCGATGTCGCTGCGTTGGGCCTTCGACGAATACGCCCCCACCAGCCTGATGACCGGCACCTGGGCCGAAGCGGAAGAACGCCTGCGTGAAGGCGAACGGCGTCGCCAATGGCAGCAGTGGCGGGTGCTCAGCCAGCAGCAGGAGAGCGCCGATATCCGCTCCCTGGTCCTGGCCCCGGAAGACGAGGGCGAGGTGAGCTTCACCCCCGGCCAGCACATTCCCCTGCGTCTGCTCACCGCTGACGGTGAAGCCCTGGTGCGCACCTACAGCGTCTCCAGCGCGCCGAGCGACGGTTACCTGCGCATCAGCGTCAAGGCGCAGGGCAAGGGCTCGCGGCACCTGCATGAACAGGTGCAGGTCGGTGATGTGCTGCAGGCGCGCCCGCCCCTGGGCGGCTTCACCCTGAAGACCGACAGCCAGCGCCCGGTGGTGCTGATCGGTGCGGGGGTGGGCATCACCCCGATGGTTTCCATGGCCCGTGAGCTGGTGGCGCTCAACGAGCGGCAGGCACAAGGTCGGCGCATCCACCTGTTCCAGGGCGCCCGGACGCTGCACGACCTGCCGTTCCAGGCCGAATTGCAGGCCCTGGTGCAGCGCGGCAATGGCTTGCTGAAGCTGACCCGCGCCCTGAGCGCCCCCGAGGCCGAAGCACAGCCGGGGCGCGACTTCGAGCTGAGCGGGCGGCTGGGCCTGGCGCAGATCCAGGCCGCCCTGTCCTTCGATGACTACGACTTCTACCTGTGTGGCCCGGGTGGGTTCATCCAGGCCATCTACGACGGTTTGCGCGGGCTGAATGTCGCCGACGGCCGCATCCATGCCGAAGCCTTCGGCCCCTCGGCCCTGCAGCGGCACAGCGAGGCCCAGGCCGCGTTGCCGTCCCAGCCGCCGGCGGCGACCACGGCGGTGCCGGTGTACTTCACTGCCTCGGCCAAGGAGGCGCGCTGGACGCCCGAGAGCGGCACCCTGCTGGAGCTGGCCGAGAGCCGTGGGCTGACCCCCGAGTTCAGTTGCCGGGGCGGTTCCTGCGGCACCTGCAAGACGCGCCGGGTCAGTGGCCAGGTGCATTACCCCAACCCGCCGGCGGAGTTGCCGGAGGCGGACATGGTGCTGATCTGCTGCGCCGTGCCGGCCGAGGGCGAGGATGGCCCGCAGCCCCTTGTGCTCGATCTCTGACGAGGTGATGACATGTTCGACAAGCCGCAATCCAATGCCCGCCCCGTCGCGCTCCTGCAGTGGAACGACGCCCCGGATCAACCCGCCCGCGATGCCTCAGGTGTGCAGCGCTGGGCGGAGTCGGAAGCCGGCTACTTGCTGCCGCAGCTGCTGTTCCCCATGGAGTGCGTTGCGCCGGCCCAGCCGTTGAACCCCGCGCCTTTCATCTGAGCGTGGTCATGAGTCATCTGATAACTCGGCAGGATGAGCGCGTGCCGTAGGGTGTGCCGTGCGCACCTCCGCTCGGTGCCTCCGGCGAATTCCAGGTGCGCGCAGCACACCCTACGCTCAATCCACCCCGACGCTGTCGCCAGTCCGCTGGCGGGCGCAGTGCAGCCTGTGCAGGGTGATCTTGCGCACCTCCGCCTTGCTCATTTCTATGTGCTCGCGGAGCAACTGGCAGGCCGGCTCGGCGTGTCGCTGCAGGATGGCCTCGAGGATGCGCCCGTGCTCGTCGTAGGTGGCGGCGATGCGTGACTGCTGGGTGAAATCCAGGCGCCGGATGATGCGGATCTTCTCGGTGATCTCGCGGTGCGTGCGGGCCATTTCGCGGTTGCCGGCGGCCGCCACCAGGGCGCAGTGGAAGGCTTCGTCCAGCTCGGATACCGCGCGCCCATCGGTTAGTCGCTGATGCGCTTCCACCCGCCAGGTGCGGGTCAGCGCGTCCAGGCGCTGCGGCAGCTCGGCGCCCATCTCGCACAGGCGCCTGACGGCCGCCAGCTCCAGCACGATGCGCAGGTCGTAGAGCTCCTCGAAGCGCTCGAAATCGAAGGGTCGGACCTGCCAGCCGCTGCGGAAGTGCACCTCCAGGTAGCCCTCGCGTTCCAGCCGGTGCAGGGCCTGCCGCACCGGGGTGCGACTGACCGCCGTGCGTGCGGCGACGTCGCCTTCGCTGAAGCGATCACCGGGCAGCAGGCGGAACTCGAAGATGTCGTCCTTCAACACCTGGTAGATGCGCTCGACCAGGTTGTCGGGCCGCTCCTTGGCGGCCCGGTTGGCAGTGGTGGCGAGTTGCATGGCGGCGGCTCAGGCCGGCGTGCGGCTGGCGATGAAGGCGCGCCAGCCACCGAAGGCGGTGATGTCTTCGGCGCTGTGCAGGGCCCAGGGCTCGCAGATGAAGCCCTTGACCCAGCGACCGTCCTCCAGCTGCAGGTTGCCGATGCCCAGGGGCGGCGGAATCTCCGCCACGAACTCGCCGAAGCGGGCGAGGGGGATGTCCCACAGCTCGACGATGATCGACGCGCCTTCGGCGTCCCTGGCCAGCCCCGGCTTGGGCGGCACCGAACCGGGCAGCGCATAGAGGCGGTAGGTGGGCGCGGTGAGGGTCTGCTCCACCAGCACCGCATTGCGGGTGACCAGCTGGAAGTTCAGCGGCATGCCGGTGAGGTGCGCGCCGACCACGGCGACCCGCACGCTGCCGGGTGCCTGCACGGGCGTGGCGGCGGGCGGCAGGGGCCGGCCGGTGGCGCCCAGGGGCAGGCCGAGTGCGGCTTGCCAGCGCTTGCCCAGGGAGGCGAGGGCGTGGTCGTGCCAGGCCGGGGCGAGCAGGGTGATGCCGGCAGGCAGGCCGTCGTCGCGCAGGCCGGCGGGCAGGGCCAGGGCGCTGAGGTCGGCGAGGTTGGTGAAGTTGGTGTAGGTGCCGAACTGGCTGTTGAACAGCACGGGCTCGGCGGCCATTTCCTCCAGGGTGCGCAGGGTGGGGGAGGTGGGCACCACCAGGGCGTCGAAGCCGGCCAGGGCGAGGTTGATGGCCCGGCTCAGCTCGGCGCGCAGGTACTCGGCGCGGTAGGCGTCGCAGGCGCTGTAGCCGAAGCCCTTTTCGACGATGCCGCGCACCACGGGGTCGATGGCCTCGGCGGCGTTTTCCAGCATGCCGGCCATGGCCACGGTGCGCTCGGCGACCCAGGAACCCTGGTAGAGCTGTTCGGCCAGTTGGCGGAAGGGCGTGAAGTCGATGGGCACCAGCTCGGCACCAAGTTCGCGCAGGCGCTCCAGGGCCTGCTGGAAGACCGCCTGGTTGCGGCTGTCGCCGTGGAATTCGAGGGTATCGGGGATCGCCAGGCGCGGCCTGGCGCCGATGGCCACCGGGGCGCTGCAGGGGTTGGTGCGGGAGTAGGCGTCGGCGGCGTCGTAGCCCCCGGCGATGTCGGCGACGCGCTCGGCGTCCTCCACCGTCAGGGCGAACACCGAGATGCAATCCAGGGTGCGGCAGGCGGGCACCAGGCCCTTGTTGGACAGCCAGCCCCGGCTGGGCTTGAGCCCGACGATGTTGTTGAAGCCGGCCGGCACGCGGCCGGAGCCGGCGGTGTCGGTGCCGAGTGAGAAGGGCACCAGGCCACGCGCCACCACCGAGGCGGAGCCGGAGCTGGAGCCGCCGCTGACGTAGGCGGCATCGAAGCTGTTGGGCACCGCGCCGAAGGGCGAGCGGGTGCCCACCAGGCCGGTGGCGAACTGGTCGAGGTTGGTCTTGCCGATCAGCACCGCACCGGCAGCCTGCAGGCGCGCGACCACGGTGGCGTCCTCGCTGGCCGGGTAGGCGAATGCCGGGCAGGCGGCGCTGGTGGGCCAGCCGGCGGCGTCGATGTTGTCCTTGATGGCGAAGGGCACGCCGTAGATCGGCAGGCGGGAGAGGTCACCCTCGACGGCGGCCAGTTGCTCGGCGAGGGCGGCGAGGCGCTTGCTCAACTGCGCAGGGGTGGCGAGGACGATCCAGGCCGGGTCTTCGTCCTGCAATTGCTGCAGCAGCTCGAAGAGGATGGCGGGGCTGAGGGTGGCGTCGCGGTAGGCGGCCTGCCATTGGCCGAGGGTCCAGCCTAGGCTGTGCGGAGTCGCGGATTGCATGAGGTGCTCCATCTTGTATCCAAGTTTGGAGCGAGTGATTGCAACCTGTGGGCCAAGGTCCTGGAACCCTTGCTGGGCCTGGCGCGGGTGGCTGTGCGGAGGCGTTGGAGGCCGCCCGGGTGCTATCGATTGGTGCGGGCGTGCATGGATGTGGTGCGCCTGCCGCGATGGCAGCAGGCGCGGGCCGGCATCAGACGCGGAAGCGGGTGACCATGCCGCTGAGCTCGATGGCCAGGCGCGACAGTTCCTGGCTGGAGGCGCTGGTCTGGTTGGCGCCGGCAGCGGTCTGCAGGGACAGGTCGCGGATGTTGGTGAGGTTGCGGTCCACCTCGCGGGCCACCTGGGCCTGCTGCTCCGAGGCGCTGGCGATGATCAGGTTGCGCTCGTTGATGTGGGTGATCGAGGCGGTGATGCGCTCCAGTGCCATGCCGGCACTGGCGGCCGACTTGAGCGTCTGCTCGGCCTGCCCAGCGCCGGCGAGCAGGGCGTCCACGGTGCCCTGGGTGCCGGTCTGGATGTTGTCGATCATCTCTTCGATTTCCTCGGTGGAGCTTTGCGTGCGCTGGGCCAGGGAGCGCACCTCGTCGGCGACCACGGCGAAGCCACGGCCGGCCTCACCGGCGCGCGCGGCTTCGATGGCGGCATTGAGCGCCAGGAGGTTGGTTTGCGCGGCGATGCCGCGGATCACGTCGAGCACCGTGCTGATGTCGCGGGTCTGGCTGGCCAGTTCCGAGGCGCGGACGGAGGCCTGGGTGACCTGGCCGGCCAGGGTGCGGATCGAGGTGATGGCGTCGTTGACCTGGATGAAGCCCTGGCGGCCGGCCTCGTCGCTTTCCTTCGAGGCGGCGGCCGTGCTCACGGCATTGCGCGCCACTTCTTCCACGGCGGCGGTCATCTGGTTGACGGCGGTGGCGGCCTGCTCGATCTCGGCGTTCTGCTGGTGCAGGCCACGGTTGGCGTCTTCGGTCACCGCGTGCAGTTCTTCGGAGGCGGAGGCCAACTGGTCGGACGAGCTGCCGATCTGCTGGATGGTGGCCCGCAGGTTGCCCTGCATGGTGCGCAGGGCGGCCAGCAGCATGGCCGGTTCGTCCTTGCCGATGACCCTGATGTCGCGGGTCAGGTCGCCGCTGGCCACGCGTTCGGCGATGACCACCGCCTCGCCCAGCGGGGTGACGATGCTGCGGGTCAGCACCAGGGCGGCGGCGACGGTGACGCCGAGGATCACCGCCAGGGAAACGAGGGCAACGAGGAAGGCTTCGTCCGATGCCTCGTCGCTGCGCTTGGCCGCTTCGGATGCCCCGGTGGAGTTGAAGCGGATCAGCTCGCCCAGCGCACTCATCATCGCGTTGGAGTAATCCACCAGGGGGCCATTGACCAGGCGGTCGGCCTCGTCCAGGTGGTCGTCATCGATGGCGTCGAGTATCTGCTCCTGCAGCCCTCTGTAGGTTTCGTAGGTGTGGATGAAGCGCTTGAAGAGTTCGCGATCCTGCGCCTTGGCGATGGTGCTTTCATAGGCGGCGAACTGCCCAGGCAGCGCGGCCTGGATGCTTCGGACGGTGGACACGGCGCGGCGCTGTTCGGCCCGGTCGTCGACGATGATGCCGCGCAGCGTCAGTGCTCGTCCATTACCGATGGCGGTGCCTATTTCGCTCAGGGCGATGATCCCGGGCAGCCAGGTGCCACGGACCTCGATCGACGCGTCGTCCATCCTGTTGGTTTGGTACAGGTTGCTGCCGCCCATGGCCAGGACCAGCAGGGCCAGCAGTGAAAAGATAAGTCCCGCGCGTTTTCCGATGGCAAGGTTTCTCAACTGAATACTCCTTCAAACGACAGTTGGTGGTGGCTGAAAAGGCTGGAAGCCGGGTGCAGGCGAGCGCCAGCGGGTGGCCGGAATCGGTGATCGGTGAGCAGGTGTCGCTGCGTGTGGCGGTGGAGCGCAGCTAGGGAACGGGCAGGGGGCCGGCGGCCGGGGTGGCTCGCGGGGCTTCTTCCAAGGGGCGTGACGCCTGGGGCCGGGGCTGGCCCGAGCGCTGTTCCGCCAGGCGCAGCCATTCGTTCTCGCTGGCCAGGCTGTTGCTGAACTCGGCGAGGCCGACACGGATGCGCGCTTCCGGCAGCCCGGTGCCACCGGCGAAGCAGTGGGCGAAGCCGTCTTCGATGCGGTCGGTGAGGGATTGCGCGCCGAGCCGCCTGGCCTGCAGCAGAAGCACCAGGAATTCCCCCCGGCGCTTCATGCACAGCAGGTCGGTGCTGCGTATCCCGGCCTTGATCAGGTGCCCGAGCCGAACGCTCAGCGCGTCCGCCACCAGTGCGCCGTGGCGCTCGCGCAGCAAGGGGAATTCATCGATGCGGATATGCGCCACGGTGGCCTGGCCGGAGCCGCAGCGGCAGCGCAGGAAGACCCGCGCCAGCTGGTACATCCAGCGGTTGTGGGAGGTGAGCATGCGCTCGTCGAAGCCGCTGACGATGGACAGCGCCTTCTGCTGCCTGACCAGCCGCTGCGTCAGGCTGTAGCTCGTCCAGCCGACCACGAAGGGATAGATCACCAGCATCGGCAGGCAGGCCCAGACCACGGCCGGCGGGGTTTCCAGTGTGATCTCGAAGCCGAGGACGGCCCCGGCCAGGGCCATCCCCAGCAGGTTGGCGGCCAGGCCGTAGAGCATGAAGCGGATGCCCTTGGCGCTGACGCTGTTCATGGCCACCATCGACAGCAGTAGCAAGGATGGCAGCGGGCTGAACTGCATCGCTGCGACCCAGCCACCGGCGAAGACGCAATCGAGCAGGAGGTTGCGCAGCTCGGTGCGGTAGGGCGCATGGGCACGTATCGCCAGCTGGTACGCCAGGCAGGGCCAGATGAAGGCATTGAGCAGCATCAGCACCCAGAGCGGCGAGGGCCCGGGGTGGGTGGTGGTGGCGACGAAAATGAAGCTGAGCGCGCAGCCCAGGGCTCGTGGTTTGTAAACGCGGTTGGCAAAGCCGATACCCGCGCCCGTAGTACGATCAAAAGCCATGAGCCCCCGCGAATTGGCGGTAAAATTGCCGCTGTATGCCTTGAACAAACCGGGGTGCGCTGGTGTGGGGTTCCCGAGGGGATTTCGCCAGCGGTTCCGGTCGATGGGCAGAGGTGCATCCGTGCGCGCGCCGTAGCCTGGTCAGGTATCGGGCAAGGCACGTGCCGTAAGCGGGATGGACCTCACTGCGAGCCCCGGTGAGGGGGTGGAAAATAAAAATACGATCGTATTCTAATTCGAGAAAGCCTGATGAGTAAACGCCCTGTGATCGACAGGAACCTGGTGCTGGATGCCGCCATATCGGTGGTGATGGACCAAGGCATTTCTGCATTGAGCATCGGTGAGGTGGCCAAGGCCGCCGGTATAAGCAAGGGCGGCGTGCAGTCCTGCTTCGGTACCAAGGACGGCCTGATCGAGGCCATGGTCAACCGCTGGAAGACCGACTACGAGAGCTCGGTGATGGCCCGGCTGGCGCCGGATGCGGGGGTGCTGGAGCTGCTGACGGCGCAGATCCATATCATCGCCATCCCGGACGAAGAGCTGAGCAAGCGGGCGGCGGCGATCCTCACCGCGATGTTCAGCCAGGACAGCCTGCGCGCCCAGGCCAACGACTGGTACCGCTCCCTGCTGCTGGGCGGGGCGTTCGAAAGCGAGCGCGGCAAGCGCGTGCGCCTGGCCTTCCTGGCGGCCACCGGGGCCTTCTTCCTGCGCTCCTTCGGCATCATGGAAATCTCGGAAGCGGAGTGGAAAACCTTTAGCGAGGACATCGCCCGGTTGCTGCCCGCCGACGCTCCCGCGCCCTAGGTGACCGCCCCCTTGCCCCTTCCCCGGGGCTGGCCATTGCTCTTGTGCTGCGCTTGTTGACCTCAAGCTAGGTTGAGGTTTTAGAGTGCCGCTCGGCTCGCCTGTCGCTGCCCGCCCGGGTTCGCCTCAGGCGCCTCCGAACCCACGCACAAGGACCAGGAATGGATACCCAGACCTCACTGATGATTTTCCAGGGCACCTGCTTTCTCGGCTTCAGCCTGTGGTTGAGCGTCGCGCTGATCAACAACCTGCACGCCTTCGCCAGCTCGGTTGGGGCCATCGGCGCGACCATGTCCATGGCGCCCTTGCGGCAGCCGCCGGTGATCGACATCCCGCTGCTGCGGCGTGGCCTGGATTCCCCCCTCATGCATCGCCTGGCGCTGTTGGTCATCGTGGTGCTGCAGACGGCTGCCGTGCTCGCGGCCTGGGCCGGTTGCTACGAACTGCTGCTCGGTGCCGGGCTGGAGGCCGCCCGGCCCTGGCTGAACCTGGCCCTGAGCGCCGCCCTGGGCTTTCTGTTCGCCATGCTGCTGGGCGGGCTCTGGTTCGGTTACTGGATTCGCCAGGAAGGGCTGCAGCTGACCCATCTGGTGCTGGTCATCTGGGTATTGCTGGATTTCGTCGTGCTCAACCTGCGTTGGGCCTAGCGGGCAAGGAAACGGACAAGGAGCAATGGCATGAAGATGATGATCCTAGGGGCGAGCAGGGGGCTGGGCCGGGCGCGGGTGGAAGGGCTCGGCAAGCCGGGGGACGAAGTGATCGGTGTCTCGCGCAGGCGGCCGGAGCATCTGCCGCTGGCCCCGGGCGTCGAACTCGGCTGGATCGAGGCGGACCTGGCCAGCCCCGCGGTGGCCGTGGCGCAGATCGAGGCCGGGGCGCCCGCTGCGCTCGATGTGCTGGTGTGCAATGTCGGCATCTGGGAAGAGCACGCCTTCAGCGAGCACTACGACTTTCTCGGCGACAGCGATGAATCCATCGGCCGGCTGGTGGAGGTGAACATCACCGCCACGCTGCTGCTGCTCAAGCGGCTGGTGCCCCGGTTGCTGGCGTCCGCCAGGCCGCAGTTGATCCTGATTGGCTCCACCTCGGCCCTGCGCCAGAGCGGGCGCCCGGAAGTGGCCTTCGGCGCCTCCAAGTTCGCCCTCAATGGCATGGCCGATGCGTTGCGCGAAGGCTTCCGCGACCAGCGCCTGGCGGTGACGGTGCTGCACCCGGGCTACCTGAATACCGACGACCCGCTGTCCACGCCCCTGGCGGCAGCCGCCGCCCGCGGGGAGGGGCAGCGGGTGCCGGTGCATGACGTGGTGACGATGGTCGACGCGCTGTTGCGGCTCTCCGCCGCCTCCTTCGTGCGCGAGCTGACGTTGCCGGCGATCAGGGATGAGCGTTTTTGAACGGATGGAGCCGGGGGGGCTGGCCGGCCCTCGGCTCGCGCGCCGCTGCCGTGGATCAGTCGTTCAGCATCGACTGCAGCGGGGCGGGGGCGTAGAGCGCGCTCTGGAAGCTCGGCACGTACTCGTATTTCATCATCGTGCCCAGGTCCAGGGCCTTGATGTAGGTCGACAGGCTGCCGTCGCCGAGCACCAGCTTCACTGTGCTCTCGTCGCTGCTGGAGGCGTGGCTCAACTGGCGGGAAACCGCGTAGCCGTAGGTCAGCTCGCCGTTGTGCCCGGTGTTGGTGAAGCTGTTGGTGACCAGCTCGGCCTCGCTGGAGAGGTCGCCCAGCTTTTCCGTTTCCAGGGTGACGTCGACCTTGCCCGTCTGGCTGTCGATGATCTCGTAGACCACCGTCTTGTCGTTGTCCTTGTGGTGGATGCCGGTCAGCCACTTGGGCAGGTTGTAGCCCACCACGCCACGCACCCTGGCGAGCTCGGTGTCCACCGGTAGCTTGAGCACGTAGCCCCAGAGGTCCTTCGACATCGATTGGCCGACCAGGGATAACGGGCCCAGGTTGGCGTTGCCGGGCTTGTTGGTGACGATGGACAGCGAGACCTCGTTGTAGCTGTCGTTGTCGCAGTACTCATAGGTGTAGGCGGTCAACGCCACCAGGCCGCGGCCGGGCCACACCTGCAGCGGCTGCACCTGCTCCAGCACCTCGGCGGGCATCAGCGACTTGAGCGTGGCCAGGTCGGCAGTGAACACCGCCGTCACCTTGCTGTTCTTGTAATAGAAGTTCGGCGAATAGGACTCGAAGCCGATGTCGACCTTGGTTTTCTGCAGGGTCTTGAACCAGCTCAGGTCCACATCCGGCGCCTCGGAGGCGATGACGGAAAGCGGCGGGTTGGAATGGAAGCGGTCATACAGGCCGCCCGCCAGCAGCGGCACGGGATGGCCGGCGATCACGGTGCTGGCGGTTCCGGCCGGATGCGTGGCCGGCACCTCGGTCGCCCATGACGTCATCGCGATGGTGCTGAGGAAAATACCTGCTGCTGCCGCAATCCTGGTGGATCTCATGTCTGTCTGTTCTCCGCGTTGTTATGGGGTCCATGCCCCTGGAACCCCGGCATATCTGCCCCCGGAAATGAGCCCGGGAGATGGGGTGCGGAGACCCTAACGTTCAACTCAACTTTAAGGTCAAGCGTCGTTTTCAGGCCGTTCGGTGTTCCCGTCGCGGTATCGATTGGCTGAATCCCCGGCCATAAACGAGGGGCTGGCAGGGTGAGTCCCCTACGTCCGGCGCAAGCCGTTGCGTCTTTTCCAGAAGGCCAGATGCAGCCAATCACTCGGGGGTTGGTTATCTGCTGGGTTGGATTTTACGAATGATGGTGTGTATTGTTTTACGCCTGATTCAGCGCAAAAGCTGAGTATGACGAATCGAGGCAAAGCGCCCATGAGTGCACTTCTAGACCGAGCGGAACAGGCCGTTTCCGCTACCGCGATGGTTCGCAGCTTCGGTGCGAAATTGAAGGAGGTCACCAGCGGGGAAGTTACCCACTTGGTTATCTTCAAGGACAACGAGCCGGCTGCGGTCCTGATGGGGGTTGCGACCTACCAGGCGCTGCAGGACGAACTCGAAGACCTTCGCGCTGAGCGGCTGGCCATCGAGCGCCTGGCCACCCTGGATGAAACCAAGACCCTGAGCCTTGAGGATATGGAGGCTCGCTTCGAGTAGGTGTAACCATGAACTGGAGCGTTCGGTTTCACCCGGAAGTTGAGCAGGATCTCCGGCAACTGGGCAGCGCCGAGGCGAAAAGGGTGCTGAAGGTGATACGCGAGCGTATTGCCGAAGGGGAGCCCGACAAGATCGGCAAGGCGCTGCGCGGAGCATTGGCCGGCTACCGCCGGGTTCGGACGGGGGATATCCGTATCGTCTATCGCATCAATGGCTCCGAGATCGTCCTGATCCTGTGCGTAGGCGCCCGTCGTGATGACGAGGTCTACGAGGCAGCAACCAGACGCGTGTGACCCCAACCCCGCCCCGGCGGGGTTTTTCATGGATTTTGTCTGCGAGATGCTTGCCGCCGGCCAATCACGAACTGACACGTGGGGTAGGGTGGACCACGCTCCACCGGTCCACCTTTCGTGGTCATGCGGGGCACCTGCGCAGCATGGGTTTCGCAGAGCTCTACCCATCCTACGGGCCGTATTTGTGGGTGGGGCGGGCGGCGTTCCGCGAGCGGAGCGAGCCCCGTCATTTCGCAGCCACGGTGATTATCCGGGCGCGGGTGGACCACGCTTTATCGGTCCACCTTTCGGGCTCGCCGGACGCTCCGCTGGTGGATGAAAAGAGCGTCATCCACCCTACGGGTGTGCTTCCTCAAGACCACATAGCTAGACAAATTGACCGCTTACCGAACGTTTGTTTAGATAGGCCGGCGCAGCGTGCAACCGCCGTTGTGTACCCCGAATCCCAGCGCTGAAACCGCCTTCCAGGCGAGAGTCCACGGCGCCGGGGGATCGCTGAACGGCCTTGCTCTGGGGAGCCTTGACGACGATGAGCGGCTTCAACTGGATTGCCGACCTCACCCCCGAGGTTCGGGACGCGTTGCTGGCAAAGGCGCGGACGAAGTGCTTCGCCGACGGCAACACCCTGTATCGCCAGGGCGACCCCATAGTAGAGGTCTTCCAGATCGTTTCCGGGGAGATCCGCCAGTGCATCTTCACCGAGGATGGGCAGGAGGTGCTGATCTACATCTACCAGCCCGGGGATCTGGTGGGGGACAGCTCCATCTCCGATGGCGGCCCGTCGTCCGTCACCTTCATCACCCGTGGCGCGGTGGAGCTGCGGGCCTGGTCGGTCAGGGATTTCTCCGCGCTACTGGCCACCCATCCCCAGGTCGCTTCGGCGGTGAGCGCGCAACTGAGCCGGCGCCTGCGCGGTGCCTTGCGGCTGCTGGAGGAGATGCTGACGCAGCCGGTGCCGGCGAGGATCGCCTCGCGCTTCTTCTGGCTGGCCGATATCAAGAGCGATGCTGCCAGTGGTGATGCGGACATTGCCCTGTCCCAGGCGGATATCGGGCTGATGGTGGGCTCTACGCGGCAGAGCGTGAACCGTGTCGTCACCGAGTTGCGCAAGCTCAAGCTGATCGAAACCGACTACGGCAAGGTGACGGTGAAAGACCCCGCCGGGCTGCTCCGCTTCATCAGCGAGAACCAGCGCCACGGCCGTGCGGAGTAGCCGTCTGGCGAGTTTGCCAACACTGTCTTCTGGCCGACGTTGTTGAATTCCGGCCTGCCCTAGCATCGGTCCCTGAAAGCGCCCCCAAGAACAACAAGGCGCCCCAGGAGACCTTATGGCCGAGCAGTTGCTGGCCGATGTTGCACGCGTGACATCTGCCATTCCCGACGATCACACCGCCCTGGTATTCGGCGACAGAAGAACCCCGTTCAGCGAGCTGGATTCACGGGCCGATCAGGTTGCCAATGGCCTGCTGGCCCTGGGGGCGAGCACCCAGGAGCGTGTGGCGATCCTCGACCACAGCAGCGACCAGTTCTACGAACTGTGGATCGGCTGCGCCCGCGCCAACCTCGCCCTGGTGCCCCTCAACAGCCGGCTCGCTGCCGCCGAGATCGAACAGGTAGTGGCGGACTGCCGGCCGCGCATCCTCTTCATCGGCGCGCCGTTCGCAGCGTTGATCGAAAAGATCCGCCCCGGGCTGCCCTTCATCGAGCACTGCATCGTCATGGGGGCTGCCTACGCCGCGTGGCGGGATCGCCAGGCGGTGCTAAGCGCCGGGCCGGCCCTGGCCGCGCGGAATGACTGCCTGCAGATCTACACCAGCGGCACGACGGGGCGGCCGAAAGGCGTGCGCCTGAGTAGCGAGAGCCTCTTCAAGGCGCCGCTGTCCGCGCTGGTTACCGGCGAGCGCAGCCCGTGCCGGCAGATCGACGCGGAGGATGTGATCCTGCTGTGCCTGCCCCATGCCCACGTGGCCGGCTCGATCCTCGGTATCTACGGCCTGGCCAGGGGCGCGCGGCTGATCATCGTCAGCGACTTCGTACCGGCCGAAATCGTCGCGCTGGTCGAGCGAGAGCAGGTCACCCTGACCCTGATGGTGCCGGTGATGGTGCGCGGCCTGATCGCCGCCATGGCCCACAGTGGCCGCACGTGCCCCAGCCTGAAGAAGATCCTCTACGGCGCTGCGCCGATGGCCACCTCGCTGCTGCAGGAAGCCATGGCCGCTTTGCCCCACACGGGCTTCGGGCAGATCTACGGGCTGACCGAAACCTCGGGGCCGATCACCTACCTGACGGTGGAGGACCACCAGGCGATCCTCGCGGGCGATACCGACCTGGCGCTGTCCTGCGGCCAGGCCACCGCCGGGGTCGAGCTGCGGGTCATCGACGCGGATGGCCAGCCGCTGCCGGTCGGTGGCATCGGCGAGATCACCTGCCGCTCCAGCCAGGTCATGAACGGCTACTGGCAGCGCGAGGAGGAGACCCGCGCGGCCATCCAGGACGGCTGGTTCCACACCGGCGACATGGGCTATCTCGACGGGCGTGGCTACCTGCATATCTACGACCGCAAGCGCGACATGATCATCACCGGCGGTGAGAACGTGTACCCCGCCGAGGTCGAGAACATCCTCTACAGCCACCCGGCCATCGCCGATGTTGCCGTGATCGGCGTCCCCGACCCGCAATGGGGCGAGGCGATCAAGGCCATCGCCGTGCTCAAGCCCGGCGCCCGCCTCACGGCCGAGGCGCTGATCGCCCACGCCAGGGGCCGGGTGGCGGGTTTCAAGCTGCCCAAGAGCGTGGACTTCGTGGCTGATCTGCCGCGCAACGCCACCGGCAAGGTGCTGCGGCGTCTGGTGCGCGAACCCTACTGGCAGCACCACCCACGCGGAATTGCCTGATCCATGCCGGCTGCCCGCGCGGGCGGCCGGAACGCCCGATGCACCCCAGGAACCAAGGAAACCATCATGAGCGAAGAGAAAAAGGCCGGCGAAGTCCGCATGGTCGTCGAGGACCATATCGCCGTCATTGCCGTCGACAACGTTGCCAAGTTCAACGCCTTCTCCCCGGAGATGATCGAGCAATTGGCCGCGCACCTCACCACCGTCGACAACGATGACGACATCTGGGTCGCCGTGCTCTGCCCCGAGGGCGAGCACACCACCGCCGGCCTCGACATGCCGAAGTTCTTCGGCCCCGGCGCCACCGCCAAGCCGCTGCCCGAGGGCTGGGT
Source organism: Pseudomonas sp. PDM13 (assembly GCF_025685765.1). NCBI lineage: Bacteria > Pseudomonadati > Pseudomonadota > Gammaproteobacteria > Pseudomonadales > Pseudomonadaceae > Pseudomonas > Pseudomonas sp. PDM13. Next base: position 123,857 of record NZ_JAOTQU010000014.1, on the reverse strand, counting down.
CGACCCGTTCGGCCTGTACAAGCGCTGCACCAAGCCGGTGATCTCGGTCGTCCATGGCAAGACCTACACCGTGGGCATCGAGATGATGCTCGCCGGCGACATCGTCATCGCCGCCGACACCGCCACCTTCTGCCAGATGGAGTCCAAGCGCGGCATCGCCCCACTCGGTGGCGCCCACTTCCGCTACCTCACCCGCACCGGCTGGGGCAATGCGATGTACCACCTGTTCCTCTGCGACGAGTTCGACGCCCAGCGCGCGCTGGCCATCGGCTTCGTCCAGGAAGTGCACCCCTTCGGCCAGCACCGGGAGCGCGCCATGGAGATCGCCCGGCTGATCTGCAAGAACGCCCCCATCGGCCTGCGCGCCGCCAAGGCCGCCGCCCTCAGGTACCTGCAGGACGGCGAGCAGGCCGCCATCGACTGCATCCCGCAGATCCAGAAGACCTGCTTCGCCTCGGAGGACTTCCTGGAAGGCCTGCGCTCGTTCGCCGAACGCCGGCCGGCCGTTTTCAAAGGCCGCTGATTTCACCTGTGCAACCCCCGCTGCCCGGCAGCGGGAACGCCTTCGGCTTGCCCGAAGAAACCTGAACCTGGAGTTACGAACATGACCGTTAAATTCGAAATGGATGGTGCCCTGGCCATCGCCACCTTCTGCGGCGGGCCGATGAACCTGCTGACCAACCAATCCTTCCGTGGGCTGATGGAGGCCGTCGACCAGGCCATCGACGCCAAGGCCCGCGCCTTCCTGACCCTGGCCGAGGGCGACCACTTCTGCGCCGGCGCCGACGTCATCAGCAACTTCTCCGGCAGCGACGCCAACTTCGCCCGGCGCCTGCTCAATCGCTCCATCCCGGAGATGCAGCGCTTCGAGAACCTGCCGTTCCCCACCGTGGTGGCGGTGCGCGGCATGTGCCTGGGCGGCGGCTGCGAGATGGCGCAGATCCACGACATCATCTTCGCCGGCGAGTCGGCCAACTTCGGCCAGGTCGAAGCGCGCATCGGCACCACCACCCTGTTGGGCGGTGCGCAACGCCTGGTCGCCCGGGTGGGCCTGGCCCGCGCCAAGGAGATGGTCTTCTCCGCCGGCATCTACGACGCCAAGACCATGCTCGAGTGGGGACTGGTCAACCGCGTGATGCCCGACCCTGAAGTGGAGATGAAGGCGCGCGCCTATGCCGCCAAGCTCGCCAACGGCCCCACCGTCGCCTACGCCGCCTCCAAGCACCTGATCAACACCGCCGTGGCCCACGGCCTGACCGCCGCCGACCAGCGCCTGCTGGATTCCGCCCCGGCCACCTTCGCCACCCACGACATGATGGACGCGGTGGAACGCTTCACCCGGGAAGGCGCCGCGGTGCTGAACAAAGGCCTGACCTTCAAGGGCGAGTGAGGCGGGCCATGACGACCTATCGCGCCCCCGTGGGGGAATACCAGTTTCTCGCCGGCCATGTGCTGGCCGGGGAATACAACGGCATCACCGGCGCTGACGAATCGGCGGAGACGCTGGGCAGCGTGCTCGAAACCCTGGGCCGCTTCGTCGCCGATCGCCTGCTGCCGCTGATCGGCCCATCCGACCGGGAAGGCTGCACCGTCACGGCCGATGGAGTGCGCGCCCCGGCCGGCTACCACGGCGTCTACGAGGCCTTCGTCGCCGATGGCTGGGGCGCTTTGCACACCGCCGTCGAGGATGGCGGGCAGGGATTGCCGCTGCCGTTCGGCTTCGCCTGCGACGAGCTGCTCAGCGCCGGCTCCATGTCCTTCGCCCTGTACGCGTCCATTCGCCTGGGCGTGTACACGGTGTTGAAGGGCATCGGCTCCGAGTCCCTCAAGGCCACCTACCTGCAGAAGATCGGCAGCGGCGAATGGAACGGCACCATGTGCCTGACCGAGCCGCAGTGTGGCACCGACCTTTCGCTGCTGCGCACCACGGCGGTGGCGAGCGACGACGGCACCTATCGCCTGTCCGGGACCAAGATCTTCATCACCGGCGGCGACCACGACCTGACCCGCAACATCGTCCATCTGGTGCTCGCCCGCATCCAGGGGGCGCCGGCCGGGCTGGCGGGGCTGGGGCTGTTCATCGTGCCCAAGTTCCACGTTGGCGCCGACGGCAGCCTGGGCGAGCGCAACGGCGTGACCTGCCCGCGCGTCGAAGACAAGCTCGGCATCCACGCCTCGGCCACCGCCGAGCTGCTGTTCGACGACGCCAGGGGCTGGATAGTCGGTGCTCCGGGGGCTGGCCTGGCGGGCATGTTCAGCATGATGAAGCTGGCGCGCATCGGCACCGCGTTCCAGGCCATAGGCGTGGCGGAAATCGCCAGCCAGAACGCCATCGCCTATGCGCTGGAGCGCATCCAGGGGCGTGATCTGGTCGGTGGCGGCAAGGCACCGCTGCCCATCGCCGAGCATCCCAACATCCGCCGCGAGATCGTGCGCATGCGCACGCTGACGTCCTCGGCACGCATGCTGGCGTTCGTCACCGCCCTGGTGAACGAGCAGACCCAGGCGGCGGCCGAACCGGCCACCCGCATGCGCGCCCAGGTGGTGCTGCCGGTGCTGATGTCCGCCGCCAAGGCCATCAGCAGCGAGATCGGCGTGGAGGTCGCCACGGCGGCGATGCAGACCCACGGCGGCCATGGCTACATCAAGGACACGGGTATCGAAGTGCTGCTGCGCGATGTGCAGATCCTGCCCATCTACGAAGGCACCAACGATGTGCAGTCCCTCGACCTGGCGCTGCGTCGGCTGGACGACGGCCGCCACCAGGCCGTCGATGCCACCCTGGCCTGGCTGCGCGAGCAGATCGCGGAATTGCCGGCCGCCGGGCCGCACCTCGATCAGGTGCCGGGCACCCTGGCCGTGCTTGACCGCATCGACGGGGTGGTGGAGCAGCTCAAGGCCGACCTCAAGGGCGCGCCCTTCGCCGCGCTGCAATGCGCCCGCGAGTTTCTCTGGCTGGTGGGGCACGGCGTCATGGCCACCTTGTGGCTGCGGGTGCTGGCGGCACTGGACGGCAGCGAGCTGCCCATCGACACGGCCGCGAAACACGCGCAAGCCCGGTTCTATTTCGCCTACCTGCTCCCGGATGCCGAGCTGCGCATCGCCCGCCTGGCGGCGGCCAGCGACATCGAGCAGGCCCTGAAGACCTATCCCCTGAACCTCAACTTCTGAGTGGAATCCCCATGACTTCGAAACATGCGCTGTTCGATATAAGCGGCAAAGTCGCCCTGGTAACCGGCGGTACGCGCGGCATCGGCCTGATGATCGCCAAGGGCCTGGTGCAAGCCGGGGTCAAGACCTATGTGGTGTCCCGCAAGGCCGAGGCCTGCGCCGAAGCTGAAGCCGAACTCAAGCAGTACGGCGAGGCGGTGGGCATCGCGGCGGACCTGTCCTCGGCGGAGCAGGCCAACGCCTTCGCCGAGGCGTTCCTGCAGCGCGAGCCGCAGTTGCACATCCTGGTGAACAACGCCGGCGCCACCTGGGGTGCCAGGTTCGGCGAATTCCCGGAAAGCGGCTGGGACAAGATCATGGACATCAACCTGAAATCCCTGTTCTTCCTGACCCAGACGCTCGGCCCCGCGCTGCAGGCCGCGGGCACCGACCAAGACCCGGCCCGGGTCATCAACATCGGCTCCATCGATGGCCTCACCAGCCCCGGCTACGGCAACTATTCCTACTCCGCCAGCAAGGCCGCGGTGCACCACCTGACCCGCCATCTCGCCGCTCACCTGGCGCGGGCCAACATCAATGTGAACGCCATCGCCCCCGGCCCGTTCGAGACGAAGATGACCGAGTTCATGCTCAAGGAGCACGCCGAGCAGATCATCCAGACCATCCCCCGGCGCCGCACCGGGCAGGCCTCGGATGTGGCCGGCACGGCGATCTTCCTGGCGTCGGCTGCGTCCGCCTACATCACCGGCACCGTCATCCCGCTGGACGGCGGTTACTCCACGACGCGCTGACGGGGTTCGCGGCATCACCCGGGTTGTGTCTGCGCCGGTGCCCGTCCCGAGCACCGGCCTTTGGGTTGGCCGGTTTCCGGCCGGCCCTTTTTTGCCATGCCCGCCGCCCCCAAACCGCCGGAGCGCGCTTACCATGAGCGGCGTAATGCCTATCCACCCTTCCAATAAAACGAGGACCTGCCGGCGTGACCCAGCCCGTGTGGAACCATGTAGACCTGAGTTATGACGGCGCCATCGCCACCGTGCGCCTGAACCGCCCCGACAAGCACAACTCGATCAGCACCCAGCTGCTGCTGGAGCTGATCGCCTGCGGCGAATTCCTCAAGCGTGACCGGGCTGTGCGCGCGGTGATCCTGGCCGGCAACGGCCCGTCCTTCTGTTCCGGCATGGACCTCAAGGACATCGTCACCGGCAGCCCGCTGAAGAAGATCATGGCCCTCCTGCCGCTGTGGAAGCCCAGCATGAACCGTTACCAGAAGGTCTCGCTGGTGTGGCGCTCGCTGAGCGTTCCGGTCGTCGTCGCCATCCACGGCAACTGCTTCGGCGCCGGCCTGCAGATCGCCCTGGGTGCCGACATCCGCGTTGCCGCGCCCACCGCCCAGCTGTCCATCATGGAGTCCCAATGGGGCCTGGTTCCGGACATGGGCGGCACCGTGCTGTTGCGTGAGTTGCTGCCCAAGGACGTGGCGATGGAGCTGACGTTCTCCGGGCGCATCATCGACGCCACGCAGGCCCACCAGCTGGGCCTGGTCACCCACCTGGCCGATGACCCGCTCGTGCAGGCCCGCGCGCTTTGCCTGGAGTTCGCCCAGCAATCGCCGGATGCACTGGCCGCCGCCAAGCACCTGCTGATCGGCGCCTGGAGCACCTCGGAATCGGCTGCCCTGGGGCAGGAACGGTTGTGGCAGCGGCGGGTGATCGGCCGCAGGAACCAGGCCACCGCCGTGAAGCGCCGCTTGCAGAAATCCCAGGATGCCTACCGCGAGCGGACCTGGTGACGGGAGGAGGGGGCAGGTAGAGACGGCCCCCGTCCGAGAAGGGGCGAGGGCCGCTGGCGATCAGGCAGAACAGCCCTCGCTTGATGCTGATCAGGGCAGGAGTGCCTGCGTGGCCGTCAACAAGAGTCAATGACTGAGGTAAACCCCAATGAGCGTCTCGGCGTAACACCATGCCGGTGTATTGAGCACCCCGTTAATAGGCTGGACTAGCAGAGCCATGTAGCTCTACCGCTATTCCGTGTTGCTCCTTTAGTTTCTCGTCATGAGTGACGATTATCAGGCAGCCAGTTCTCAGGGTCAGCCAATCAATGATTCGTTGCGCCGTTCTCTCATCTAATGCTGAAGTCGGCTCATCCAATATCAGGGTTGTTTTCTCTCTCAGAATCGCACGGCCTATGGCAATGCGTTGTCTTTCTCCGCCACTGAGTCCGCTGCCTGAAATGTCTATGTTCATGGCGAGTAATGCGTCGACATTAGTAGTGTTCTGGCGGTTGAATCCTAAGAGCTCGACCACTTGCCGCAACCTCTGCGGGTCTACCTTGTCGGCGCCGTAGAGTAGATTGTCTTCAAGGGTGCCCGATATCAATACAGGCCTCTGCGGTGCCACTGATACATCGGAAAGTATGAATTCGCTCAGAGAGCCATTTATCGGGTGCCCCTTGTAATAGGCTGTGCCCGTATAGTTTTCCTCAAGGCCCAGAAGCGTGTTTATGAGTGTCGTTTTTCCTGCACCTGACTTGCCAGAGACTATATTCACGCCCTGGCCAAGTTTGCAGTGGATGTTGTCGAGAATTAGGTGCCCATCTTTTACGAGCGACACGCCTTGAAGAACAAAGCCTGGGGTGTTGTCGTAGTGCTTTGGGTGGTATTGCTCTTCAATGCTCTCTTCAAGGTATTTGATGCCGTCATTCAACGAGATAAGGTGTGCTTGAAGGTTGAATAATGTGCCTGCGAGCAGATGCAGTTGAGTCGTGAGCATAGTGATATACCCCACGATCATAATAAAGTCTCCTGCTGTGAGACTTGTGCGGTAATGCACGCCCGACAGTGTTACGAAGAGGACGAGCACTGCGCCAATAGCGAGCCCTTGATAAGCGATTCGAAGACCCATTCGTAAATTGGACTTTCTGATTGACCTGACATAGTTGTCGAAGAATTCTCTGCCTGAGGTGAATTCCTTGATGAATGTATTGTTCAGCTTGATGTCGTACGTTCTGCTGAGCCTCTCAACTGTATAGCTTGAGAGGCTGTTGTCAGCCTCAAACAATATCCGATGAATATCAGCGCTGGTCTTGGCGATGTAAATGGATATGAAGGCCAGTACTGCGGATGAGACTAGGAATAGTACGGCATACAGTGTGCCCATGATGGTGTAGAGCACGCTAATAGCTATGAAAATCTCCACTGCAATAGGTGCAATTGTCCAAAAAACTCCAACCGTGACCAGACTGAAACTGCTGGCAGACCTATTGATGTCGGCGACTACATACCCTGGGTCCAGCGTTTGCTGTTTTGTGTATGGGTACTTGAGAATTGTGGTGATGATTGCCTCATACAGCGTCGCGTCGCACTTGGCAAGTATCCAGGCTGATCCCACTCCACGCATGCTGGAAAGTACCTGTGAGAAGGTCCATAGGATCGCATAAGCCCCAGAGAAGATTAAAAACTGTGTATGTAGGTTGTTGATCTCTCCAAGAGAGTTGGCAGCATTTCTAAGCAATACGGGGAGTAGTGAGTTCAGTACGCTGCAGAATATGAATGTCGCCGATACGCCAATAAAGCTAACTGCGAACCATTGGTAGTTTCTTGATATTATTCTGAAGCTTTTTGAATAGTGATTTATCCATTCCATGGCGCGATTCCACTATATAGACAGGATTTTGGGAAGTTTGCTTGAAAGGTGTTGGTCGTCAGATACCACTTTTCCATCAATTTCTACCCATGCGTGCGAGAGAAAATCAAACAATTGAACTCCAATAAAAAAATTGCAATTCTCTCCGTTTTTAATGGCGTAGTTGAATATACAAATTGAGGATTCTAAGCATTTGACTTTGAGGGGTAGGAGCAGTGATGCATGATGGACACTGTTTACATAGTTTTTTAGTGCTTCTTGAGATAGTGTGCTGCCGTTCTTTTTGTTGATTTTTGCTTTTCTCATGCTGTTAAGCACGTACCCAAGCCCATGTTTCTTTAGGCTTATCTTTAGGCGCAATAGATCCAGAAGAGCCCATATGGTTGGTAACAGGCTAAGGCTGCTTGAGGAGCTGCACCTACTTATTCGCCATGTGTAATTGTCTATCCCTTCGTATTCTTCGTCGACTCTGTTTAGTGCTTGGCTATAGGGCGTGCGGTGTACTAGATTTAATTGAGTGAGTTCGTTGAGGAGATTTTCATATTGTGCGCATGATTTACTGCTTTCTGTTAGTAAAGTGGTTTGGCTCTCGCTAAGGATCATGAAATGATCTTTCTTTTCGTCAAGTAGGATAATTTGATTGTGCATGACGAGGTGGTGTATGTGGGGCTGGAATGAAAAGCTCATCTAGCTATCCTCGTTGTCAAATTTTGATCAAGGCTGCACAGGCTATCTTTATAAGCGTTTGGTCTGCCCCTCCAAATCCCATTGACGAATAGCGTATTGCTTTTTTTATATTTGAGATATTGATGAGTTTTTCTTGCGTGAGCCAACTGCTTTCTAAACGATCAATAATGTGATTTGAATGGTATTTGAGTGCCTTCTGGTAAGCGCTAGTAATGTGCCCCTTGTCACGTCTTAGCTCTATATTTGGGTATTTTGCATTGGCTGCGCGCCTTAGTGGTAGTCGAGTGTTGTAATTGTCAAACATGTCATATGGGTCTTGGCTTAAGGCATATTCAATCATTCCTTTGCTGGTGAAAGGGTACAGGATATCTGTACTAATATTTGAGTGCGTGGTGTTCTGATAGATAGCCTGTGCTATGGCTTGCAAGTATTCTTCTTTTAGACTTCTCGGTCTTTCTATTGCAGGTGGCGGTGTGATGTGTCTTGTGAAAAACTGACTGCGCTGATAATTGTCGTGGTTGCGCTGTTTGTAGCTGCTAATTAATGCCTCATAAAAACTCAAGCCGGATAGTTTAGAGAACATTGAGAACGCTTTTGCTGCTTTTATTATTTTCTTGTCCCTAAGCAGGCTCTGGTATGCCGCGGGTGGGACGGGGTCTAAAAATAAGTGATCGCCTCCGTGGCCATCCAATATGATGAAATCGCCCTTTATCTTGCTGGATATGAATTCTATTTCTTTTTCAAAGACCTTATTGGAGGCCATGCTGACACTGATGGATATATGATCCTCAGGGTCGATTTCTTGAAAAAAGTGACAGGGCTCGAATTTGAATAATAAATGGCTAATATTTAGCCTTTTGCACAAGGCTGTGGCAGCTTTGAGGTCTGCATTTGCACTGCTTTTTTCATCAAACCAAGTTATGGCAGTAACACGGTCTGCCCCTACTGCTTCAATTGCAGATAGAAGAATGCATGTCGAGTCGACTCCGCCAGATAGGCGTACTACGAGACGTTTGTAATAATTGGATTTGCACCTGTTGCTAATGGAGGATGTCAGTATTTCTAATGGGGTGTCGGTTGTTTCTTTTTTTGTGCTGAATAGATCTATTTCTAGTTTTCCAGAGTGGGAAACATGATTGTACGTATACCTGCAGCCTGGAGGGAGTAGCGAAAAGCTCTCCCAGTAACTGGATGTTGGAATTCTCTCGCTGTACGCAATTTGCGAGAGAATTATCTCTCTATCAAGTTTCTTGAATGAGCTTTTGCTTAAGTCGCTATTAGTGGCTAGGGCGCCAGTGAGCGTGTTGACGAATATGATTTGGGAGGATGAGGCGGGGTTTGTATGGATTGTTTTTTTTGAGGTTTCTGTTGCGTTGTGAGTAGGTATCTGATTGGTGTTTTCTCGCTTGCTCACGACCGGTCCTTGGCGTTGTGATTTTGGTATGGCTTATCACTGAGTACCCGCTATCGGGTACTCAGTGATTGCTGATTTATACGGATGGGCAGTTAGTGCATCCTGCTCTCCAGACCATATATTTCCCCTCGAATATCGCACCACCACTTTGGCCGTTTATTGTGGTGCTGGCTTTGAATGTTAGAAATTTTTTGGTTGAGGTGGTCTGGGGGTGTTTTTTCCATTTGAACATGATCTATTCCCTTGATTGGTTTTGGTTGTATGCCAGTTAGGCCTGGGAATGAATATCGCTGCTTATTGGGGGTGTCAAGCGATCTGCTTAATTAGGAAGTTTCCTACATGTGAGTGAATATCAGCGTACAGGCTCTAGGCTATGTGGTAATAATCCTATTTCCATTTTTCCTTATATATGTAGCTCTGAAAGGTTTGGGCTGTTAATGCAGTAACTTTCCAAAAATTAGGTGTTTTCTGTTGAGTTTATTTTCATTGAGCACATCAAGCAGCAGATCGCGCTGGACGCCGATATCTATATGGTCGTGTCCAGCGCCCAGCAATCGCCGGATGCACTGGCCGCCGCCAAGCACCTGCTGATCGGCGCCTGGAGCACCTCGGAATCGGCTGCCCTGGGGCAGGAACGGTTGTGGCAGCGGCGGGTGATCGGCCGCAGGAACCAGGCCACCGCCGTGAAGCGCCGCTTGCAGAAATCCCAGGACGCCTACCGCGAGCGGACCTGGTGACGGGAGGAAGGGGGCGGGTAGATACGGCCCCCGCCCGAGAAGGGGCGAGGGCCGCTGGCGGGGCGGGTTACTTGGCTGCTGCCTTGGCCCGCGCGGCGTGGAGCTTCTTGTAGCTCTCCACCAGGCGCTGGTGCCGGTCGAGGCCTTCCAGCTTCATGCTGGTGGGCGTCAGGCCGTAGAAGCGCACGCTGCCGTCCAGCGAGCCCAGCACCGCGTCCATGCGCGGGTTGCCGAACATGCGGCGGAAGTTGGCTTCGTAGTCGTCCATCTCCAGGTCGTCGTCCAGCGTCACTTCCAGCGCCGCGTTCAGGGCCTGGTAGAACAGCCCGCGCTCGACGGTGTTGTCGTTGTACTGCAGGAAGGCTTCCACCAGCTCCTTGGCGTCTTCGAACTTCTTCAGCGCCAGGTGGATCAGCAGCTTCAGCTCGAGGATGGTCAGCTGGCCCCAGACGGTGTTGTCGTCGAACTCGACGCCGATCAGCGTGGTGATGTCGGTGTAGTCGTCGACCTCGGTGTTGTTGAGGTTCTTCAGCAGGGACTTCAGGCCACGGTCGGGCAGACTGTGCAGGTTGAGGATGTCCGCACGGAACAGCAGCGCCTTGTTGGTGTTGTCCCAGATCAGGTCCTCCACCGGGTAGATCTCCGAGTAGCCCGGCACCAGGATGCGGCAGGCGTTGGCGCCGAGGTCGTCGTAGGTGGCCACGTACACTTCCTTGCCCATGTCCTCGAGGATGCCGAACAGGGTGGCGGCTTCCTCGGCGTTGCTGTCTTCGCCCTGGCCGGAGAAGTCCCACTCGACGAACTCGAAGTCGGCCTTGGCGCTGAAGAAGCGCCACGACACCACGCCGCTGGAGTCGATGAAGTGCTCGACGAAGTTGTTCGGCTCGGTCACCGCGTGGCCTTCGAAGGTCGGCTGTGGCAGGTCGTTGAGGCCTTCGAAGCTGCGGCCCTGGAGCAGCTCGGTGAGGCTGCGCTCCAGCGCCACTTCGAAGCTGGGGTGGGCGCCGAAGGAGGCGAACACGCCGCCGGTGCGCGGGTTCATCAGGGTGACGCACATCACCGGGAATTCACCGCCCAGGGAGGCGTCCTTCACCAGCACGGGGAAGCCTTGCTCTTCCAGCCCACGGATGCCGGCGAGGATGGAGGGGTACTTCTCCAGCACGGCCTGGGGCACGTCCGGCAGGGCCATCTCGCCTTCGAGGATTTCGCGCTTCACCGCGCGCTCGAAGATTTCCGACAGGCACTGCACCTGGGCTTCGACCAGGGTGTTGCCGGCGCTCATGCCGTTGCTGAGGTAGAGGTTCTCGATCAGGTTGGACGGGAAGTACACCGTCTCGCCATCCGACTGGCGCACGAAGGGCAGCGAGCAGATGCCGCGCACGGTGTTGCCGGAGTTGGTGTCGTACAGGTGCGAGCCGCGCAGTTCGCCGTCCGGGTTATAGATTTCCAGGCAGTGCGCGTCGAGGATTTCGGCCGGCAGCGCGTCCTTCGGGCCCGGCTTGAACCAGCGCTCGTTGGGGTAGTGGACGAAGTCGGCGTTGGCGATGTCCTCGCCCCAGAACTGGTCGTTGTAGAAGAAGTTGCAGTTCAGCCGTTCGATGAACTCACCCAGCGCGGAGGCCAGGGCGCTTTCCTTGGTGGCGCCCTTGCCGTTGGTGAAGCACATCGGCGAGGCGGCGTCGCGGATGTGCAGCGACCAGACGTTGGGCACGATGTTGCGCCAGGAGGCGATCTCGATCTTCATGCCCAGGCCGGCGAGGATGCCGGACATGTTGGCGATGGTCTCTTCCAGCGGCAGGTCCTTGCCGGCGATGTAGGTGCTCTGCTCGCTGCTGCTCGGGATCAGCAGGGCCTGGGCATCGGCGTCGAGGTTCTCCACCTCTTCGATGATGAACTCGGGGCCCTGCTGCACCACCTTCTTCACGGTGCAGCGGTCGATGGAGCGGAGGATGCCGAGGCGGTCCTTCTCGGAGATGTCCGCCGGCAGCTCGACCTGGATCTTGAAGATCTGCTGGTAGCGGTTTTCCGGGTCGACGATGTTGTTCTGCGACAGCCGGATGTTCTCGGTGGGGATGTTGCGCGTCTGGCAGTACAGCTTTACGAAGTACGCCGCGCACAGGGCCGAGGAGGCCAGGAAGTAGTCGAACGGCCCCGGTGCCGAACCGTCGCCCTTGTAGCGGATCGGTTGGTCGGCGATGACCGTGAAGTCGTCGAACTTGGCTTCGAGACGAAGGTTGTCGAGAAAGTTGACCTTGATTTCCATGCGGGGGTACCAGCGTAAAAAGTGGAGCGATGAAGGGGGCGCACTGAGCAGCCGGGACGATCGGCCCCGTCGGCAACGCGCGTGGCCAGGCCAGGGCGTGCAGGTTCCAGCGGAGGGAGCGGGGCGGGATCGGGCTGCGCAGGGCGTGCATGGAATCGGTCCTGTGACCGGCATTCGATGCCGCAGTGGGTTCGCCGGCGGGAAGGATAGGGGAATTGACGGCCAGTGCCCAGGCTGACCTGCCCGGATGCAGCCATTACCCGATCGTTGCGACGGCCGGTGTCGGGCTGGCGCGGGCGGTTGCGGGCCCTGGGGCTGGGCTGTACCTCTTTCATCACCACCGCCTTTGCGCTCAACATGGCGGACTGTGAACGGGCGAGGAGCCGCCATGAAGAAACTACTGGTCATCGGCATCGGGGCGGGCGACCCCGACTACGTCACCCTGCAGGCCGTGAAGGCGCTCAACCAGGTCGATGTGTTCTTCATCCTCGACAAGGGCAGCAGCAAGGACAAGCTCATCCACCTGCGCCGGGAAATCTGCGAGCGCTACATCAGCGGGCGCGACTACCGCTTCGTCGAGGCGGGCAGCCCCGAGCGCGAGCGCGGCGGCGAGTACGATGCGGCCGTCAAGGACCTGAACCTGGCCAAGCAGCAGGTGTTCGAGCGGCTGATCGGCGAGGAGCTGGGGGAGGGGGAGTGCGGCGCCTTCCTGGTCTGGGGCGACCCGTCGCTCTACGACAGCACCCTGCGCATCCTGCAGGCGATCCTCCGAGGCGGGCGGCTGGCGTTCGAGTACGAGGTCATCCCCGGCATCAGCAGCATCCAGGCGCTGGCGGCCCGTCACAAGGTGCCGCTGAACCGCATCGGTCGGTCCATCGAGATCACCACCGGCCGGCGCCTTGCCGAGGGCTTCCCCAGCAACGTCGACAGCGTGGTGGTGATGCTCGACGCGGAAGACACCTACACCCGCCTCGACGCCCCCGACCTGCACATCTACTGGGGCGCCTACGTGGGCACGCCGGATGAAATCCTCATCGCCGGCAAGCTCAAGGATGTGGCGGCCGACATCGCCCGCACCCGCCAGCAGGCGCGCGAGGCCAACGGCTGGATCATGGACACCTACCTGCTGCGCCGGGGGGATGACGAGGGGGTGTGAGGCGCGGCTCTCCGCCCGTGGTTCTGGCGCCGCCGGCTACTGTCACTAAGATTGACGCGTTGGATCACCTGATTGGCGTGATCGGTCATGCCGGCTCCGGCGCCCTTGGGCACACTCGGGGCAACGGATTTCACCCAGGGCGATCCGCCCGACCATCAGGAGAGCACGATGTCCAGAGGCGCCCCGATTCCCCGCAACCCCGAGAACGATTACTCCAACGAGCAGGCCGGCGTGCGCCGCGACTTCATCAAGGCGCAGACCGGCGCCGTGCTGGACGTGGTGGGCCAGTACGCCATCGACCCGGCCGTCACCCAGGGCAATATCGAGAACTTCATCGGCGTGGTGCAGATGCCCCTGGGGCTGGCCGGCCCGCTGCGCATCGAGGGCGAGCACGCGCGTGGCGACTTCTACGTGCCCATGGCCACCACCGAGGGCACCCTGCTGGCCAGCTACAGCCGGGGCATGCGCGCCATCAGCGCTTCCGGCGGGGTGAAGACCACGGTGGTCAAGCACTCCATGCAGCGGGCGCCGGTGTTCATGTTCGAGGATGCGTTGCAGGCCCGTGAGTTCGGCGTCTGGCTGGTGCGCGAGTTCGAAGCGATCAAGGCGGCGAGCGAAACCACCACCCGCAGCGGCAAGCTGTTCGAGATCGAGCAGTACCCGGTGGCCAACATGCTCTACACCCGCTTCTGTTACACCACCGGCGATGCCGCCGGGCAGAACATGACCAGCAAGGCCACCTACGCCGCCTGTGAGTGGATCAAGGCCAACCACCCGCTGCAGCCGCGCTACATCCTCTCCGGCGCCATCGACACCGACAAGAAGCACTCGGCGATGAACATGATCCAGACCCGTGGCAAGCGGGTGATCGCCGAGTTCACCCTCAAGCGCGAGGTGGCCCACGAGCTGCTGCGCGTCGACCCCGCCAACCTCTACCGCTACCGGCAGATCGCCGCCGTGGGCGCCTTCCAGGCCGGCTCGGCGTACAGCGGCGCGCACTCGGCCAACGGCCTGGCGGCGCTGTACATCGCCACCGGGCAGGACGCGGCCAACGTCGCCGAATCCCACGGCGGCATCACCTACGGCCAGTTGCTGGACAACGGCGACTACTACTGGTCGGTGACCCTGCCCGCGGTCATCTGCGCCACCCACGGTGGCGGCACCGGCCTGCCGACCCAGCGCGAATGCCTGGAGCTGCTGGGCTGCTACGGCACCGGCAAGGCGGACAAGCTGGCGGAGATCATCGCCGCGGTGGTGCTGGCGGGGGATGTGTCGCTGACCTCGGCCATATTGGCCGGTGACTGGGTCAGCAGCCACGAGGCGCTGGGGCGCAATCGCTGATCAGGCGTTGCCGGGCCGCGCGCCCTGCCGGCGCAGGCAGACGACCTGCGCCGTCACGCCGAGAACCAGCGCCAGCAGCAGGCTGCCCTGGGCGCCCACCAGCAGCGGCGCGTGCAGGTCGGTCACCAGCGGGTGGCTATCCGGCACGCGGCGCAGCACCTCGGTGACGGTGGGCAGCATCAGCAGGAACGCCGTCAGGCTCAGCAGGATGGTTTCCAGGTACACCCGCGTGCGGCCCAGTGCGCCTATCCGCCCAACCCCGTAGCCGGCGACCAGCAGCACCAGGGTGACCACCGCGATGACATTGCTCACCGGTTGCCGCGCAACCAGGAACACCGTGCCTGCACCCAGCAGCATCGAGACGAAGTAGGCCAGGCCCGCCCCGGAGCGCGGCACGATTCGGCCATGCCGCGCGAACATGTAGAGCGCCAGTGGAATGGCCGGCAGGCTGCCCAGGGTGTGCAGCCAGCCGAGGGGGGAGATTCCGAACATTCGCTGTTTCCTTGTGGTTGGACGATCGGCATAGCCACTGCCGCCAGCCCCTGTGCAGGGTTGCTTCTGCAGGGCGCCGCCGGGGCGCTATGATTCAGGCCCCAGGTTATTCAACGCGCGGCCGGCCCGACATGACGGATTCACTGGAAAACTTGACCATTCTTCCGGAAATGCAGCTGGAGGGCCTCGCCACCGGGGACCTGCTCTCCCAGGTGCTGGCGCAGATCCGCCTGACCGGCGACCGCGTCTATTCCGCCGCGCCGGGCAGTGGGGAACGCCTGCTACTGGACAGCAACAGCGCCCATATCTGCGTGCTGCAGCAGGGGCGCCTGCACATCCGTTGCACCAGCCAGCCGGCGGTGACGGTGGAGCAGGGCGACATCCTCCTGCTGCCTCATGACCCGTCGGGGTTGAGCATCACCGCAATCGACGGGCCTGCGACCGTGATCATCTGCCGCTTCTGGTTCGACGCCGGCAGCTTCCAGGCCATGCTCTTCGCCCTGCCGTGGCTGATCCACATCCGCCAGATGGACGCAGCGGCCTGGTCCGAGGGGTTGATGCACTTCATGCTGCTGGAAGCCCATGACGTCCAGCCCGGCGGCGCCTTGATGATCTCGCGCCTGATCGACCTCACCGTCATCCGCATCCTGCGCACCTGGGTGCAGCAGGGCGCCGCCTCCGGCTGGCTGGGCGGCCTCGCCGATGCGCGCATCGCACGGGTGCTGCGGGCCATTCACGAGCAGCCCGGGAAGCAATGGCGCATCGACGCCCTCGCCGAGCTGGCCGGCATGTCGCGCTCCAGCTTTTGTGAGCGCTTCAGTGTGCTGGTGGGGCGCTCGCCCTTGCGCTACCAGAACGAATGGCGGCTGACCCTGGCGAAAACCATGCTGGCCCGGCACGACAGCCGCATCGGCGAAATCGGTTTCGCCATCGGCTACGAATCCGAAGCCGCCTTCAGCCGCGCCTACAAAGCCTTCTTCGGCCGCTCGCCGCGGGATGACCTGAATGCGCGGGGTGTGGCGGAGGGGAAGGGCATCTAGTCGCTCGGCAGCTGCGCATCAGCGATGCCAATGGGCAGCCTCTTCATCGTGCCGGCCCACTCGAGGGCGAAAGGTTTGCCAGCCATTCGATGAGGAGTTTCTATCCATGGCCGGCGGCCATCTGGCTTACTAGCCCTACCTCGAATTCAACCAGGGTGACTCGATTGACTGATTATTCCTGCCTGCTGGAGACGCCATCCGTCCAGGTCTACCAAGCTCTGCGCATGGGCTCCGGCCTCAGCGGCAAAACCGATGAAGCCGCGGTGCGGGGGCTGCCCAATACGCTATTCGCCGTGCAGATTCTCCACCAGTCGCAACCTGTGGCAATGGGGCGGGTGATCGGCGACGGCGGGTGCTTCTTTCAGGTCGTGGACATCGCCGTGCTCAAGGCGCACCAAGGCAAGGGCCTGGGCAAACGCATCATGGGCGAGATCCTCAAGTACATCGAAGCCAATGTTCCGGAAAGCGGCTACGTCAGCCTTATTGCGGATGGCCAGGCACAGGACCTGTACGCGCAGTTCGGCTTCGTGCATACCGCGCCGCGCTCGGTAGGGATGGCGTATAGGCGACCAGGGGAGGGGGCTTGATCGGTAGCTCGAAAGAGCCCCTCAAGCCGAGTTACATTCACGCCCTTCAGCTAGAGAAAGGTGTCCCGATGCACGTTCCGATGATCAATCTACTTAACGAGGTGCTGCGCTCGAGCGCCTTTCGGCTTCTGGCCGCCGTATTGCTGGCCAGCGGCATGGGCACCGCCGGGTTGGCTCTCGCGGCGACTCCGGCCCCCGTCGCTGAAAGCACCTACCTCGACTACTCCGAGGCTGATCAGCCCGAACTCTATGCGCTGTGGGGGAAGGAAGGCATAGAGCGCATCAAGGTGATGGAGCGCAAGGCCGTTGCCCATGTGGCGCTGTCGCCCGACTGCAATCGCATCATCACCGTCGAACCCAAGAGCGCGAAAAGCACCCCGCCCACGGTGGTGGTGGTTTCGGTCGTCTGCGACAACGGCAACAGGTTCTACGTGGGGGAGAGTGAACTGAGGAAGGCGCCGGGCGAGCTGACCTACGAGAAGCTCTTCTAGCGGCTCAGCCTTCCTTCCTGAAGCACAGCACCTTGGTGACCATGCGTTGCAGCACCTGCTGGTCCTGATTCGAGGTGATGCACTCGAGGATGACGATGCCCCGGTCTGCCTTGGAGCGGGAAGGGATGATCTCGATGATCGTGCTGGTGACCTTGAGCACGTCACCGGGGCGGGTGGGCTGAGGCCAGGAAACCTCCGCACCGGCACCGATCACGCCCTTGGCGAAGTGCATGCTCTTGACGATGAGACGCATGGTCAGGGCTGTGGTGTGCCAGCCGCTCGCAGCCAGGCCCTGGAAGAAGCTGCCTTGCGCCGCCTCGGCATCCAGGTGGAACGGCTGCGGGTCGAACTGCGAGGCGAACTGGACGATCTGCTCGGCATCCAGCGCGTGGGTGCCGCTGGTGAATTGGTCGCCCACTGCCAGATCGTCCAGGTAGAGCGGTTCGGGCCTGTTCGCTGCGTCTATCGTCATCGTCATAACCTCTTAAAGGTGAAATCGCTTTACCCGCTGCATTGAAGTCCAGCTCTCTTGAGATTGTTCTCGATTCCGCTTTTTCATGAACGCCATGTATCAACGCTAGAAAAAAGAATGGCCAGGGTTTCTGGGTGTAGAACGAAGCTATAGGTTTTCCCAAAGCCAGAAAGCGGTTCTGGCTTTCGAGCTGAGGTCCAGTAGATAACCATCAGGACAGACTCGGTATCCGCCAGTGGAAGTGGGATAGGGACCTTTTTGACAAAGCTCTTTGCTGCGTAGAAAACATCGCTTTCGCAGTATGTCCAAGCGCTGGCCTCCTGATACAAGGGGTGCTGCTGCACTGCTGCAAGAGCATTCAGCTTGACGGGCTCAGGCACATTGGTAGGTATGCTCACTTCTGCTTGACCCTGCGTTGAGTACACGATGCCTGCATGTGCGTTAGTGCTCCAACTAAGTGCTGCATGGGCCCAGGTGCTGAAGTGCTGATGAAAACACCTGAATGCTGGAGTCACTGCTGCTCGAACTGCGCTTCCTGAGGCGTTTTAAGCAAGCCCGTTTGCTGCCGATGCCTCTGACGCTTGGCGATGGTAGGTCGCCAACAACACCAGCCCTAAGAGCGGTACCGCCCACGAGAACAAACAGGCAAAGATCGCTCTTACGATCGAGCCTTTAAGCGCGTACGAAAAGACGCCGGCCAGCGGGCCTTGGACAATCACCAGCAGTAGCATGGTGTAGAAGGCTGGCTTTCCGATTGATTCGGGCTGGGTATAGAAGATCGCGAGGAATCCGGATATCAGCAGCAGTGCTATGGAGATCAGCGCGAGTGCTTTGAGCGTGACGTGAGGCTTGCTGGTTGTTGCATTCATCTGCAGTGCATTCCCTTGACTGGTTCCAGAGCTGAGCTTGCGGAAAATAGCTGAGCAGATAGCACGATGTCATCAGGAAGATGGGAGCCTTCGCTGGCGTTCCTCGGCGTCAGGCTTCCCACTCAATTCATCGCCCAATAACCACCCCATTCGCCCCCGCCTGAACCCGCAACCCGTGACTCTGCGCCAACATCGCCAGCGCCAATGGCAGGTCGTCGAGGGGGAAGGTGCCGGAGACGCGCAGGTTCGCCAGGGCAGGGTCGCAGGTGAGGCTTTGGGCGCTGTAGCGCATCAGTTCCTGAGTCCACTGCTGCAGGGGCATGTCGTCCGCCACCAGCAGGCCGTTGCGCCAGGCGAGTGAGGTGTCGCGGGACGCTTCGAGGGGGCCGAACCGGTCGCGGCCGAAGCGTACCTGCTGCCCGGCGCGGATGGTTTGTTCCTGCGGGGCGCCGGCGAGCTGCACCCGTACGGCGCCTTCGTAGACGGCGAGCAGGGTTTCCTGCGGCAACTGGCGCACGCTGAAGCGGGTGCCCAGTGCCTGCATGAGGCCGTGTTCGCTCTGCACCCGTAGCGGGCGAGGAGGGGCATGCCGGTCCGCCGCCGTGGCGATGTAGAGCTCGCCGTGGCGCAGGTGCAGCAGGCGCTGTTCAGCAGTGAAGCGCACGGCCAGGGCGGTGTCGCTGTTGAGCGAAACCTGGGTGCCATCTTCCAGCACCAGGTCCCGGCGTTCGCCCAGGGCGGTGAGGTAGTCGATGCCCGCGCTGCTGCGCTGCCATACCCACCAACCCAGTGGCGCGGCCCCCATGAGCACGAGCAACCCGCGCAGGACGGTGCGGCGGCTGGCGGCCGGGCGGTCGAGGGTTTGCCTGGCCAGTGCCGGCGGCAGGGTGCCGAGGCGGGCGAGCAGGCTTTGTGCGCGCTTCCAGGCCCGTTCGTGTTCCGGGGCGAGGTGCCGCCAGCGTTCCAGTTCAGCCTGTTGCGCAGGGCTCAGCGGCCCTTCCTGCATCAGCAGCAGCCAGGAGGCGGCCTGGGCGAGCACGGCCTGGGCGATGGGTTCGCCATTGGCGCTGACGTCATGCATCGGGCATCTGGCTCAGGCAGGCCACGTAGCCCTCATGGATGTACTTCTTCACGGTGGGCAGGGCGATACCGAGGGCCTGGGCGATGTCCTTCTGCCTCATGCCGTCCAGGGTCGCCATGAGGAAGGCCTGCCGTACCCGTGGGCGCAGGGCGTCGAGGAGGGCGTCGATCTCATGCAGGGTTTCGAGGATGACGCTCTGCTGCTCGGGCGACGGGTGCTCTGGCTCGGGCAGCAGTAGCAGCGCTTCGATCCAGGCCTGCTCCAGCGAATTGCGCCGCCGCCAGCTGACCAGCACGCAATTGGCGATACGGGTGAGGTAGGCCCTGGGCTGGCGGATGGCTTCGGGTTGGTTCGCCTCCCGGTTGACCAGCACGCGCAGGAATACGTCCTGGGCCAGGTCGTCGGCCACGCCGCGTCCCCAGGACCTGAGCCGGTACGTCAGCCAGGTGCGCAGCCAGGCGTGGTTCTCGACATAGAGCGTCGTGAGGGCACAGCGGTCGGTGAGCAGGGGCGGGGCGTCGAGGGGGTTCATGGTGAGCTGAATCGGCAGGCGGTTGTCGCAAATGAAAACAATTATCACTAAAATCTTTTACGCCACAAGCCCAAATGAAAATACGAATATTCCGCATATACCTTTTTTGATCTCGTGCGACAGAGGGAGTGAGAGCCCGCATCGAGTGCCGGGCACACACCCTACGAGCGAGAGAAGCATGCCCGCAGTACACCGGCTTTCCCCTGTTCCGCGCCCCCCGCAACGCCTGTCCCCGGTCGCCCTGGCTGTGGGCTGCGCCATGATCGGCTGCCTGCTGGCGAGCGGTGTGCCCATGAGTGCCCACGCCGCCGGCACCACGGCGACCACCGCCACGCGGCTGGACGATGCCACACCCCGTGACTACGACATCACCCAGGGGCCGCTGGGCACGGTGCTCGGCCGCTTTGCCAGCCAGTCCGGCCTGCTGCTGTCCTACGACGCGGAGCTGACGCGCGGCCATACCGCGCCCTCGCTCAAGGGGCGCTACACCGTGCTCGAAGGCGCCCAGCGCCTGCTGCGGGGCTCCGGCTTGCAGCTGCTGCCGAGCTCCCCTGGCACCTATGTGCTCGTGCCCCAGGGCACGGAACCGAAGGCCGCGCTGGAGCTGACGCCTACAATGGTCGGCGCTACCCGCCTGGATGAGCAGGACACCTATCGCGCCCCCCGTTCCTCGGTGCGCCTCTCGCGGGAGGACATGGACCGCTTCGGCACGGTGTCGGTGGGTGACACGCTCAAGGGCGTGGCTGGCGTGCAGGTGGGTGACAGCCGCAACGGCGGCGCGCTGGACGTGAACATCCGTGGCATCCAGGGGCAGAGCCGGGTCGCGGTGCGAGTCGATGGCTCGGAGCAGGCGCTGGATGTCTACCGGGGCTACGGCGGCACCCAGCAGCGCAGCTACATCGACCCGGACCTGCTCAGCAGCGTGACCGTGAACAAGGGCCCCAGCCTGCGCTCGGGGGCCATCGGCGGTGCGGTGGAGATGACCACCCTCGGCGTGGACGACATCCTGGTGGATGGCAAGGACATCGGTGTGCGCTTCACCGGCAACCTGTGGAACAACGGCGTCGAGCCCGCCCACCGCAGCCGCCATTCGAAGGACGAGGAGCTGAGCACCGTGCCGCGTGACGACCGAGCCAGCCTGTTCGGTTCGGCGGCCGAATCCGGCAGCGCCGCCTTCGCCTACAGCCATGAGCGTTTCGATCTGGTCGCCGCCTATGCCCACCGCAACCAGGGCAACTACTTCTCGGGCAAGCACGGGCAGGAACGCTATCGCCTCTACGACCGCTGGGGTGATGAGCAGGCCAGCGTGGCCAACACCTACGAACCGGGCGAGGAGGTGCTCAACTCCTCGGCGGAGACGGATTCCTACCTGTTCAAGACCACCTGGCGCCTGGCCGACGAGCACACCCTGGACCTGGGCTACCGGCGCTTCGACGGCAACATGGGCGAGATCATGCCGTCGGACATCTTCCGCTACGGCACCGCCGGCATCTATCAGTACCCCACCAGCGAAGTGAAGATCGACGGCTACACCGCGCGCTACCACTACCTGCCCGAGGGCAACCCGCTGGTGGACCTCACCGGCAACCTGTGGATGACCGACTCGAAGACCAGCACCCTGAGCGCAGCCTGGATGGCGCCGAAATCCCAGCTGTTCCGCACCGACCGCAGCTGGGCCCGCCAGGACAACCGGCGCGTCGGCGGCGACCTCAACAACATCTCGCGCTTCGCCACCCGTCACGGCGATTTCACCCTCGACCTGGGCGGCGGCTTCCAGCTCGAAGACCTGCAACCGCAGAAGAGCGTGGTCACCACCCAGCACGACATCAACGCCAACCGTGGCCTGCGGGATGCGTCGCGCCAGGAGTTCAGCTTCAACGGCAAGCTGGAGTACCAGCCCATCGAGGAGGTCACGCTTTGGGGTGGCGGCCGCTACAGCCACTACCGCACCAAGGACAACACCCTGCTGGCCGAGGCCCGGCGGCAGGACCGGCAGATGCGCTGGATCACCGTAAGCAGCCCCACGAGCTGGGGCAGCATGATGTGGTTCCCGGACGAAAACGGGCAGTACACCGACGCCACCGACCCGCGGTTGAACAACGGCATCGTCTTCGGCAACAGCAACGAGCCGTTCAATGGCGTGCCGTTCAACGAATCCGGCGCCACCAACGTGACCGTGCACCCGGAAGGCGTCAGCAACGTGGTCACCGGTTACGACTACACCCCGCAGCGCGGCAGCAGCGGCGGTGGTTTCTCGCCGGCCTTCGGCATCAATGTCGAGTTCCTGCCCGACACCTTCGTCTACGCCTCCTACACCCAGGGCCTGCGCCTGCCGTCGCTGTTTGAAACCAGCCAGGGCACCCAGCAGGTGACGCCTGGCAAGCACCTCAAGCCTGAGCGCTCGCGCAGCTGGGAAGTCGGCGTCAGCGCGTTGCGCAGCGACCTGCTGGTGGGCGGCGACTCGGCCTCGGCCAAGCTGGCGTACTTCGACAACGACATCCGCAACTACATCACCCGTTACTACGACCCGAGCCCGGGCCTGTGGGGGCAGATGACCTTCAGCAACACCGACAGCTACAGCACCCGGGGCCTGGAGCTTCAATCGCACTACGACGCCGGGCGCGTGTTCGCCGACCTCTCGGCCACCTACTACCTGAAGACCGAAACCTGCGACGCGGCCTTCGCCTCCAAGCTGCGCGCCTCCGCCAACCAGTACCAGCCCACGCAGGACACGCCTGACTGCACGCCGGGCAGCTACATGGGCTCGTACACCAACACCCAGAACCCGCCGCGCTACTCGGCCAACCTGCTCGCCGGGCTGCGCTTCTTCGACGAGGCCCTGACCGTGGGCGGGCGCATGACCTACAGCTCCGGCCCCACCGCGCAGATGGACAAGCCCTGGCAGACCGGCGCCACCACCCCGCAGATCGACTACCGCTCGGTGACGCTCCTCGACCTGTTCCTCAAGTACCAGCTGCTGGAACACACCGAGATGAATGTCTCGGTGCAGAACCTCACCGACCGTTACTACCTCGACCCGCTCGCGCAAAGCTTCATGCCGGCGCCGGGGCGCACCTGGCGGGTGGGGCTGCAAACGCGATTCTGAGTGGGGGCTTCTGCCTGGCTGTGCCCGGTGCCCGCTTCTGGCCTGAAGCGGGCACCGGTGAGGGGCCGCTATCGGCCAGAGAAAACTCAGCAGGCGGCCTGAAGGATCAGGGACTCATGTCATGGAATCACCCCGCTGTCGTACCATCGGCACCTCGACGGAACGGAGGTTGATATGGAAGGAACGCAGGGCAAGCGAATCGTCGTGATTGGTGCAGGCATCGTGGGTGCGTCACTGGCCTATCACCTGGCGGTCAAGGGGGCGAAGGTCACTGTGGTCGAGGCTGAAGGTATAGCGTCGGGAGTGACGGGCCGCTCATTCGCCTGGATCAATACTTCATACACCGGGCCTGACCCCATTGCAGAACTGCGCGGCGCGGCAATCGAGGCGTACCGCCAACTCGAAACCCAGCTGCCTGGCTTGAATATCCGCTGGACAGGCGCCTTGTCCTACAGCGGAGTGCAGAGTGGAGCGCTGCCGGTTGCAGAGCGCCCGTTCTCGACGAGCCAGGTGTCCCGATCACAGATTCTCGAGCTTGAACCCAATCTCAAGAACCCTCCCGAGTCCGCTTCATATGCGGCAGAAGAGGGCGCGCTGGATGCAGTGGACGCTGCACATGTGCTAATCGCCGGTGCCAGGGCGCATGGCGCGGAAATTCTCACCCAGATGCCGGTTCTCGGCTTTGAGGTCCAGCGTGCAAGAATCATCGGCGTCAGAACGGCGATAGGCATCCTCGAGGCCGATACTGTCGTAGTGGCCGCCGGGACCGCCATCACCACCCTGACTGAGATGCTTGAGGTACCGCTTCCGATCGAGGCCTCACCGGCCATCTTCATCCGTTACAAGGCCCAGCCCAACCTTGTGCGCACCCTCATCTCCAGCCCCGAAATGGAAGTGAGGCAAACCACGGGCGGGGCGTTGCTGGCGGCAGAGGATTACCTGGATGACGCGCTGGAAAATCAGCCGGACGCGATAGCGCTTCGAACTGCCAGGGCGATCCAGCGCGAACTCCATGGCGCTGTTTCCGTAGAGCCGGAATTGGCCTGTGTCGGGCTGAGGCCCATGCCTGTCGATGGTGCCCCCGTCATCGGCTATCTACCCAAGGTGCGCGGCGTCTATGTGTGTGCAATGCATCCTGGCGTGACCTTGGCGGCGATAGTGGGGCGTCTTGCCAGCGAGGAAATCATGGATGGGACGATCCAGGGTGCTCTTGATCCATGCCGGCCAGATCGATTCCTGTAAGCGTGGTAAGTCCTGTTGCGAGGCCCAGAAATGCAAGACGATTACCCTCCGTTCCACCTGTTCGGAGCCACCTTTACCTCTGACGCCGAGGCTGAGTGCTACGCCTTCGAGCAGTGGGAACCGGAACCTCCCAACAGTGCAACCGACGCCGAGTATTCCGCCTGGGAGGATCGGAATCCCACCTGGCGGCTGGCCGAGGAACTCGAGTTCTACATGGATTCGGATTTTGTTGAGCTTCTGGGCAGCGCGGCGGATGTCGTCACGCAGATTCGAGCGCCCCATGACGCCGCACGGGTCAGCGCCGAATCAACAGGGTTCACCCATTTCATCGTCGTCATGGCTAATGCAGACGCGATCTGGGCTGACCGACGCGCTACGTCTGCCCAGGTCAAACCCGTCGTGCGTGCGCCTGAAAGCACTGCGACAGTCACCTATCTTGGTCGATTCAATTGAGCAGCCACATAACGCCTGCGGCGTTCTGTTTTCGGGTCCAGGGCGGGCAACAGGGGGCAGTTGCGTACCGTGCTGAACGGCTTTGGGGCGTGCACGGCCTGTGTCCCATTCACCGTCAGTTCGTCTGGAATTGACGCTTACCGCGCTGCCCCATCGCCTACAGGCGACCGCATGGGATAATCTTGCGCCACGAAACAACCATGAAGCGGTGATTTGAACGATGGGTTTTGAGCAATTAGCTGAGCTACGGGACCGCCTGCGGGCTGAAAAGCAACAGGCACAGGGTGAGCGCCCCGAGCGCCCTGAACGCCCGAAACAGCGCAAGCGAGACGCCGCGCCCCAGCAGGCCAAGCCGCGTGAGCAGGACCCTGCGGTGGAAGCGATCTGGCGGTTGCAGAAGCACTTCCCCCTGGCCTTCCCGGTCAACCCCGCCCCCAAGGTGCCGCTCAAGGAAGGCATCCTCAAGGACGCCGAGCAACACCTGGCGCTGCTGGGGCTGAGCCTCGAACAACTCAAGCTGGGCGTTGCCGCCTGGTGCACGAGCAGTCGCTACTGGGCAAGCATGGTGGAGAACGCGCCCCGTCTGGACCTCAACGGCCAAGCCGTTGGCACGGTGACGGCCGGGCAGGCGCTGCACGCCAAGCAGCAGGCTGCGCGCCAGCGTGGGCAAGCGCGACGCAAGCAGGCGAAGCGTAAAGAGGGCGCCAAAGAGAGCCCTAAAGAGCCCGTCGTCGTTGCCGAGGCGCAACAGCCCGAAAGCTGACGGCACCGGCCGGGCACGAACCTGCTACGGCTTCTGGCCAGTGGCAGCTCCAGTGCCCGGCGCCAACCACGCATAGAGATGGTCGAGCGCGCCGCTTTCATCCCGGTGCTGCTCCACCTGCCGCATGCCGGCCTTCAGCAGCACGCGCTGCGAGGGCAGGTTCTCCGGCGCCACCGTGGCGATGATTCGGTCGAGCCCGTGCCTGGCGTGCCCATAAGCCAGCAGCGCCGGAATGGCCTCGCTGGCCAGGCCTTGCCCCCGGGCCGAGCGGAGCAGGGCGCACTTCACTTCGGGCTCGAGAAGCAGGGCCATCACAAGGGCCGAGTAGATTGGCCATGCCAGGATGCGGCGCGACAGCGAAGCAAGGCCCTGGCACTTTCATCGGAATAACTTGAGGCGATTGGCCGGGCTTTGCGATATTAAATGGCCATGCCGAAAGCGTTGGAAGCGTTCCTCAGCCCTTGGCAAATACGCTTCCGTCATTCCTCCACCCCCTGGCTTCCCTTGCCACTCCACTCGTTGTGCAACTACATGGTCGCTACCGTCATCCTCGGCATGCTCTGCGTGCACCTGCTGTGTTTTTGCGTGATGTTCCTGCTGATCAGCACACGGCTGAACAGCAAGAAGATGGGCATGGAAGTCTTCGCCCTAGGCAATTTCCTGCTTGGGCTCGCCTACATCCTGCAGTTGGTGGATGGCCCCGCGGGCTGGGGGCTGGTGAGTGTGGTCAATCACTCGCTGACGCTGTGCGCCCCTGTGGCCTATGTGCTGGGCGCCTTGCGCTTTTTCGATCGCCCGACGCCCGTGGTGCGCCCGTTGCTGATCCTCGCCGGCACCTACACGGCGGCGCAGGTGCTGGTGCAGTGGACGCTAGGGGGCGAGGCGCGCCATGCACTGCTGGCCGGGGCCTGTGCGTTGCTCTTCCTGGGCATGACGGGGACGTTGCTCTATACGGGAAAGACCATTGCCCGGGACCTGCGCGTCGAGATGGCCGTATTCGCCGTGCTGGTCGCCGGCATCTGCGGCCTCAACGCCGTGAAGCTCGGCATGATCCTCAGCGGGGGCATGGCGGCGCTGGATATGAACACCGACTTCCAGAAGGTCTTCTACATCTACATGTCGTTCCTGGCGACCGTGCTGCCGCCATGCGCCGTGTGGCTGGTGCTGCGCCGCCTCACCGATGAACTGCGCAGCATGGCCGCCCATGACCCGCTCACCCGCTTGCTCAATCGCCGGGGGCTGATGGAGGGCCTGGACGCGCACTTCCGTTCCCGCAGCGCCGGGCCTGCTTACCTGCTGATCGTGGACATCGATCACTTCAAGAACATCAACGATAGCCATGGCCACAAGATGGGCGATCTCGTCCTGTGCCGGGTAGCCGACGTCCTCAAGGCCACCGCCCGCCAGGGCGACCTGATCTGCAGGCTGGGCGGGGAGGAGTTCGTGATCATCACTCTGGACACCGACAGGGCGGGTGCCCTGCAACTGGCGGAGCGCACCCGCGCGGCCATCGAGAGCAGCGAGGTGCCCGGCACCGATCAGCAAGCGCCGATCCGCTGCACGGCCACCATCGGTGTTTCGGAAGGCTTCACCCACTCGCAAGCCCTCGACGGGGTCATGCAGCAGGCGGACAAGGCCCTGTACCAGGGCAAGGCCTCGGGGCGTAATCGGGTCGAATGGGCGGGGCGTTCGATAGGTTTCTAGACGTACCCGGTTTCGGCAGCCGGGCTGCCTCCGCTAGCGCGACACCTGCGATAGGGCGTGAATGACCTTCGCCGTCATCGCCTCAGCGCTGCTATCGCCGTCGACCCTCAGGATCGGTGCCGTTTGCCCGGCCAGCCACGCCTAGTGCCAGGCCCGGTTGCGCCCGTCGAACTCCGGGTTGTCGTATTGCGAAGCCCACTCGCGAAAGGCCACGTGTATGCCGTGCATATCGCCGTCGGGGGCGACCCGCTCGCCAAGGCGTTCCTTTCACGGATCTTATTAGGTTATGGCTGCTCAGACCGAGCTGGGCGTGAACCGCCAATGCCAGGGCTCATAGTCGAACCCGTTCGGATTGGCTCGTGGGTACGACAACTGGAAGCCGAACGCCGCTGCGTGTTTTTCCAACCACGCGAATGCCGGTGTGTTTTCGAATTCGGCTTCCAGTGCCGGGCAACCCGGCGTGCCGATATCCACCGCCAACCCCGTATGGTGCTCACTGAAAAATGGTGGTGCCGATACGGCCAGGATCTGCTCGAGGCTCAGCCCGGCCTTGAGCTTTCGCTCGATGATCGACACCTGCCGCGCCACGCTTCTGAAGGCCGAGACGATATGCAGGTCGACTCCATCTGTGCTGGCGCTGGATTTGAGCCTTGCCCAGGCTTGTGCGGCGGATGGGGTTAGCTGATGTTCCCTGCCATTCGCATCGACTTTGGCCACTTCCAGAACGGTCGCCTCGGTGAACTCCAGCAGGCCTTTGGCAACAATCAGCTCGACGGGGATTCCCAGCCTGTCGAGCATGGCCAGGGCGGTAGAGGAATAGTGCATATGATGGCCTGTGAGGAGGGCGTGGCATCGGTTGATACGGTGCTTGGTGCTATGGATTGGGTCGCTATGTTTGGTCAGAGCGGATGACCATTTGGATCAATAGTCGACTCGATCAAGTATCGCTTTCCACCCACCTGTTTTGAAGGTCGCGGATATACACGGATGCCGGTTCGTCTTCATCGCAATACAGCAGTCCGTTGTCCTTGAGAATTCCCTCGGCAATTAGCTGTTCGACATAGTGGTTCGTGCAATCAGGCAGGCTATATGGATCGACCCCATGGCTGGCCAGTGAAGGCGGAAGAGTCCCCTCGGGAAGAATGGATATCTCGTCACCAGGGTTCTGAATCAAATACCAGGCCACAATCGCAGCCGCAGCGGGTTGACCAGCAATCTCTCGAGCCGTGCTTGCGTTGATGTGCATGAACGAGATGCGCTCTCGCTTAGTGGCATTCCAAAGGGTGTAGCTCACAGACATGGTCGTGATGCCTAATGCTTGTTTGATTCGTCCGCATAAACTACCTCCGAGAGGCCTGTTGGCAAGTGAGCCAACCCTTAGCGGGGCGATGACTAGGTGCACTCAACAGTCGAGTCACAAACCGGGCAAATCGCTACCTTGGCAGCACATGAAATTAGAGAGTTGCAGTACCTGCATTTCCCCCCTTGGTAGTAGCGTCCTTCCCAGTTGACATGGCTTACACGGGGATGTTCTTTGCCAATGAAAGTTATCGTTGGCTCAGGGTCGTTAATCCCGTCATTACGCCCCCAAGAAACCTCCGCTAGGACTAGAGAGTACTCATAGAAATCCCCACCTTGATAATTCTCACGAACTCTATTTTTCGAGGCTACTTCGTGCATGACCTTGGCTAGTTCACGATAGCTAAGCGACAAGAGATTGTTGATGAGTTCTTCATTTTCTAACATTGGCTTTTCCGCGTGCATTGATAGGCCTTCTCAGGCGTGCATGGGCAAGTTTGCTTGCTTATGGGGCCGGATTGATTTAGCCCGCTAAAGGCTCGCGCACGCTACAGAAATTACCTTCATACAGTCCACTTGGCTTAAGCGTTTCTGAGTCCTTCTCCCCACGTTGTCTTTAGCCAGAAGGAGGCGTGGCTCTAGATGCCAAACCGACAGGCCTACACGGTTTGGGGCCTGTTGTTCCGGGATGTCCGAATAGCTCGAAACTCAATGCGACGACACAAAAGGCGACGGGCTCGCCGGTGCCGGCAGCGCATAGGCCTGTTTCATCCACGCCACTTCCGCCAGCGGCGTGCGACCGAACAGGCGCTTGAAGTCGCGGCTGAATTGCGAGGCGCTTTCATAGCCCACCAGGAAGGCCGAATTGGCGGCCGTCAGGTCGTTGCGCAGCATCAGCAGGCGCGCTTGGTGCAGGCGTGTCGACTTGAGGTATTGCATGGGCGAGGTGTCGGTCACCTTGCGAAAGTGCAGGTGGAAGTTGGGCACGCTCATCTGCGCTTCCCGGGCCAGGGCTTCCACATCCAGGTGTTCGTGGTAGCAGCTGTGGATCTTGTGGATGGCCCGCGTCACCTTGCCGAACTGGCCCTGCTGGGCGATGGCCGCGCGCAGGGTGCCGCCCTGTTCGCCGGTGAGGATGCGGTAGTAGAGCTCGCGCAGCATCGCCGGGCCGAGGATCTGCGCGTCGCTGGGGTCGTCCATCACCTCCAGGAAACGCAGGGTCGAGCGGCGCAGCGGCTCGTCCATGGGCGAGGCGTACATGCCCATTGGCTGCGCCGCAGTGAAGCCCCGTAATGCATCCACCTGCTGGATCAGCTCGCCGGCCAGGGTGAAGTCCAGGCGCAGGTACACCGCCAGCATGGGTTCCGCCTCGCTGGCGTCGGTCTCCATGGTGAAGGGCACCGGTACAGACACCACCAGGTAGTGCTGGGCGTCGTAGACATAGACTTCATCACCCAGGTAGCCGCGTTTCCGTCCCTGGCAGAGGATGACGATGCCCGGCTCGTACAGCACCGGCGTGCGCGTCAGTGGACGGTTGGAGCGCAGGAAGCGCACGTCGTCCAGCGCGCTCAGGTTGTAGCCTTCCTGCGGCGCCAGCCGGCCCATCAGTTGCACCATGCGCGCCGTGTTCGGGTCCTCGGGTTTTTTAGCCATCGACCGCACCGTTCTCCACCTTGTTGCTCAACCGTCGGTAGAACGGCTGAGCGCCTCCCATTGCTCAATACTCTCCGCCGTGCGCTGCAGCTTGTCACGCACCAATGCCAGGGCGTCGCTGCCCAGCAGCAGGTGGGCCGGCGGTGTGGGGCTGGCGATGATGGTCAGCATGGCGCGAGCGGCCTTTTGCGGGTCCCCCAACTGATGGCCGCTCTTGTCCACGCGGGCCTTGCGCACCGGATCGAAGCTCGCGTCGTAGTCACTGATGCTGCGTGGCGTGCGCTGCATGGAGCGGCCCGCCCAATCGGTGCGGAACGAGCCCGGCGCCACGGCGGTGACGAAGATGCCGAAGGGGGCGAGCTCCTTGCTCAGGGTGTCGGAGATGCCCTCCAGCGCGAACTTGCTGCCGCAGTAGTAGGCGATGCCCGGCAGGGTGATATGGCCGCCCATGGAGGTGATATTGAGGATGTGCCCCGCCCGGCGCTGGCGGAAGTACGGCACGAAGGCCTTGGTGACCGCCACCGCGCCGAACACGTTCACATCGAACTGGCGGCGCATTTCTTCCAGCGGCGACTCCTCCAGAATCCCCTCATGGCCGTAGCCCGCATTGTTCACCAGCACATCCACCGGGCCGTGCCGTTCCTCGACGGCGGCGACCACGGCGTCAATGGCCTCGAAGTCGGTAACGTCCAGCACCACGCCGCGGGCACGCCCGGGGCTGAGCGCCTCAAAGGTCGCCAGCGCGGATTCGCTGCGAACGGTGCCGATCACGCGATGGCCCTGGACAAGCGCTTCCCTGGCCAAGGCCTGGCCGAAGCCGCTGCTGACGCCGGTGATGAACAGGGTTTTTGCTGCATTCATGGTTGGCACTCCGGTCGATACGAGGTGCGACCATGCTAGGGCGAGGGGGGAGGATGGGCGATGCCAGATCGGATCTTAGTATTGCCTGTTTCTATCAGCTTGGCCGGCGGGCAATCCTGGGGCCGGCAGCAGGCAACGAGGGCAGGGGAGGCGGGAAGCGGATTCATCGCCCTGTGAAAACCGCGATCCCCACCAAGACCGCTGAACGGAAGCGCGGGATTTACGGCGGCTTTCAAGCAAGCATAGAATTGACAATCATTATCAATTGAATGTGCCAGCCATGGACGATACCGCCGATTTCCAGCGCCGCGCCCTGCATGAGCTTTATGCCGAGCACCATGGCTGGCTGCACCAGTGGCTGCGCAAGAAGCTTGGCTGTCGCGAGCAGGCGGCGGACCTGGCGCAGGACACCTTCGTGCGCGTCATCACCCAGCGCAAGCTGCTCGAAGTCCGCCAGCCCCGGGCCTACCTGACCACCGTCGCCCGCAGCCTGGTGATCGACCTCTACCGTCGCCGCACTCTGGAGCAGGCCTACCTGGAGACGCTGGCGGCCTTGCCCGAGCCGGTGGAAATCTCGCCGCAGACGCGCTGCATCATCATCGAAACCCTGATGGAGATCGACGCGCTGCTCGATGGCATGGGCGCGCGTACGCGGGACATCTTCCTCATGGCCCAGCTCGATGGCCTCAGCTTCGTGGACATCGGCAAGCAGCTGGGCCTGTCCGCCAACACCGTGCGCAAGCACTTCGTGCGGGCGATCACCCACTGCCTCGTTCTGCTGGACGACTGAGCCGATGTCCAGCCTCGACCTGAAGACCCTCGAAGCCGCTGCGGAGTGGTACGTGACCCTCAGCGAACAGGGCGACGCCGCGCGCGACGCCCACCGCCGCTGGCTGGCCAGCGACCCGCGCCATGCCCAGGCCTGGGCGCGGGTGGAGCGCCTGCAGGCGACGCTCGGCCGGGTGACGGCGGATATCGCCCGGCCGACCCTGAAGAGCTCCCGTCTCAAGCGCCGCGCGGTGCTCAAGGTGCTCTCGGTGCTGCTCGCGGCCGGCGGTACGGCGGCACTGGGCCTGCGCCATACCCCGGCGCGCAACGCCTTGGCCGACCAGCGTACCGGCACTGGCGAGACCCTGGAACTGGCCCTGCCGGACGGCACTCGCCTGGTCCTCAACACCCGCACCGCCGTCGACGTGAAGTACGACGCCCAACTGCGCCAGCTCGACCTGCGGGAAGGCGAGATCTGGGTCCAGACCGCCCAGGACGGCCTCTCCCGCCCCTTCGTTGTGCACACGCCCTTCGGCAGCGTTCGCGCGCTTGGCACGCGCTTTCTGGTGCGCAGCGACGAGGCCGGTGCCCGCGTCGGCGTGCTGCAGCATGCGGTGGAGGTACGCCCGCAACAGGCGCCTGCCCACGCCGTGCGGGTGGAGGCCGGGCAACAGCTGAGCTTCACCCGTGAGGCGGCCGGCGAGCCCGGTGCGCTGCACAAGGGCGCGGATGCCTGGATGCGCGGGCAGCTGCAAGTCAGTGACTGGCGGCTGGACGACTTCATCGCCGAGCTTTCGCGCTACCACAGCGGCTACCTGGGCTGCGACGACAAGGCCGCCGCCCTGCGCATCTCCGGGGTGTTCCAGCTGCATGAGGTCGACACGGTGCTCGACAACCTCAGCGGCACCCTGCCGGTTCGTACTCGGCGCCTTACCCGCTGGTGGGCCCGGGTCGAAAAGCGCTGAGCATCGAGAGCAACCGCTGAGGCGCGGCAGCCTCCTTTGAAAAATAATTCCGCCAGGTATTGGTGATTCTGATTCTCGTTCGACAAGGACAGTAGAGGCGCAGAAGAGACGCCGTAATCTGCCATTGGAGAAGAGCACCGACATGTCAGGCACCCACCCGCAGTTCCGCCGAACCCGGTTCCACGCCATTCCCCTCGCACTCAGCGGCGCCTTGCTTGCCGCACCGCTGGCGGCCTTCGTCGCGCCCGCCGCCTGGGCCCAGGAAGCACAGCAGGCCGAAATCACCTTCGACATTCCCGCCGGCCCGCTGGAAGACGCCATCGCCGCCTTCTCTGAAGCCGCCGGGGCCACCGTCTCCTACGAGCCGGGCGCCACCCAGGGCAGGCAATCGCCCGGTGTGCAGGGCCGCTTCGCCGCAACTGCCGCGCTCTCGCAACTGCTTGCGGGCAGTGGCCTGCAGGCCGTCGAGCGCCAGGCCGGTAGCTACACATTGCAGCCTTCCGCCAGCAGCGAAAGCGCCTTGGAATTGAGCCAGACCCTGATCATGGGGCAGGGCATGGGCGAGATGACGGAGAACTCGGGCTCCTACACCACCGGGTTGATCAGCGTTGGGTCCAAAACCCCGGTGAGCTTGAAGGAGACCCCGCAAAGCGTATCGGTGATCTCCCGCAAGATGATCGACGACAAGAAGATGACCACGCTGCCCGATGCCATGAAGTACACGCCCGGCATCACCCTGCGCAACGGCAGCTACAACACCCAGCAGTTCTATTCCCGTGGCTTCCCCATCGATAACCTGCAAATCGACGGTGCCGCGCCGATGGACATCGGCTCGGGCATCGGCACCTTCTACAGCAACCGCCAGTACGACATGGCCATGTACGACCATGTCGAGATCCTGCGTGGCGCCAGTGGCCTGCTGGGCGGTACCGGCGACCCCGGCGGCATCGTCAACCTGGTACGCAAGCGCCCGCTGGGCCAGTACCAGCTCAAGCTGGAGACCTCGGCCGGCTCCTGGGACAACTACCGCAGCGAAGTCGACCTGACCGGCCCGCTGGCCTTCGACGGCCGGCTGCGGGGGCGCATGGTGGCGGCTTACACCGACCGCCAGTACTTCATGGACAACCGCAGCACCGAGCGGCCGCTGCTCTATGGGGTGCTGGAGTTCGATGTCAGCGACGACACCCTGGTGACGGTCGGTGGCAGCTACGACAAGGTCAAGGAGAACGGCACCGGCGACGGCCTGCCACGCTACAGCACGGGCGGCGACCTGCACCTGCCCCGGCACACCTGGTACACCACCAACAGTGCCTGGGGCGATAGCTATACCCGCGAGTGGTTCGCCAAGCTCGACCACTACTTCGACGACAACTGGAAGCTCAATACCTCCTACACGTACTCCTATAACGGCTCCACCACCGAAGGCGTGATCCCTTACGGCTCGGTGGACGAAACCACCAATAACGGCCCCTACTGGTGGGGCAGCTACGTCGATAGCTGGAGCAAGCAGTCGGTGTTCGACCTGAACCTCTCGGGCCACTTCGACGCCTTCGGTCGCCAGCACGAACTGCTGGTCGGCGCCGACTACCAGAAGGTCACCAGCCAGTGGCGCAGTGCCCTGGGCAAGACCGGCAAGGGCGGGCTGATCGACCTGTGGAACCCCTCTGCCACGCCGCTGCCCACGGAAGACTCGAACCACAATTTCTGGCGGGACTACTCGCCCAACACTCGCGAGCAGTACGGCGTCTATTCGACCCTGCGCCTGCAGCTGACCGACCCACTGAAACTGGTGGCCGGCGTGCGCGCCCAGCGCTACAAGTTCGAGCAGGCCTACAGCATGCGTAACTCCGACGGCACGGGGACCTGGGCACTGCAGGACAGGGTGGGCGATCGTGAGCCCACCACCCTGACGCCGTTCGGTGGCCTGATCTATGCGCTGGACGATCAGTGGTCGACCTACGCCAGCTACTCGGAAGTGTTCAAGCCCCAGGCTCAGAAGCTCCAAGGCCCCCGAATTGCCATGGTCTCCATCGAACCCATGACCGGCAAGACCTACGAAACCGGCATCAAGGGAGAACTGTTCGAGGGCAAGCTGAACCTCAGCGCGGCGCTGTTCTACACCAAGCGCCAGCACCAGGCCGCGACCGACCCGAGATATCCCAACCCGGCGTTCAGCTACAGCGCCTCATGCTGCTTCCTCGCCCAGGACAAGGTGACCAGCAAGGGCATCGACCTGGAAGCCACCGGCGAAATCGCCCCGGGCCTGGAAGTCCTCGCCGGCTACACCTACAACCAGTTGCACAACGACACCGAGGAAACCCTCTACAGCACCGTCACGCCCAAGCACCTGTTCAAGCTCTGGACCACCTACACCCTGCCAGGAGATTTTTCCGCCTGGCGCATCGGGGGTGGCGTGACCACGCAAAGCCCGACCTATGTCAGTGGCAGCGCTTATCGCTTCGACTCCGGCGGCAACGTCATCGACAGCCGCGCCTACGACTTCAGCCAGTCCGGCTACGCGGTGTACGACGCCATGGTCGAGTACAAGGTCGACGACAACTGGACGGTGGCGGCCAATGGCAACAACCTCTTCGACCGCCGCTACTACGCCAGTGTCGGCACCTCGGAATATGGCAACTACTACGGCGAACCCCGCAACTTCACCCTGACCCTGCGCGGCACCTTCGACTGAGGGTGCCTACCGGGGGCGCGCCAGGCGTCAGCCTGGCCGCTCCCCTCCCGGATCTGGCGGATCCAACCGTCAAACCAGCCTCGCACCCCCATCGATATTCAGCGTCGCACCGTTCATGAAGCCGTTGCTCATCAGGAACAGGGTGGCCGCGCCGGCTTCGGCAGCGGTGCCCAGGCGATGCAGCGGCAGCGTCTGCTCCAGTGCCGCGACGAAGGCATCGCGGCCGTCGCCCAGTGCCTTGCTGAAGATGGGCGTGTCGATGGGGCCGGGGGACAGGGTGTTGACCCGGATCGGCGCCAGCTCCAGGGCGAGGCCCCGTGCCAGGGCTTCCATGGCGGCGGATGCGGCCGCCAGCACTGCGGTGCCGTGGGCGTTGGGACGCTCGGACAGCATCCCGGAGATGAAGGTGATCGAACCGTCCTTCGCCATGCGCTCGCCCAGGGCGCGTATGGCGTGCACCGAGGCCCACATGCGCTCGTCGAATGCCCGGTGGAGATGGTCGACCTCCGCATCCATCACCTTGCCCACCACGTAGGTGCCGGCCAGCAGCACCAGGTGGTCCACGTTCGGAATATCCGCCAGGGCGGCATGGATGGCGTCGCTGTCGGTCACGTCGGCGGCGCGCCAGGCGTCCAGGCCGTTGTCGCGGGCGGCCCGTTCGGCGCGGGCGGCATCGGAGCCGATCACGGTCACCTGTGCGCCAGCGGCCTTGGCCTGGATGGCGGTGGCCAGGCCGATACC
Source organism: Pseudomonas sp. PDM13 (assembly GCF_025685765.1). Classification (NCBI taxonomy): domain Bacteria; kingdom Pseudomonadati; phylum Pseudomonadota; class Gammaproteobacteria; order Pseudomonadales; family Pseudomonadaceae; genus Pseudomonas; species Pseudomonas sp. PDM13. Next base: position 87,636 of record NZ_JAOTQU010000014.1, on the reverse strand, counting down.
GGACGTGCCCCCGAAGATCACCACGGTGCGACCGTGCAGGTTGGAGGGGAGGGCGGTTACAGAGGTCATGGTTTCATCTCCTTGAACGCCAGGGTGGCGTCGATGGGAGAAGGCTAAAGCTAGGCCTCAGGATTGATAATAAGGCCAGCTGTCGCTTTACTTATGCCATGAAGGAACAGATAGGGTTGGACCGCCTCACCGGTCTCATCGCCTTTGCCCGCGCCGCTTCCCTTGGCAGCTACACCGCTGCCGCCCGGGACCTCTCGGTGTCGCCATCGGCCATCAGCAAAAGCGTGCAGCGCCTGGAGCAGCATTTCGGGCTCAAGCTGTTCAGCCGCACCACCCGTTCGCTCACCCTCACGCCGGAAGGGCGTGACCTGTACGAGCGGGCGCTGCGCATCCTGCGCGAGGTGGAGGACATCGACCAGGCTGCCGTCGCCTCCCGCGCCGAGCCTTCCGGCACCCTGAAGGTCACCGCGCCGCCGCCCATAGGCCTGAATATCCTGGCGCCGGCCATCCCCAGGTTTCGCCAGCGCTACCCCAAGCTCGCCATCGACCTGCGCCTGGGCGACCCCTATGCCGACATCATCGAACAGGGCATCGACGTCGCGGTGCGCGTGGGCAACCCGGTGGACTCGCGGCTGATCTCGAAAACCCTTGGCCCCCATCGCATCGCCGCCTTCGCCTCACCGGCCTACCTGGCCAGGCGCGGCACGCCGCTGGAGCTCAGGGACCTGGCGAACCACGATTGCGTGAACTTCCGCTACCAGAGCTCGGGCCAGGCATTGCGCTGGCCTTTCAGCGTGGACGGCAAGGTGGTCGAGCTGGTGCCGGATGCGGCCATCGTCATCGACGCCAGCGATGCGGTCGCCGCAGTGGTCGCGGCGGGTGGCGGAATCGGCATTTCACCCACCTATGTGGCGGCGCCCTATGTGGCCCGTGGCGAGTTGACGCCGCTGTTTCCCGAGTTCGCGGTGGACCGTTCCTCCATCACCGCGCTGTGGCCGGAAAGCCGGCGGGGCAGCCCCAACGTCAAGGCCTTCGTCGGCTTTCTCGAGGAGCTGTTCCCGAACCCCACGGCCTGGGACGAGATCGTTCGCAACGCGTGAGCCGTGCGCTAGTGCGCATGTGCTAATTGACCCCCTATCCCGCCACTTCTAGATTCCCAGCCTTTGTTCTTCGTGCGGGGAGGGCGCCTGCACGAGTCGCCGCCGTTTTCTACAGGGAGTTGCATATGCCATCGCTCACCCGGATGTTCTCCGCCGGCCTGCTGTTCGCGCTGGCCGCCACCCATGTCGCGGCGGCCTCGGTGGATGAGATCTTCCGCTCGGAAGACACCGACGGCGATGGCGCGCTGTCCGTGGCGGAAGCCCAGGCTGCCGCCCCCACGACCTTCCGCGCCATGGACAGCAATGGCGACGGCGTGCTCAAGGTGGACGAAATCGCCGCCTACACTGCTGCCGAGAGTGGGCCCGACATGGTCTGGCCCGCCGAGGTGCTGGCGTCGGTTTCACAGAAGACCCTGGAGTACTGGGACGGCAACCACGACGGCAAGGTGACCGAACAGGAGTATGTAAAGGCCTCGGTCGACATGATGCTGCTGGCCGACAGCGACGGTGACCGCAAGGTGACCCGTGAAGAGCTGCAACGCTTCCGGGGTGAAGCCGTTACGCCTTGATGGTTCAAACGCTTGGCTTCAGCGACGTGAGCCCCGAGGCTCCAGGCCGACATAAGCCTCCGATGCGGCGTGGTTCTGCACGCCGCAGGTGGAAGGGTGATCGGCATCAGCGGATGAGTTCGGGCCTCACCCCAGCAACCCGCCCAAGCCGCGGTAGGCCGGCTCATCGCTCGAGGTCACCAGGGTCGCGGTCTGGCCCGTCTGGCAGAGCACCTTGCCCTTGTAGGTTTGGCCGTTGGGCAGGGTCACCGTCACCTCGCCGGCCTGCCTGAGGTCGGCGCCGCAGGTGATGTCGTAGACGCCGGGTGCCGTTCGCTTCAGGAGGATGCGCGTTCGGCGCTGGAAGGTGCCGGCAAGCTCGCCATGGGTTCCCGTGTAGGTGAGGATGGCTTGTCCTTCGTACCTGGTCATCTGCAGCTCCTCCTTGCTGGCAGCGCTGCCTGCGCTATCCACGTTGCTCCTGGTGCCTGGCCTGCTCGGGGCGGCTGGGCGTGGTTTCCTGCCCGGTTGCCACCAGGGTCACGACCTGGCCTTCCTGTGCGGCCACCGTGCCGCTGATGTGCTGCCGCTCGGGCAGCGTGATGCGAACCTCTTCAGCACCCCTGAGGTTCAGCCCACAGGTGAGATTGAAGACGCCCGGGGCGGTTTCTTCGAGCCCGATTTCGGTTCGCCGGCTCTGGATGCCGAGCATCTGGCCCGCACGCCCGCTGAAGGAAACGATGGCCTGCCCGTGATAGCTGATCATGCTGGTCTCCACTGCGTTCCTGGTGCATTGGAGGCCCGTGAGCGGGTACGGTTCAGCCCTGCCCGCCCTGGGGTGACGGGCGGGGCGGCGGGGCTTGGAGCGCTGCAAGGCGCGCACGGCCTGGCCTTGGCCGGAAACTAGAATCCATCGTCTATTTTTGTTGAACGGTTTTTCGCGCCGGCTTTCTTAGTCATGCGGCCCGGCCGCCTGCCCCTCGGAAGCCACTAAAAACAACCTGGAGCCACCCATGAAAGCCTCCGCTATCGGCGCGATGTTCGTCACTTCCCTGCTAGTTGCCAGCGGCGTGAACGCCGAAGTCTTTTCGCTGAAGGTCGAAAACGATGTATTCACCGGTGGCCAGGACGGCCACTACACCAACGGGATCGAGGGCTCCTTGGCTTTCGAACCCGAGCAGGCGCACTGGACGCGCAACCTGGCAGGCGTGCTGCCCGGCTGGTCCACCAGCGACCTGAGCTACGCCGCCTACCGCTTCGGCCACCAGCTCTACACCCCCGAGGAGATCGAGACCGCCGAACTGCAGGAGCAGGACCGCCCCTACGCCGGGCTGGTGTTCGGCGGGGTGACGCTGTTCGCCGATGAGCAGTGGGAAGGGCTGCGCGTGAGCGACACCTTCACCCTCGATGCCGGCCTGGTCGGCCAGGGCGCGGGCGGCAAGCGGTTGCAGCGAGCGGTGCACAAGGTCACCGGCAGCGATGCGCCGGAGGGCTGGGACAACCAGTTGGAGAACGAACCCTTCGTCAACCTGGGCTACGAGAAACGCTGGTGGCTGCAGCATCAGCTGGGTGGCCTGGAGCTGGAATATGGCCCCAGCGTCGGGGGCGCGGTGGGCAACCTCTACACCTACGCTTCCACCGGCGCGGGCGTGCGCTTCGGCCAGGGGCTTTCGCGCAGCCTGAGCCAGCCCGCCGTCACGCCGGCGCCCAGCGGCGCGCAGTACTTCAAGCCCGGTGAAGGCTTCGGCTGGTTCGTATTCGCCAACCTCGAAGGGCGCTTCATGGCCCACAACATGCTGCTGGACGGCAACACCTTCAAGGACAGCCACTCCGTGGACCGCGAGAAGTGGGTGGGCGACGCCCAACTGGGGTTCGCCATGCTGTGGGACCGCTGGCAGCTGTCGTTCGCCAACGTCTGGCGCAGCCATGAGTTCAAGACCCAGCAGGAGCACGACCAGTTCGGCTCGGTCACCCTGTCCACCTGGCTGTGACGGGCGGGGCGCCTGCGGGCGCCCGGCACCTCAGGGGGCGTCGCGCCCCTGGCTCGCCTCGATGGCCTGGATGTAGGCGGTGAGCGCCCGGGGGATTTCCTCGTGCAGCACCGCAGCCCGCATGTCCTTGTCGTAATCCACCATCAGGTCGGTCACCAGGCCCAGGGGCAGGCCGAGCAGGGTGGCCGCATAGGCCTTCCTGGCGCGCTCGTCGGTGGCCGGCAGGCGCAGCGCCAGGATGCGTATGCACAAGGCCTGCAGCAGGGGCTGGACGGGGGTGTCGGTGGGGGACTTGCCCGCCGCCCTGTCGAATCGGATCAGGGACAGCAGCACCGGGTTCTGCGCCACGTAGTCCAGCAGCGGCTTCACCAGCAGGGTGATCAGTCGCTCCGCGCTAGCGCCTTGCCAGGTGGCGTCGTCGATGCGACCGATCTCCTCGGCGACCGCCTGGATGGCCAGCTCGTGGCGCTCGGAAAGGGCGAGGAGCATGCTCTGCTTGTTCGGGAAGAAGTGGTAGAGCGAGCCGATGGAGGTCTCCGCTTCCGCCGCGATCCGGTGCATGCCGAGCGCCGCCTCGCCTTCCTCCACCAACAGCCGCTCGCAGGCCTCCAGGATGGCCGTGACGCGCTGCTCGCCACGGCTTTGCTGGGGCTGGCGCTGGGCCTTGCAGGTGGGTTCTTTGACGAGAGGCATGGGGCACCCTGGGAGTCCGAGCAACTAGAGACAACGGCCTGGCCGATTTGTGCGCGCGCAATGCGCCAAACCTTCAGCGGCACGGCCGCCCCGTGCTGGCAGCAGTGCCGTCAGGGAGCGCGAAAATACCTCGCACGATGCGCTGCAGGCCCGTGCAAACCGGCCTGGATTTTGGTCTGATGCAGGCACATCCGATGCGATCCCTCCGTCCATCCAACACCACACGCGAGTACCGGATCCTGAACAACCTGACCCGAGAAGAACTGCAGGCCGAGGTCACCCGCCTGCGCGCCGCGCTGGATGCGGCGCAGGCGGGTACGCGGCAACCCGCCGAACTCGCGCGGGACGAAACCCTGGAGCGTTACCGCCTGGCCGCCAAGGCCACCAACGACGCCATCTGGGACTGGGATCTGCTCGCCAACCACGTGCTGTGGAACGACGCCCTGGAGCATGCCTACGGCCACCCTACCAGCAGCGTCGAGCCGACGGGCGATTGGTGGATCGCGCAGATCCACCCCGATGACCGGGAGCGCATCAGCGCTTCCATCCACTCGGTGATCGACGGCACCGGCACGGCCTGGTCGGACGGTTACCGCTTCCGCTGCCACGATGGCTCCTACGCCGAGGTGCTCGACCGCGGCCATGTGATCCGCGATACGCAAGGCCGAGCGCTGCGCATGATCGGCGCGATGCTGGACCGCACCAAGGTGCGCACCGCCGAGGCGGCGTTGCTGCGCAGCGAGGAGCGTTTCAGAACGGTGCTGGAAACCACCGAGGCGGCCTTCGCCATCGTGCAGGTGAAGTTCGACGAGAACGACGAGCCGGTTGACTATCGCTTCGTCGAAGCCAACGCGGCGTTCGAGCGCGAGTCGGGTGTGAACCTGCGCGGCAAGTGGGTCACCGAATTCGCCCCCGACCTCGAACGCTTCTGGTTCGAAACCTACGGGCATGTGGCCAAGACCGGCGAGCCGGCCAACTTCGAAAGCTACGCCAAGGCCTTCGAGCGCTGGTTCGACGTGCGCGCAGTGCGGATCGGCGAGCCGGCCGAGCGGCAGATCGCGATCATCTTCAGTGACGTCACCCAGCGGCGTGATGCCGAGGAGCGCCTGCGCATCAGCGAGGCCCAGGCCCGCGAGAACGGCGAGCGTGTGCAACTGGCTCTGGCGGCCGGCGCCATCATCGGCACCTGGCACTGGCACCTGCCCACCGACAGCTTCACCGTCGACAAGCCCTTCGCCGAATCCTTCGGCCTGGACCCGGCGCTGGGCCGCGAGGGCCTGGCCCTCGAACAGGTCATCGCCACCGTGCACCCCGAGGACCGCGAAGGCCTGATCGCGGCGATAGACGAGGTCATCGGCCGTGGCGGCGCCTACGCTCACCAGTACCGGGTCCGCCGCAGGGACGGCAACTACTACTGGATCGAAGCGAACGGGCGCGTGGAGCTGGCCGATGACGGCAGCCCGCTCAACTTCCCCGGCGTGCTCATCGACGTCGAAGGGCGCCGTGCCGTCGAGGCCGAGCGCGACCGGGCGATTGCCGCCCTGCGCGCCTTCAACGACACCCTGGAACTGCGTGTCGCCGAGCGCTCGGCCGAGCTGATGCAGGCCGAGGAAAAACTGCGGCAGTCGCAGAAGATGGAGGCCGTGGGCCAACTCACCGGCGGCCTGGCCCACGACTTCAACAACCTGCTGGCGGGCATCTCCGGCGCCCTCGACCTGATGGGCCTGCGCATCGCCCAGGGGCGCTGGCAGGACATCGAGAAATACATCGGCACCGCCCAGGGCGCGGCCAAGCGGGCAGCGGCCCTGACCCACCGGCTCCTGGCCTTCTCCCGGCGGCAGACGCTGGCTCCGCGGGCCACCGACGTTAACCTGCTGATTGCCGGGATGACCGAGCTGATCCAGCGCACCGTGGGGCCCAGCATCCGTGTCGATACCTCCGGCGCGGCCGGCCTGTGGCGTGCGCTGGTGGACGCGAGCCAGTTGGAGAACGCGCTGCTCAACCTCTGCCTCAACGCCCGCGATGCCATGCCCGAGGGCGGCTCCATCAGGGTAGAAACCACCAACCTGATGCTGGACCCGAGGGCCGCCCGCGTACTCGACCTCCCCGAGGGCGAATACCTGTGCCTGTCGGTGACCGACAACGGCATCGGCATGACGGCGGAAACCATCGCCAAGGCCTTCGACCCGTTCTTCACCACCAAACCCATCGGCCAGGGCACCGGCCTCGGCTTGTCGATGATCTACGGCTTCGCCCAGCAATCCGGCGGGCAGGTGCGCATCCACTCGACGCCGAGTCGGGGCTCCACCGTCAGCATCTACCTGCCGCGCTATCACGGCGATGCAGGCGGGGAGGAGGCCGAGACGCCCGGCAACCCTTCCGCCTGTGCCGAAACCGGCGAAACCATCCTGGTGGTCGACGACGAGCCGTCGGTGCGCATGCTACTGACAGAGGCGCTGGGCGACCTGGGCTACACCCTGATCGAAGCGGCCGACAGCCTGGCCGGCCTCAAGGTGCTGCGCTCGGATGTGCACATCGACCTGCTGATCACCGACGTCGGTTTGCCCGGCGGCATGAATGGCCGGCAGATGGCGGACGCCGGGCGGGAGATCCGCCCCGGCCTGAAGACGCTGTTCATCACCGGCTACGCCGAAAACGCCGTCTTCGAGCCCAGCTACCTCGGCCCGGGGATGGAGGTGCTGACCAAGCCCTTCACCCTCGAGGCGCTGGTGGCGCGGGTGCGTGGGTTGGTGGTGGCCTAGTCAAAGCGGGTGGGGTTGTGGCTCTTCTTCTGGTCGAAGGCCTGTGTTGCTGCAGGCTGCTTGCGGCCAGAAGCAGCCTTCCAGACACAAGGTGGCTCTTTGAAACTCGGGGTAGTTCAGCGTGGCCCTGCAAGGATGCAACGATGCCCGGATTGTGAGACCTCAAGGCCCAGCTGCCCCAGGCAGATAGTGTGCTACTGCAAACGTGGCGGTCTGGGGGAAGCACTAAATGCAGAGCTTTTTGCAAACACCTCGGCGATGAAGTCCATGAAGACGATGGCCCTTTTGGGAAGGAGCCGGGCAGCCAGGTATACGACTTGAACGGGCACAGGCGGAGCCGCGTAGTCCCTCAGCAAGAGCTGCAGATTGCCATTTTTCAGCCCATCCTCATAAAGCCATTCAGGCCCCTGCGCGATCCCCAGCCCAGCATTGACGCACTCTCGTATGGCCTCGGGTGAATTGACCCGAAGCCTGCCGGAAACGGGAACATCGATACCCCGAAAACGCCATGTGGTGCCTGTCGACAGCAGGGTGTAGATCAGGCAATCGTGCGTTCTCAGATCAGAGGGCGTAATGGGCACCCCGCGTTTGGCCAAGTAGCCCTTGCTGGCAACACACACGCGCTCGAACCAAGCCAGCGGCCTGGCACGCATGGCGCTGTCTTCCAGATTCCCGATGCGGATTGCCAGCTCAGCGCCTTCGTCGACCAAATTCACGTAGCGATCATTGACCTGCAGTTCGAGCGTCAAGTCGGGATAGCGCTCCAGAAAAATAGGTATATGCGGTACCACGAATGTATGGGCGAGTGCAGTTGGGCAGGCGACGCGCAACAATCCGGACGGGGCGACGTTGTCTCTGAATGATGATTCCGACTCATCGACGGCATCGAGAATACGCCGGGCGTCAGCGTAATAGCGCTCGCCCTCAGGCGTAAGGGCAAGCTTGCGCGTGGAGCGATGAAGCAGCCGGGTTTGCAAATGATCTTCCAGGGCCGCGATATAACGACTGACATTGGGCTGCCCCAGTCCTAGGTCGCGCCCCGCCGCCGAGAAGCTTCCAGTCTCGACGGCACGAACAAAGCAGGTCATCAGCAGAAGCCGATCCATTCAACGCTCCAATTCATGCATTCAGAGCATGAAATGTATTCGGATAAACAATCTTATCAATCAGATGGCATGAATACATAGTTTCCCTCAGGCAGGTCAGTCCTTCGACTGACCGTGATAACCGAAAGGAAACCTTACATGTCCCGACTACAAGGCAAACGCACACTCATCACCGGTGGCACCAGCGGCATTGGCCTGGAAACGGCCAAGCAATTCCTCGCCGAGGGTGCCCGTGTGATCGTCACGGGTGTCAATCCGGAGTCCATCGCCAACGCCCAGGCAGAGCTTGGCCGCGAGGTCCTGGTGCTGCGTGCCGACTCAGCCGACATCACCGCACAGAAGGAACTGGCGCAGGCCGTTCAAGCTCACTACGGCCAACTCGATGTGGCCTTTCTCAATGCTGGCGTATCCGTTTGGCTGCCAATCGAAGCGTGGACGGAAGAAATGTTCGATCGTTCCTTCGACATCAACGTCAAGGGGCCGTACTTCCTGATGCAGGCGCTGCTGCCGGTCTTCGCTAACCCTGCGTCAGTCGTTCTGAATACTTCGGTCAATGCACACATCGGCGCTGCCCATTCATCTGTATATGGCGCGACAAAGGCGGCTTTCCTGAACATGGCAAAGACGCTTTCGAGCGAATTGCTCCCACGCGGTATTCGGGTCAACGCCGTCAGTCCCGGCCCTGTCGATACTCCGCTCTACGACAAGCTCGGGATTCCCGATGCCTACCGCGAGCAGGTCAATAAAGACATCGTTGCAACCATCCCTTTCGGCCGCTTCGGCACGCCCGAAGAAGTGGCCAAGGCCGTGCTGTACCTGGCTTCGGACGAGTCTCGCTGGACGGTTGGTTCGGAAATCATCGTCGACGGCGGCCGCTCACTCTAAGGGGTCCTGCGTCGATACGGCCCGCGCCATGCGTGGCAGCGGGCTTTGATTATTTCCTGGTAGGTATGCCAATGCACCAGTCATCTTTAACACTCGTCAGCCACCATTTGTGTCCATTCGTTCAGCGAGTGGCCATCGCATTGCTCGAAAAAGGCGTTGCCGTTCAGCGAACCGACATCGATCTGCGCAACAGGCCCGACTGGTTTCTGGCCATCTCGCCAACCGGCAAGGTTCCGCTGCTCAAGGTGTCAAACGACATTGTGGGCGAGTCCGTTCTATTCGAGAGCGTCGCCATCTGCGAATACCTGGAGGACGTCTTCCCTGAACCCGCGCTGCATCCAATCAATGCACTGACTCGCGCACAACACCGTGCATGGGTCGAGTTCGCCTCTGCCGCGCTGGCCGACGCATGGGGATTTCTGAATGCCTCCGAGCAGCAGGTAGCCCTCGGCAAATCAGCGGCCTTGCGAGGAAAGCTGGAGCGATTCGACAGCGAAATGTCGGACGGCCCTTATTTCGCCGGAGAGGACCTCAGCATGGTCGACATCGCCATGGCTCCGGTGTTTCGCTACTTCGACATACTTGAATTCGCGCCAAGTCATCCCTTGTTCGCGGGTCTGAATCGAGTAGCCGACTGGCGGCTCGCCCTGGCTAGCCGTCCCAGTGTTCAGGCAGCCGTCAAAGAGGACTATGCCATCCGATTCCGCAAGCACCTACAGGAAGCAGGAACACTCTTAGCCGCTGAGTCCGAGGCGCCATAAGTTGTCCGGGTTCTTAACTTCAAGGGGCGGCATGAACCGAACCTGACCCCGCCCGCAGGCCGGGCGGGGCTGGCTACCAACCTTTCCGAGAGGCCGCTTCTGGCCGAAAGCTTCCTATCGTGAATGCCTGCAATGGACCAATAGCGGGGAGTTAGCGTGGAGAAAATAACCCGTCCCTGGCTACCGACAGCAACGCTTACGCCCACTGTTGTTTCGGCATGGACTGGGACAATGCCAGCGAAACGCAAACCTCCATGTCGTCGTCCCTAGCGCTGCATCAGGCCTCATCCATGGTGTAGATCTGAGGCTCAACGCCAAGAACGCGAGTAAGCAGTGTGCGGATCTGCGCATAGCGAGGTTGTTCGGGGATGGTTTTGTCCATATCCGGCGGGCAGCATTGCACGTCGATAAACAGGCCATAAGGACAAACGCCGAAGTACATGACTTCGGCCATCGGCGCATCCTCCCAGCCGATCAGGTCGTTGCCTTCGTTCGCGGCATCGATAACCAGCTCCTGCAGAACGCGGGTCGGATGGGAGGGGTCAAGCACCAACTTGTAGCCGTAGTCGCCTTCGATTGTTGTCCAGTCATACAGATCCTGCTCGAAGTTGATGGAGAAGATCGGGTACTTCTCGTAGTGGGCAACCACCTCGTCCAGCGTTGTGAACACGATGGACTGGAATGCGGAATAGAGATCCTGTTCTTCCCACTGCGCAATCAACGCTTCTTCTTCGTCCGTGCGGCGCTTGCAGGTCAGATCGCTTTCCACCATCTCATCGCTACCCGCCTCCAGCTGGTCCAACTGGACATATCCCGCCTGAATCAGCTCCTCCAGCAGAGCCTTGAACTGGGCTGCCGACAACGTTTCAGCATTGGGTTTGCCGAGCACTACACCGGTCATGTGGACATCCTTTTCATCGAGAGGGTCGCCTGGTGATCACCAGGGTAGGGGAGGGGGAATCTAGCAGGTCAGGTCTCGGTAGAAATAGATCCCTGTCTGGTTTCGGCCAATGCCCGATAAGTGCTGCTGTCGGCTAGGAGCCATGGCAGGCGAGCGCTTGTAATCACTCAGCCGGCGACCTTCTTCGGAATGCATTCCACGAGCCAATCGATGAACACCCGCAGGCGGTGGGTGACGTAGCGGCTCTGTGGGTACACGACGTGGAACGGATAGGGAGCAGGTCGCCAGTCTTCGAGAATTTCCACCAGCGTGCCATCGCGCAGGGCGGCGCCCGCGGCGTAGGCGAAGGTCTGTATGACGCCCAGGCCCGCCACGCATGCGGCCAGGTGCGCGTTGCTTTCGTTGATGCCGATGCGGTGCTCGAGTGTTAGCTCGCAGCGTTCGCCGTCACGCTCGAAGCGGAATGGCAGCGCCCGGCCATTCTGCGGCGACAGGTAGCTGACCAGCCGGTGACCATTGCGCAATTCCTCCGGGTAGGCGGGGATGCCGTTGTGACGCAGATACTCAGGTGATGCGCATGTGACCATGGTTGCCTGACCCAGGCCTCGCGCCACCAGCGACGACGCGTTCAGCGCGCCGCCGCGAATCACGCAATCAACGTTGTCTCCAATCAGGTCGACAGAACGGTCGGACACCCCCAGGTCAATGCGGATATCCGGATAGCGCGCCAGAAAGTCAGGCAGCAGCGGCACCAGTACATCCCGTGCGGTCGAGCCGCCGACGTCGATGCGAAGCTGGCCGCGCGGCTTGCTGCGGACGATGTTGAAGGAGGAGTCGATGTCTTCCAGGTCTCGCAGTACACGGGTGGCCTTGCCGTAGTAGTCCTGGCCCTCCGGCGTCACCGTGACACGCCGCGTGGTGCGCTGCAGCAGGCGTACCCCCAGATGCGCTTCCAGCTCCTGCACCAGCTTGCTCAGGGTCGCATTGGGCATGTTCAGCGAGTCGGCGGCGCGGGTGAAGTTGCCGGCCTCCACCACGCGGGCGAAGGCGCGGATGGCCTGGAGCTGGTCCATGAAAAGTCCTCTGTAGGGGGTAGGTCGGATTATCCATGGCCATGGATAGTCATTCCATTGCATTCTCTTTTTCCATCAATCGACGATCCCTAGAGTAGCGCCATGCCTCACCTGAACGCCGCGCTGTCAGCCGGAAAGAGGCAGGACCCTCACACCTGAAACTCGACCCTGGATATCGGAGATCACCATGAACAAACCCTTTACCGGAAAAGTAGCCCTGGTCACCGGCGGCAGCAGCGGCATCGGCCTTGGCGCCGCCCAGGAACTCGCCTCGCAAGGCGCACGGGTGTTCATCACCGGCCGCCGCCAGGCCGAGCTGGACGCCGCTGTCGAGGCCATTGGCCCAGCCGCCACGGCGATTCGCGCCGACGCTTCGGTGCTCGCCGACCTTGATGCGGTCTATGCGCAGATCGCCAAAACCGCCGGCCGACTGGACATCCTCTTTGCCAATGCCGGGGGCGGCGACATGCTGCCCTTGGGCGCGATCACCGAAGAACACTTCGACCGCATCTTCGGCACCAATGTGCGTGGCGTTCTGTTCACCGTGCAGAAGGCGCTGCCCTTGCTGACGGATGGCGCATCGGTGATTCTGACCTCGTCCACCACCTCGATTCAGGGCACCGCCAACTTCAGCGTGTACAGCGCCAGCAAGGCCGCCGTGCGCAACTTCGCCCGCTCCTGGGCGCTGGACCTGAAGGACCGCGGCATCAGAGTCAACGTCGTCAGCCCCGGCCCGGTTCGTACGCCTGGCCTTGGCGATCTGGTGCCCGATGAAGCGCGCCAGGGTCTGTTCGACGCGCTGGCCAGCCAGGTGCCGCTGGGCCGCTTGGGTGAGCCCCGGGAGATCGGCAAGGCGGTAGCCTTCCTCGCCTCGGAGTCGGCGAGTTTCATTAACGGTATCGAGCTCTTTGTCGACGGCGGGATGGCCCAGATCTGACGCCTGAAGCCCGCAATCGCGGGCTCACTGCCTTCGGGTGCGATGGGCTGCTCCTGGCCGTTCGCGGTCACTGGTGACAAGCCACGTGAGGCTACTTTGCAATGGACCAGCCGGCGCAGGTCACTGCGCCGGTTTGGTTATCCCGTGGCGGCGCTCTCACTGAGCAACGCTGTCTACCGCCTTGAGAATGACCGCCGCCACTTCGCCAGGCTGTGATTGTTGCGGCACATGGCTGGTGTGCAGTTCGGTCAGCTGGGCGCCGATGCGCTTGGCGGACGAGCGCTGAACATCCGGGTGGATCATGCGATCCTCACTGGCCAGAACGTACCAGGACGGCTTGGTTTTCCAGGCGGCGACCGTGGTTTTGTCCTCGAAGGCGGACGCGCGAATCGGCCCCTGGGTCGCGGTCATGATGGCGGTCTGTTCCGCCGGCAGGTCCTGGGCGAAATCTTTGGCCATGCCTTCGGGCGTCAGGTAAAGAAAACCGTTGGCATCCGGCTTGATCTGGCTGATGCCGGGCGGGGTCGGTGCGCCTTTGCCTTGTTCGCCACTGATCTGCCCGGCGTCGGGTGCGAACGCGGCCACGTACACCAGTGCACTGACGTTCTTCTGGTCACCGGCTTCGCTGATGACGGTGCCGCCCCACGAATGGCCGACCAGCACCACCTTGCCTGGCTGGTTGCGCAGCGCACGCTGGGTGGCGGCAACGTCGTCGGCGAGGGAGGTGAGCGGGTTCTGTATGACTGTCACCGCAACGCCCTTGGCTTGCAGCAGGGGAACCACCTTGGCCCAGTCCGAACCGTCGGCGAATGCGCCGTGTACGATCACCACGGAAGGCAGGGTATTCTCGGCATGGCTGATGCCCGCGCCAAAGGTGGCTGTCAGGGCGAGGACGGCGGTAGCCAGTTGGGTCTTGATTGTTTTCATGGGGATGACTCCTGTGTTGGGAGCTCCAGTCTGCTGACGGGCCCGCCAGGCGGGTATCGGTCATTTATCCGAGCCAGCGAGTCTTTATGGATAGCACGCCGCGATTCGATGTTTCCTTGAACACCGCCCTGGCGGCCATCGCCCAGGTCGGCGACCTCAGCATGGGCCAACCGCTGGGGCACTCCACCCGCGTTGCTCGCCTGGCCAGGCAGCTGGCGCAGGAAGGGCAGGCCGATAGCGCGCAACTGGCGGTGGTGGAGCAGGTGGCGCTGCTGCGCTGGTCGGGCTGTACGGCGAATGCCGATGGCTTCGCCCACTTGCTGGGGGACGACGTGGACGGCCGCCGCGCGATGCTGGACGGCACCCTGAATGCCGACGATATGAACGCGGTGCACAAGGCCGCGCCGCTCGCCGTGGTGCATTGCGAGGTGGCTGGCGAGGTTGCCAACACCCTGGAGCTGGGTGCGGCCGTGGAGAACGGGTTGTGCCGGGTATTTGAAACCTTTGATGGCACCGGCCGGCCCCTGGGCTTGACCCATGAACACATCCCGGAGGTGGCCTACCAGGTGGTGCTCGCCGGGGACCTGGATATTCTCAGCCGCGCCCATGGCGTGGACGCGGCGTTGAAGTGGATCAGCGAGCAGTCCGACCGGCGTTATCCGGCGGCCCTCGCGGCATTGCTGGTGCGTAATGCCAAGGACTGGCTGGCCGGGTTGGACGACACGGCCGGCCCGCAGGATTTCTCGAGCGGTGAACGTCCCGTGTGCCTGAGCCTGGTGGGCGACGTGATCGATCTGAAGCTGCCGTGGCTGGCGGGGCATTCGCGGCAGGTGGCGCAGGTGGCCGTCGAGGCCGCGCGCCTCTGGGGGCTGGCTGAGCCCAAGCGGGCGGATATCGGCAAGGCCGCGCTGATCCATGGCCTGGGCCGGGCAGCCGTTTCCAACCACCTGTGGAATACCGCCGGGCCGCTGCCTTACGGCGCCACTGAGCGTGTGCACCTGGTGCCTTACTGGACGCAGAAGGCGACCCGGTCGATCAGCGAACTGCGTGTGCCGGGCGAGATCGCAGCCCATGCCTACGAGCGTCTCGACGGCAGCGGTTACTACCGGGGGGCACCGGCGCAGGCGCTGGATGCCGAGAACCGCTTGCTGGGCACTGCCGTCGCGTGGGTGGCCTTGCGCAGCGCCAGGCCCTGGCGCCCCGCGTACAGCGAAAGTGAAGCCGCCACGCTGCTCAAGCAGGACGCCGAGCGCGGCCTGTTCGACGGTGAAATCTGCGACGCGGTGATCGCCGCCGCCCGTGGCGAACGCACATTCACCCAGCCTAAAAGCACACTGCTTACGCCCCGTGAATGCCACATTCTTCTGCAGATAAGCCAGGGTTCCAGCAACAAGGAAGTGGCGCGCAATCTGGCCATCAGCCCGAGTACGGTGCGCACGCACATGGAGAGTATTTTTCGCAAACTCGGCTGTTCAACCCGGGCGGCGGCAACCTTGAAGGGGCTGACCCTGGGGTTGATTGGCTGATACCCACGGCAAGCTAGATGCCCGCACGGGCCAGGGCGATGAAGGCTTTGAGTGCAGCGGACGGGTTGCGGCGGTTGGCGTAGTACAGACACAGGTTGTCGCGCGGTGGGGTCCAGGCGTGCAACACCTGTTCAAACTGGCCGCTCGCGATTTCCTCCCTGACATCCTGCTCCATGAAGAAGCCGATGCCGATGCCGGCCTGTACGACGGCCTTGGCCACGCCGGGCTCGTCCAGGGTGAGCGGGCCGTGCACATCCAGCCGGGTGACCTCGCCATCACGTTCGAAATGCCACGGGTAGATCGCCCCATTGGGCAGGCGGATACGCAGGCACGGATGCTGGAGCAGGTCTGCCGGTGCAAGCGGTCGGCCGTGCGCGTCGAAGTAGGCGGGTGTGCCCACCACGGCATAGCGTTGTGGCTGGCCCAGGGAGATCACGATCATGTCGCTGGGCACCAGGTTGGCCGCCCGCACGCCGAGGTCGAATCCGTCAGCAACGATGTCCACCAGGCGCCCCTCGGTCACCAGGTCCACATGCACCTGCGGGTATCGCCGCAAGAACTCCAGCACCAGTGGCAGCAGCGCCGCGCGGGCAGCGCTGGCGAACGCATTGATGCGCAGCACCCCCGACGGCCCGGCATTGTGCGAGCGCACGGCCTCGAGCCCGGCACGTACATCCTGCAAGGCCGGGCCGACCTGTTCGAGGAACATCTCACCGGCCTCGGTCAGGGACACGCTGCGTGTGGTGCGGTTGAAGAAGCGTGTTTCCAGGCTGGCTTCCAGCTTGGCAATGGTATGGCTAAGCGCCGTGGTCGAAACCCCGAGATCGATTGCCGCCTGGCGAAACGAAGCGCGGCGTGCAACGGCCATGACCGCTTCCAACTCGTTGAGGCTGACGCGCGGGTCGGGCATGGGATTGTCCAGATATTCGGGATGGCTCGTGAATCGTTGTCCCAGTTGAGCAAACAATTTCCGGCGCGGCAAGATGACTCTCGTTGAATCCAACCCTGTGAACGAGAGAAGAAAAGCCATGAACCTGGACCTGAGCGGCAAGCGAGTTCTGATTACCGGCGGCACCAAGGGCGTAGGCAGCGCCGTCGTGAAACTGTTCCTGGAGGAGGGCGCCAAGGTGTTGACCGCAGCGCGCCAGGCGACTGATGACATGCCGCCGGAGGTGTTCGTCGCCGCCGACCTGGCAACCCCTGAAGGCTGCGATGCACTGGTGGCCGCGACCAAGGAGCGCTTGGGCGGCGTCGACGTCATCGTCCATGTACTGGGCGGCTCGTCCGCACCCGGTGGTGGCTTCGCCGCCCTGGACGAAGCGCAGTGGCAGCGCGAACTCGATCTGAACCTGTTTCCAGCCGTGCGCCTCGATCGCGCCTTGCTCCCGGACATGCTGCAGCGCAAGGCCGGCGTCATCATCCACGTGACCTCCATCCAAAGCCGCTTGCCGTTGCCCGAATCCACCACCGCCTATGCGGCGGCCAAGGCGGCGCTTGCCACCTACAGCAAGAGCCTGTCCAAGGAAGTGTCGCCACGCGGCGTGCGGGTCGTGCGGGTGTCGCCCGGCTGGATCGAAACCGAAGCATCGGTCGCACTGGCCGAGCGTCTGGCGGACGAGGCGGGCACCGACTATGAAGGTGGCAAACAGATCATCATGGATGCACTGGGCGGCATCCCGCTGGGCCGTCCCGCCAAGCCGGAAGAGGTGGCCGATCTGATTGCGTTCCTGGCCTCGCCGCGGGCCGCGTCCATCACCGGTACCGAGTTCGTGATCGATGGCGGTACGGTGCCGACGGCCTGAGCGGACCTGTTGGGTACCAACCTGGGCAACAAGAAGTACTTCCAGCGCATCAACACCTTCCAGGACGGCAATATCTTCGGCGACCCTCGCGCGGTCTCGATGACACTGCGCGCCAAGTTCTGACCGGGCGGTGATCAGGCACCCTCTGCGGGGCCTGGTCACCCTCGGCGGCTTCTCGATCGAACCTCACGCAACCTGAAGCGATGACAGCTGGCTACGCTGCCAGCGCTTTGGCGAGACGCCAGCCAGCTTGCGGAAGGTGCGGGTGAAGTGGGACTGATCGGAGAAGCCGCACTCGAAGGCCACCTCGCACATGGACATCGAGCCTTCGGCAATCAGCTGCCGAGCCCGTTCTACTCGGGACTTGAGCGTCCATTCCTGCGGCGACATACCCGTGGTTTTCTTGAAGGCGCGTGAGAAGTGGCTTCGGGACATGGAGCAACGCGATGCGACCTCCGCAATGAGCAGTTTGCTCTGGCAGGTCGATTCCAGAATCTGCTTGGCCTTGCGCTCCTGCCAGGGGGCCAGAGCCGCCCGTTCCCGGCTGTCCGTTTCCTGGCCCTGGTAGCGGACGACCAGGTGCTGACAAAGACGCAGGCCCATTTGATGCAGGGATGCGGGTTCCGCTCGCTCGTCGTTCTGCAGGGCGTTCTGAAACGCCATGGCGAGTTCGTAGGTTTCCTGGTCGAGCACGGCCATGTTCATTTGCGGTCTCCTTGAATTGCGCGCAGCCGTACTCACCACCGAGACGTCGTCGGCTTGCGTCTGGATCATTCGGGCGAAAGGGCGGCCCCCGATATTCCGGGGGCGCGCAGGCTCAGATGGGGGCGGCGATTGGGGCGAGGGTTGGGCCGTGTTCAACGCGCTCAGGCGCCTTGTGGACCATGGTGTACGCATAGTCGACGCCCATGCCGTAGGCGCCGGAGTGCTCGCGGACCAGGGCCATGACGGCGTCGTAGGTGTCACGGTTCTTCCAGTCACGCTGCCACTCCAGCAGCACCTGCTGCCAGGTCACCGGCACCACGCCAGCCTGGATCATGCGTTGCATGGCGTAGTCGTGCGCTTCCTTGGTGGTGCCGCCGGACGCGTCGGCGACCATGTAGATCTCGTAGTCGGCATCGTGCATGGCGGAGAGCGCGAAGGTTGCGTTGCACACCTCGGTCCACAGGCCCGCGACGATGATCTTGTTGCGGCCGTTCTTCTTCAGCGCATCACGCACCTTCTGGTCGTCCCAGGAGTTCATCGAGGTGCGCTCCAGCAGAGGGGCGTCGGGGAATACGGCCAGCAGCTCGGGGTAGGTGTGGCCGGAGAAGCTCTCGGTCTCCACCGTGGTGATGGTGGTCGGGATGTCGAAGATCCTGGCCGCCTTGGCGAGCGCCACGGTGTTGTTCTTCAGGGTTTGCCGGTCGATGCTCTGCACGCCGAAGGCCATCTGGGGTTGGTGATCGATGAAGATCAGCTGGCTGTTCTGAGGGGTCAGGACTTCGGTTTTGGGATTGTTCATTGTCGTTACCTGTCAGTGGACGGAGGGTCTTGGCGCAATTTCCGGGGCCGCGTCGGCTTCGCTTTCACGTTTGAAATCAAGCCTTCTCGAAGCGGTTGTGGCCCCGAACTCGAATCCAAATTAGCGGATCGTCAGGCAACGTGTTTGTGCATTTTTGCGCTCTTGGTGGCGCAAAAATGCACCTTTCAGGGCGCTTTCGCGCTGCTAGCATCTGCCTCCCAACAACCCGGAATAGACGCGATCGAGGCGTCCATCCGTGCAAGGAGAGTGCAATGGCAGCTTCACGTCCCAATGGTCAGAAAACCGCGTACTGGGGTGTTCCCTGGGAGGATGGGTACGGCTACCCGCAGGCCAGGCAGGTGGGCAACGACATCTATGTTTCCGGCCAATTCAACCACGATGAAGACGGCAACCTGGTGGCCCCGGCACCGCTGGATAGCAAAGGGAAACCGCGGGATTTCTCCGCGATGGGAGAGCAGATGCGCACCACCTACGACAACATCGCCAAGCTGCTGGCCCTGTATGGCGCCACGCTCGAAGACGTCGTCGAAGAGACGCTGTTCGTGCTGGACATGGATGCGGCATTCGCCGTGGTCGGCAGCGTTCGTAAAGCCGCCTATGGCACCGAGCGCCCCCAGTGCGCCAGCAACATCATTGGCGTGTCCCGACTGGCGCAGCGTCCGCAATTGATCGAAATCGCCTGCAAGGCGGTTATCGGTTCGCGAGGCGACCAGTAAGCGAGGCTCCCGGCCGGAACTACTCGGCCGGGAGAGCCAGTTGCCCCTCGACCAGGGCCTTCTGGTTGGCCACTGCGGCCGCACAGAACGTCATGAACGCCTTGACTCGCCAGGACCTGCGAATGTCCTGGTGGGTGAGCAGCCAAAGCTCGTCATTGAGCTCGGGCACCACCGGGCCGACGCGCACCAACCCAGGGGTGATGTCGCCCAGCATGCAAGGCAGAAAGCCGAAACCAAGCCCCGCCGCAATCGCAACGCCCGCTGCGGCGACCGAGTCGGTGCGGTACGAGATGCAGTGTGCATCGACCCTGCTGTCGACATAGGCGGTTGCTTTCAGGCCGGCAAGACCACCGGAATAAGACACCCACGCCTGGCCCTCAGCGAAGGGCGTGGAAGCCGGCGCGCTTTTCACGCTGCCATAGGGTGCCCAGGCGATGGTGGCGAGCTTGCGCCCCACCAGGCTTTCCGACGGTTTCCTGGTCGCTCTCACTGCGATGTCCGACTCATCGCGGGCGAGGCTCAGGGTCTGGTTGCCCACCAGAACCTCGATCGTGATCCCTTCGTTGACCGCCTTGAAGTCCGCGATGATGGGGGTGAGGAAATACAGCAACAGCGAGTCACTGGTGGTGATCCGGAGCTTGCCCAGCAGCCCTTGCCCTGCACGTGATACGCGCCGCGCGACGCTGACGATATCCAGCTCGACGCGCTCGGCCAGCGCCCGCAACTCCACGCCTTCAGCGGTAAGCATGTACCCCGAGCGGCGGTGATCAAACAGGGCGATCCCGAGTGTCTTCTCAAGCTGAGCCACTCGGCGTGAGACGGTGGATACGTTGATCCCCAGCTTCTTGGCCGTGGCGGCGCGATTGCCACATTCGCTGAGCGTCTTGATGATTCGAAGATCGTCCCACGAAAGCTGGTTTACAGCTTCGCTCAGATCCCACTTGGCACCGCCTTGCGCACTCTGCCCCGATGAAACACCTTTAGGTGATGATTTCACGCCAACATTCCAGATCTGCTATTCGCGCATCATACGAAAAGGCCTATGACAGAACCATCCAGAGGTAGGGCAGTGGGGTCGCCATGCTGCTGGACTCGGAGCACAGTGCTGTTACGCGGGCCTCCAACGAGTGGAGCCGGCATTCTTGAAACACCTTGGCCAACAGGCGGTTCATTCATGCAGACATACTCGATAGATGCTGTTTCACCTGCCGACTTCGATGCGTTCATGGTCTATCTCGACGATCATCTACGCGAGAACGGCTCGCCGGAAGTCGGCTATTTCCAGCCTTTGTCGCGCAGCGCTTCTTCCTACCCGCCTGAGCGGAAAGCGGCGTTCCGCGCTGGCTTGGAGATAGCGCTCGGCGAGCCCGGTTGGCGCCGGGCCTGGGTCGCGCGAGCCGAGGATGGGCAGATCGCCGGGCACATCGACCTCCGCAGCCACGCGGAGCGCTACGCGACTCATCGCTGCCTGCTGGGCATGGGTGTGCACCGTGCCCACCGACGCCGTGGGCTGGGCGCTTTGCTGATCGAGCAGGCTGGGCGATGGGCTGCATCCACAGCCCTGCTGGAGTGGATCGACCTGCAAGTGCTTGGCAGCAACGCAGCAGCCATTGCCCTCTACCGGCAGGCAGGCTTCATCCAGGTGGGAGAGGTGCCGCAGATGTTCAAGATCGATGGGCAGTCTTTCTCGTACATCACCATGACGAAGCCCTGTGCGAGCCAACAAGGCAGCTGATGCTCGCGAAGCCGATAGCGGCGGCAGTTGAACCGGCATAGTCGATCTGTAGCATATTGTCGCCTCGATGCGCCCGCACCATCCAGCCATTAGCCATTGAGAACTCGATGCTGATCTCCACCTTTTTCAACGGCCAGCCCGTCACACCCTCCCTGCAAGCCGAGCCCCTCGTGCCCTGGTGGAGCTTTACCAAAACGGTGCTGGCCGCGACGGCCCTGACATTGGTGCGCGACGGCCGACTCGAACTCGATACCGTGCTTCCCGGGAATGCCTTCACCTTGCGCCAGCTCCTGCGCCACGAGGCGGGCCTCGCCGACTATGGCGAGCTTCCCGAGTACCACGCCGCCGTTGCCAGCCATGAACCGGCATGGCCGGCGGAGGAAATGATGCAGCGCCTCGATGGCCACCGGCTGCGGTACAGCCCTGGATCGGGTTGGCGCTACTCGAATGTCGGTTTCATGTTGGTAGCCAGGCTTATCGAACGTGCCATGGACCTGCCGCTTGAAGAGGCCGTTCGCCGTCAGGTTCTGCTTCCACTCGGCATATCGGCGGTTCGCTTCGCAACGGAGCGCACCGAACTGAGCGGGGAGCACCTCGGCAATGCATCGAACTACGACCCTTGCTGGGTCTATCACGGCTTGCTGATCGGCCCTGTTTCGCAGGCGGCCCTTCTCCTGGATCGCCTGCTCGCCGGAACACTGCTTCCTGCCAACCTGCTTGAGGCCATGCAGTCGACCCGGGTGCTGGGTGGCCCCATTGCCGGCCGTCCCTGGGTCACGCCGGGCTATGCACTGGGGCTGATGCGAGGCGCTATCGAGGGTGGCCTGACCCTGGCCGGGCATACCGGGTGTGGGTCCGACAGTGTGGTGGCGGTCTATCGATGCGCGGTTGGAGAGGCAGCCGCGTGCTGTGCAGTCTTCTCGTCGGGGTCAGATGAGGGACGCATCGAAGCCTTGGTCGTTCAGCAAATCCGTGAGGCACTGGCGTCGGCTCGCTGATGGCCAGGCGAGACGTCATCACACTTGCACAGACAGTTGGGCGGCACCGCTTGCCACATACCTCCGTGCCCAAGAGCTTCAAGACCGGCCAGGCGCTGGAAGTCGACTGGGACTGGACGCCGGAGTAGCGGGTTCATGGTCCCGCTGCGTTGAGGCATTCGTGCATCTGCCGGGAAACACCCTAGCGGATGGGCAGCAGCGCGCCAAAGGCTACGAAGAAGCCACCGCACACCCGGTTGAAGCGCCGCCCCGCCCGCGCCAGCCAAGGCCGCACGCGGTTGGCAGCGCTTGCGATACCGAACTCAACGGCGAACTCAACCACGGCATAAGTCAGCGCCATCACCAGCGTCTGCAGCAGAAGGTTCTGCTGTGGATCGATGAAAGGGGTGATGAAGGCCGTGAACAGCAGCAATGCCTTCGGGTTGGAAATGGCGGAGAGCAGCCCCTGGCGAAATAGCGACCATTGGTTCGAGTTGGAAAGGTCACCCAGCGACAGCGTCACCGGCTCGGCGCGCCAGAGATTGACGCCCAGCCAGATGAGGTAGACACCACCGACGACCTTGAGAACGGTCAGCCAGAGCATCGACGCCTTCAACAGTGCCCCGAGCCCCAGCACGCACAACGCGATCATGGCGATGAAGCCCAGGACGCCACCGCTGATCGTGAACAGCGTCTTGCGGCTGCCATGGAGTGCGCCATGGGTAAGGACCAGCAGCGCATTGGGACCGGGGACCACCGAGATGCCGCAGCAGGTCAGCAGATAGAGCAGCCAGATATCGAAGTGCATGGGGTCTCCCGGGTGAGTACGTCGGCGTCGCGCCATGGATCATGCAAAGACTTTGTCTGGACGAAAAGCGCATATTCTGGCAATCAGCTATTCGTTTATCGAATGCAGGAGCGGTGCAGATGTCGCCTCGGGATCTACAGATCGATTGGCTGAAGTGCTTCGTTGCAGCGGTGGATACGGGCTCGCTGTCGAGCGCCGCCGCCGAAGTGCATCGGTCACAATCCGCCGTTAGCATGCAGCTCAAGAAGCTGGAGGCGGCACTTGGCTGCCAGGTGCTGAACAGAGGGCCACGGCACCTCCAGCTGACCGAGGACGGGCAGACGTTGCTGGGCTACGCGCGTCGGATGCTGGCCCTGCACGCCGAGACCCAGGCCGCCTTCTGGGGCGAGGAACTGACCGGCAGCATCCGCCTGGGCGTCGCGGAAGACTACGCGGCGCACTACCTTACGCCTGTCCTCAGGCGCTTCGCGCCGCGGCACGGTGGCGTTGAAATCGAACTGACCTGCGAGCAATCGACAGCGCTCATTCCACGTGTGATGAGCGGCGATCTGGACCTGGCGCTGGTATCCCGTGACCACCCCAGGCGGGGCGCCTATCTCTTTCAGGAGCCCATGGTTTGGGTGGGGTCTGCGCAGTTCGATCTATGGCGGCGTGACCCCTTGCCCATCGCCGTCTACGAGTCGGCCAGCCTGGCGCGTCGTTGCGCAGTCAACTCCCTGGCCTTGCAGGGCCGTCGTTACAAGGTCGTCTACAACAGCTCGAGCCTGGCGGGGCAGATCGCAGCGGTCGAAAGCGGCATTGCAGTGGCGGTGCTGACACGCTGCACCGTACCCGCGCATCTGCAGATACTGGGGCGTGAACATGATCTCGGTCCGTTGGACGCCATGGATGTCGCGGTCTATCGCAGCAAGGCATCGCAGGGTTCCAAGGCGGTGGACAGCCTGCGCAGCTTCCTGATCAGAGCGCTTTCCGCCTCCTCGGCCGGATGAAGAAAGGAGGGGCAATCGGCATCGGCCGTGCAGTTATCCAGGCTCTCTCCCGCTGAAGTCGGGTTGAGGCTGCGAGTACTCAAACAGCTTGAACAAGCTCGCCACACAAGCGTCAGTTCTTATGAGAGGTGCCGGCATGAACCGGCCTCCACAACCGATGAGGACATGACCATGAATGCGATCGAACTGCTCAAGCAGGACCACGTCACCGTGAAAGCCCTTCTTGAACGACTTGGCAGCACCACCGAGCGCGGGGTGAAGACGCGCACCGAGCTGCTGCGCAAGATCGAGGTGGAGCTGCTGGTGCACACCACCCTCGAAGAACAGATTTTCTACCCCGCCTTCAAGGCCGCCGGCGGCAAGGACGAGACCATCATGTCGGCCGAGGCCAAGGAGGAGCACCGTACGGTCGATTCCTTGGTGCTGCCGGACCTCAAGCAGACCTCGCCGTCTTCCCTCGAATTCGCCGGCCGCGCCAAGGTGCTCAAGGAATTGCTGGAGCACCACATCGAGGAAGAGGAAACCGAGATGTTTCCCAAGGCCGCCAAGCTGCTGGGCAAGCAGAAACTCGCCGAGCTTGGAGCCGAGATGGAAGCGCTGAAGAAATCCATGAAGCAGGATCTGCAAAGCAGCGCAGCCTGACCCGGAGCCGGGACGATGGGCATGCCTCGGCTGAGCCCCGATGACCTCAGGGACCGAGGTCACCCGGTGCATGAAAGCATGCGGGTACAGCGCCGTTTGTGGGTGCTGGAGCGTGTCGGCAGTTGGCTGCTGCTGCTCGTCGTCCTGCTCACCTTGCTGGGCCTCTTTTCCAAGGGCCTGCTCAGCAGTGTCGAAGCCAGCGGTGCCCAGGGGCGACTGCATGTCGACTACGAGCGCTTCCTGCGTAACGGTGCCACCAGCACCCTGGTGATCGACGTCAAGGGCGCGCCGGGCGAAACGCTGCGGTTGGATCTGGAAGGCGAAATGCTCGAAGGCGGCACGCTGGAGAGCATCCATCCGCAACCGGCCACAGGCGCCACCCATCGCGGCACTGGCATGAGCCTGCAGTTGCGGCCCGACGCCCAAGGGCACGCTCGTATCCACTTCAGCATGCGCGCCGACGGCGTCGGTCTGTACCGTTCGCGCGTTCACGGCGGGGGAGAGGTGGTCGACCTGAGCCAGTTCATTTATCCCTGAGGATATAAGCCATGGATGCCGTACTGCGCGCCGCTGCGATCTATTTCGCCCTGCTGGTGATCTTCAAGTTTTCCGGGCGGCGCTCCCTTTCGGAGCTCACGATCTTCGATTTCGTTCTGCTGCTGATCATCGGCGAGGCCACTCAGCAGGCGCTCTTGGGTGACGACTTTTCCATCACCAATGCGTTGCTGGTGATCGTCACGCTGATCGCCATCGACGTGGGGTTGTCGTTGATGAAGTGGCGCTGGCCGGTGTTCGACCTGTGGCTCGAAGGCTCGCCCACCATCGTGGTCGAGCACGGCGTAGCCTTGCAGGGGCGCCTCAATGCCGCGCGTTTGAAGGTGGAGGACATCCTCGAATCAGCCCGTGAGAAACAAGGGCTGGAGCGGCTGGAACAGATCAAGTTCGCCATCATCGAGAAGAACGGCAAGATCTCCATCATCCCCAACGACTGATCTCGGTATTGGGTTCGAATGATTCGCCCGGCGGATGTCGGCTCCGGGGCCGGAGCCGACTGGAGCGGCACTGCGCTTCACTTCAGGTCAACCAGGTACTGCGACAAGGTCCGCGCGCAGGCGCTGATCGCTCCCGACAAAATCATTTCGTAGCCATGGGTGTTCTCGGTGGGAATCGCGATGCACCCCGCCTGGGCGCAAATGCCGCTGGAGAGCACGGCGCTCGCATCCGATGCGAAATCGAGCAGCAGGGCGTACTGCGGGTCATAACCGCAATGCTCGGCCGCACGCTGCAGCTGTTCAGCAACCGCTCGGGTGTAATAGGCCTTCATGTCGCCTGTGCTGATGATGGGATCGATGCTGAGCCGCGTCGCGTACTCAGCCATCACTGGGCCGACTTCGACGGCGATGGTGATGTCGGCCGGCAGGGTTCGTGCGGCGTACATCGCCCCGGCGTTGGACTCTTCCTCCATGGTGGTAAAGACGAAGTAAGCGTCGTGGTGCAGCTCCTGTTTCCTGCTGGCCACCAGGGCTGCCGCTTCCAGGCAGGCAACCACCGGGGCGCGGTCATCGAGGAAGTGCGCGGCTATCGCATCGTTCACCCGCCAGGGACGTCGCCAGTGCTGCGAAAGCACGACCCGGGTTCCAGGCCTCACACCATGGTTGCGCAGGTCTTCCGCGCTCAGGCGGGTGATGACATGCACATCCTTCCATTGCACGGCTCCTGTCTGCACATCACGGCCCTGGGGAGAGTCGGCTGTCACATGCATCGAGCCGAACGACAGGACGCCGGGCAATGATGAGCCACCCACGAGAATATCGACCGGACAGACACCGAAGTTCACCGGGTTGGCTCCACCCAGCGCAATCACGCGCAGTGTGCCGTCGGGTTCCACCCGCTTGACCACCATGGCGATCTCATCCAGATGCGCCATGACCAGGACCCCATCCACGGCGATCGCTCCACTGTCGTGCAACGAGCCATGAACGACGCCTATCAGGTTGCCGGCGGGGTCGGTCCAGACACGGTCGCAGTGCTTGACCAGCTCGGCATGACACACCGAACGTACCTCGGACTCCTGGCCGCCAGGCCCACGTGCCATGAGCAACTCGTCCAACACTCGATTGCCGCTTCCCGTGAGGTTCTCATGCATGCTTCCGCTCCCCCTTCGCTCAATGGCTTAGCCGGTCTCCACGATAAACAGAGCCCGGAGTGCTCGGTCCGGTTCATGGAAAATGCGAGGGGATGACCAGCAACCGCCGCTGCCCTTCAGGCATGGGGTTTTCTGGCGGGGGCTGGTATAGCTGGACGTCTTGCAGGGTGATGCCGCAGGCCTCCAGCCAGGATCAGGCATAGTCGCCCTCAGGGCTTATTGTTCAGCCGCGATGAGTTGGAGCTTCTGCTGCATTCGCTTCGACAGGCCCCGGTATGACGTGACGAGGCGAAACTCGTCCGGGGCAAGGCAGTTATCCTGCTCCAGTCGCCCCGAAAGCACGTACATGGCGTTGATGCCCAGGCGCTCCGCAGTTTCTAGATAGCCCACGCTCACGGTGTTCTTGCCGTTTTCGTAGGCGCGCTGAGTGTTCTGGCTGATGCCTGCCAGCTCGCTGAATTCGCGCTGGCTGTAGTTCAAGCGCGCCCGTTCCTGCTTGAGGCGCTTCCCGAAGCCATCTCGTATCAACACGGTTCGTTCTACTCATGGGGGCGGGGAGTGGAGCGGGCGTGCCGAGCGGCTGCCTGCTTACATGCTTCTACAAAAGCGTATTTTCCGATTGGGTTCCGGACGTTCATCACAGGTCCTGATGAGGCGGTCAGCCGCTGGTCACCCCGGGTGGTTTCAGCGCGACACGAACCGTGTGATGCCGGGGCGCTGCTCGACCACGATGCCTTTCCAGGCCTTGCCCGTATCAGCGGTCACGAGTACCCGGAAGCCCACCTGTTGCCGTTTCGAGCGCAACTCGAGGATGCCGTTTTCCAGCTGGAGCAGGACCACATCGTCACGGACGATGGCCTCGTAACCGGAGAGCGCAACAAAGCTCACGAAGGCCTCGCCGCTAAAGAGCGTTCGCGTATGGGTACGCTGCTTGAATTGGGGAAAGAGCATCATCGAACCTTCTTATCGAGTCTTGAGCCGCGTCAGCCCTGGGCCTTGTGTAAGAACGATCCCCTGGACCGTAAGGCCTTCCAGGGTGGTGATCAAAACCTGGTGCCCTGGCTGTTGCCGTGGGCTTCGCAGTTCATAACTGCCAGCTTCCAGCTCCAACAGCAGAATATCGACCAGTTCGACATCCTGGTGCCCTGTACCTGAGTTGAAAGAGACGAAAGCCTTACCGTCGTAAATGACTCGTTGCTCCACTACGCCCTCCACCGCAATCGTTGTCCAATCCAGTAATCCTGATCGGCCCACTGCTGCACCCACCCCGTAACAGAAGAAGCGGATCACCCGTCACCAGCTTAGCCCCGCTTGCGAAACTGGTGGTCGATTCCGCGTCCTCGGCTAGCTGGACTCAGTCTGACCACTAGGCCTTCTGGCTTTTCAGTGAAACCCAGGTCGGCGCGTGGTCGCTGGCGTGTTCTTCCCCTCGCACCCAGCGATCCACGCCACCCGCCATCAGCCTTGGAACCAGGTTGCCAGACAGCAGCAGGTGATCGATGCGCAGCCCTGCATCACGCTGCCAGTGCTCCCTGAAGTAATCCCAGAACGTATAGAGGCGCTCATCCGGGTAGAGGTGGCGGATGGCGTCGGTCCAGCCTTGCTTGAGCAGGCGCTGAAAGCAGGCGCGGCTCTGCGGCTGCAGGAGGGCGTCCTTCTTCCAGGAACGGGTGTTGTAGATGTCCTGGTCCGTGGGCACGACGTTGAAATCGCCGGCCAGGACGATGGGGTGCCCGGTAGCGAGCAGGCTTTGGGCGTGGGCGAGGAGCCGCTCGAACCACGCCAGCTTGTAGTCGAACTTGGGCCCCGGCTGTGGATTGCCGTTGGGCAGGTAGAGGCAGGCGACGATCACACCCTGTACGGCTGATTCCAGGTAGCGGCTCTGGGAGTCCTCGTCGTCCCCGGGCAGCTGGCGCCGAATCTCCAGGGGCTTCGCGCCCTTCGCGAGTATCGCCACCCCATTCCATGAGGGCTGGCCTTTCCAGATGGCGCCATAACCTGCTGCCTCGATGGCCATGATCGGGAAGCTCTTGCTCACCGCCTTCAATTCTTGCAGGCACACGATGTCTGGCGCCTCCTGCTCGAGCCACTTGAGCAGAATGGGAAGCCGGGACCTGATGCCGTTGATATTGAACGTGGCGATCCGAAGCATCGTCATGTCCCATGCCGTTAAAAGAAGCCGCCGAGGGCTCGATGCCCCCGGCGGCGAAGCGTGATGGTCACAGGATTTAGAGAGGGCATGGCGGCACTGGTTCAGCAGAAAATCCTCCGCTGCATGGCGCTCGCACCGCCCGGTGGCTCAGCTCAGAGTCGCCAGCAGCCAACCCGCCGCGCTGCTGGCGATCACCACCAGCCAGGGCGGCAGCTTCAGCCACGTCAACGCCAGCAGCGCGACCAGTGCCAGGGCGAGGTCCGCCGGTTGGTGGATGGCGCTGGTCCATACCGGGTCGTAGAGGGCGGCCAGCAGCAGGCCGACCACGGCGGCGTTGAGGCCCATCATCGCCGCCTGCATGCGGGTGTTGTGGCGCACCTGCTCCCAGAACGGCAGCGTGCCGGCCACCAGCAGGAAGGCGGGGAGGAAGATCGCCGCCAGGCAAACCAGCCCGCCCACCCAGGGCGACGGGAAGTGGCTCATGGCCGCGCCCAGGAATGCCGCGAAGGTGAACAGCGGCCCTGGAACCGCCTGCGCGACTCCATAGCCGGCCACGAAGGTTGGCTCGCTGACCCAGCCCGGCGGCACCACCTCGTTATGCAGCACCGGCAGCACCAGATGGCCGCCGCCGAACACCAGGGCGCCGCTGCGGTAGAAGGCGTCGATGATGGCCAGCCAGGGGGCAGGGTAGAGCCGGCTCAACAGCGGCAAGGCCACCAGCAGGGCGAAGAACAGCCCCAGCCACAGCACAGCGGAGCGCTTGCCGATTCGCGTCGGCAACGGGTCATGAGCGGCACCCGGGGCAGGGCGGAACACCAGCAGCCCGAGCACCGCGGCGGCAAGCATGATCGCCACCTGGCTCCAGGCGTGGGACGCCAGCAGGGCGAGCCCCGCCGCCACAGCCATGATCGCCACGCGCGGCGCGTCCGGGCACAGGTTGCGTCCCATGCCCCACACCGCCTGCGCCACCACGGCCACCGCAACCACCTTCAACCCGTGCACGGCGCCCTCGGGAATGGCATCGCCATGCTCCGTGATGCCCAGGGCAAGCAGCATCAGCAGCACCGCCGATGGCAGGGTGAAGCCCACCCAGGCCGCCAGTGCGCCGAGGTAGCCGCAACGGCCGAGCCCCAGCGCCATGCCCACCTGGCTGCTGGCCGGCCCGGGCAAAAATTGGCAGAGCGCCAACAGGTCGGCGTAGCTGCGCTCGCTCAGCCAGCGCCGACGCGTGACGAACTCGTCACGGAAATAGGCCAGGTGCGCAACCGGCCCACCGAAGCTGGTGAGCCCGAGGCGCAGGAAGATCAGGAAGACGGCCCAGGGCGTCGGGTCGCGGTGCGCAGGCGGTGTCATCTCATGGGGTTCTGGAAGCGGTACGGCCGATTATGCGGCGCGGCCGTGTCGGTATTCCACGTGCTGCGGCGATTCCGGTGCGGTTATGTCATGAAAAGGGCTAAAGGCGGGGTGAGATCATTTCATTTTCAATCAATTAATGGCGCTGCTTAGAATGGTTTTACTTTCAGTGAATATAAATATCGCTGAGCGGAAACAACCAGAAGAAGGCTGAAAAGTGCTGCGCAAGTACAGAGCAGACTCAGGTTTCTCTCAAGCATTCAGGTGCCGGATTGCGATGAACAACGACTTCACCTTTGCCATTAAAAGCATTCGTTTCGACGAGCATTACCACCCCTCCGAAAACACCCGCATCACCACCAACTTCGCCAACCTGGCCAGGGGTGCGAGCCGCCAGGATAACCTGCGCAACGCGTTGAAGATGATCGACAACCGTTTCAATGCCCTGGCGCATTGGGACAACCCCAAGGGCGATCGTTATGCCGTCGAGCTGGAAATCATTTCCGTTGAAATGAATATCGATGTAGCGGGCAGCGACAATGCGCTGCCGCTGATCGAGATACTGAAAACCAATATCGTCGACCGCAAGACCGGCGAGCGTACTGAAGGCATCGTGGGGAACAACTTCTCTTCCTACGTACGCGACTATGACTTCAGCGTTCTGCTGCTGGAGCACAACAAGAGCCAGGCCGGCTTCAGCACGCCAGACGATTTCGGCGATCTGCACGGGAAGCTGTTCAAGTGCTTTCTGAACTCGGATGCCTACAACGAGCACTTCAAGAAACTGCCCGTCATCTGCCTGAGTGTTTCGAGCAGCAAGACCTACCACCGGACAGAGAACCAGCACCCCGTACTGGGCTTCGAATACCTGCAGGATGAGTACTCCCTGACGGATGAGTACTTCCAGAAGATGGGGCTGAAAGTGCGCTACTTCATGCCGCCGAACAGCGTGGCGCCGTTGGCCTTCTACTTCGCTGGCGACCTGCTGGGTGATTACACCAACCTCGAACTCATCAGCACCATCGCGACAATGGACACCTTCCAGAAGATCTACCGGCCCGAGATCTACAACGCGAACTCTGCGGCGGGCAAATCCTATCAGCCGAGCCTGAAGCACGAGGACTACTCGCTGACCCGGATTGTCTACGACCGGGAAGAGCGCAGCCGGTTGGCGATCGAACAAGGGAGGTTCGTCGAAGAGCACTTCATCAAGCCGTACCACAGCATTCTTCAGCAGTGGTCCGCCGGCTGCGCTCTTTGACTCATCTACCTACAAGGTCATCCATCGTGAAAAAATTGCTCCCCACGTCGACTGCCGGCAGCTTGCCCAAACCCTCCTGGCTGGCACAGCCCGAGACGCTCTGGTCCCCCTGGAAGCTGCAAGACGAGGCGTTGATCGAAGGCAAGCAGGATGCGCTGCGCCTGTCGTTGCAGGAACAACAACACGCCGGTATCGACATCGTCAGTGACGGCGAGCAGTCGCGTCAGCACTTCGTCACCACCTTCATCGAGCACCTCGACGGCGTTGATTTCGAGAAGCGCGAGACGGTTCGAATCCGTGATCGCTACGACGCCAGCGTGCCGACGGTCGTGGGCGCTGTGAGCCGGCAGAAGCCGGTCTTCGTTGAAGATGCCAAGTTCCTGCGTCAGCAGACCCAGCAACCCATCAAGTGGGCGCTGCCAGGCCCCATGACGATGATCGACACGCTGTACGACGCCCACTACAAAAGCCGCGAAAAACTGGCCTGGGAGTTCGCCAAGATCCTCAACCAGGAAGCCAAGGAGCTGGAGGCCGCCGGCGTCGACATCATTCAGTTCGACGAGCCCGCCTTCAACGTGTTCTTCGATGAGGTGAATGACTGGGGCATCGCTGCCCTGGAGCGCGCCGTCGAAGGGCTCAAGTGCGAAACCGCCGTGCACATCTGCTACGGCTACGGCATCAAGGCCAATACCGATTGGAAGAAAACCCTCGGGTCGGAGTGGCGGCAGTACGAAGAGATCTTCCCCAAGCTGCAAGCGTCCAGCCTCGACATCATTTCGCTGGAATGCCAGAACTCCCGCGTGCCCATGGAGCTGCTGGAACTCGTGCGGGGCAAGAAGGTGATGGTGGGCGCCATCGACGTGGCATCCGACATTATCGAAACCCCGGAGCAGGTCGCCGACACCCTGCGCAAAGCCCTGCAGTTCGTCGATGCCGACAAGCTCTGCCCGTGCACCAACTGCGGCATGGCGCCTTTGTCCCGTCGGGTTGCACGAGGCAAGCTCAATGCCTTGAGTGCCGGCGCAGACATCGTCCGCAGGGAACTCCTGGCCTAGTGCCGAACTGAATTCGGACGCGGTGCAGGGGAGGGCAGAGGCCCGTCAGCGCTCAGGCCCTCCTTTGCACCTCCGAGCTGCACCCATTGCCCAGGACCTGCCATGTCTCTCCCTCGTACGGCCATCGAGCCCTGCCGCTTTCGCGAAGCGCTCGGGCACTACGCATCCGGCATCACGGTGATCACCTCGCATCACGAGGGCGAGCCGGTCGGCTTCACCTGCCAGTCGTTCTACAGCGTGTCGATGAGCCCGCCGCTGGTGTCGTTCAGCGTCATGTGCAGTTCGGCCAGCTACCCCAGAATCCGCCAGGCCGGTCGCTTCCTGGTCAACATCCTCTCGGGTGAACAGGCCACCCTGTCCAACCAGTTCGCGCGCAAGGGCACGGACAAATGGCAGGGTGTCGAATGGCAGGAGTCGCCGCTGGGCAACCCCATCATCGCCGGCAGCCTGCATTGGCTCGATTGCGAAATCCACGCCGAACACGCTGCCGGCGACCACCTGATCGTGATCGGTGAAGTGAAGGCGTTGAGCCTGCCAGATGCCGCTGCCACTCAGCCCCTGCTGTACTTCAAAGGGCAGTACCGCAACCTCGCCACCCATGGCGCGGTGTGAGCGGCGCCGCGCTGTTCGAGTGGGGGCCGGGCACTGGTAACGATCAAGGCACAACAGTGAACATAGGCGATGGACTGAAGCGCAGGTTCCCGAGGATGCAGTCGCCCAAAAACTGGTTGGGCGAGAAGGAAAGCGTGTTGGCGGCGTTCGACCACGACCCATTAAGCGTCGCAGCGGAAATGGTGCAGGACTTCCCTAAGACCAACAGCTTGACCCCCGAGAGGGTCGCCGCCGTGGTGGTGGTCGCTGTCCAGGTCCAGGGCAGCCAGGAGGCGGTGATGAACGGGCAAAAGCCTGTGCCGGTAATGCTCACCGTGGTGATGCTTGCCGTGTTGCTGGTGCCCGTTGTGCCAGAAAGGCTGATGTTGCAGGTCGTGGTCGGGATGGTGCCGGACTGCAATGTAAACATGCCATAGGCCGTGAACGGCGTGCTTGGCGGCAACAATGTCGCTGCCGGGGCGGTACCGCAAAGGGCTGCCAAAACGAAGGCGCATAGCGGTTTGAAATAGGCGTTCATGTCGTGTCCCTGTTCGCTCTGATCTTGCAGAGGTTCGCGCGTCCTTCCCTGCAAACTGCCGTTTGGGTAACTGCTCCTTCTCTCCAGCGTTGCTGGACAGTCCGTTGAGGCTAGGTGAGGGCGGCCGGCTGTAAGCCAAGCGAAAGGCTGGGCCGAGGCGCGCTCGCCTCCAGCGGCGGGCACCTGGGTAACAGGCGGGTTCAGGGGAGGGCGGACGAGTGTGTGCTGGAGACTCAACCGGGCCGGCGCCCGCATCCACGGCCCATGCAATGTGCTTTCCAGTGGCATCGCTTGGTGGATGAAAAGAGCGCCATCCACCCTACACTCCGCTCAGCTCCGCGCACGGTTCAAGCGCAAAATGCCGGCCGCAGCCATACCCGTAGGATGTATCGGGCGGCGCTCCGCGAGCGTAGCGAAACCCATCATCGCAAGCGTCGGGTTGCACCCGACCTACAGGTCAATCACGGTCGAGGCCATGTGCTCACGGTGGCACCTGGTTGGGGTGTGCGTCGTAGGTTGGCGCCGAGCGCAGCGAGGCCCAACGTCGGTGAAGGCGATCGCGGATGAATCCGCTCCCACAAAAGGCGGCCCTGGATCGGCGTAGGGCGGGTGAAGAGGTTGAAGGGGTGCACCCGAGTTGCAGGCTCGCCACCCACGGCACGGTTTGAGCGGCCTCGCGCTATTTTCGGTCTCAATGACGTGCATTACTTCACCGTTGAAGGTACGGCCAAGGGTGTGGAGTCACTGTCTGTGGGACGGGAGGCGGGGTACGCCGAAGTGCAGGCGTTCTTTTGCAGGGAATTGACAATGGCGATATAGGCGGTTGTCTCCTGAAGCCTTTGGCTGCGCAAGATCGCGGAAGGGCTATCGCAAGAGACCGGCGAGATGCGAACGCCTGCGCTGATCTCATCCACAGAGGCAAGGCACAGCCACACGGTCGTACAGTTCTCTAGACCAAAGCAACAGCGTTTGTTTAGGCCAATGCGTTTCTAACCGCCAACGCTGCATCAAATATGGATCGCTCCTCATAGGGAGCGAATCCCAGCAAAAAACCGGTAGATACGGGTGCTTGGTAAAACCGCGCTAGCGGCATTACATCAACGTCGGCCTCTTCGATTCGCCGGCACGCCTCAGCCTCGCTGCCGCCCAGCAACGAGCAGGCGATGTCCAGACCTGCACGAATCTCCGGTACCTCGATCAAGCCCTGCCAATACTGCTGCGCTGCGCAACTGAGCGCTTCAGCACGCAGTGAATAGAGTTTGCGCATGCGTCTGACATGTCGTTCGAAATGTCCTTGCTCGAAAAATGCTGCAAGTACAGCCTGACTCAGGCTGTTAGGGTGTCGCGAGGTCAACGCCACTGCTCGGGTGAATATGTCTACCAGATGTGGCGGAAGCACCAGATACGCCAGGCGAGCGGACGGAAACAGCAACTTGCTGAACGTACCGGCAAGGATCACCGAATCATCGGTGCCAGCCATGGCGCGTAATGCTGGAATGGGCTTGGCGATGAATCGAAACTCGCTGTCGTAGTCATCTTCGATGACGTAGGCCCCGCAAGCGCTGGCCCAACG
Organism: Pseudomonas sp. PDM13; assembly: GCF_025685765.1. Classification (NCBI taxonomy): domain Bacteria; kingdom Pseudomonadati; phylum Pseudomonadota; class Gammaproteobacteria; order Pseudomonadales; family Pseudomonadaceae; genus Pseudomonas; species Pseudomonas sp. PDM13. The sequence goes on along the minus strand of NZ_JAOTQU010000014.1, from coordinate 52,554 downwards.
CAGCAGTGCGAGTCTTCTGGCGGGAGAGAGTTCGTAACCTGTTGGCATTTGCCGCGACGGCGTCACATAAGCCAGTTCGGCCTGGGGGGCGGCCTGTATACCATCCTCGACACGCATACCCTGTTGATCCACCGGCACGTCCACCACCTTGCAACCTGCGACAGCCATAAGCTGGCGTACCATCGGATAGCCCGGATCCTCCATCCAGACTGTGCCCCCGGGCCTTGCCAGCAGGCGCAGGCATAAGTCGATTCCCTGTTGCACGCTACTGAGCACCACGATTTGATCCGCCGAAACGTTCACACCTCGAGCGGAGCCCAGATATTCGGCAATGGCACTGCGCAAACTCGGCAAGCCGGCGGGGTCGTAATCAAGCAGCGTCTGCACTTTGGAACTGCGCATCTGCTGGATATGCAACTTGCGCCACAGGTCAATCGGGAATGAATGAACGTCGCCACGCATTGGGAAAAAAGGGCGAAGGCCAGGAGCGACTTTGCGCCTGACGAACTCTGGAGTGGCAGCTTTTAGCCGCTCCAACCAATCCGTGACTGGCGGCGTTCGCCGCACAGGGACTTGCCCTCCATCACGTCGTTGCTGGGAAAAGGCTCGAAGTTTCGCATCGGGGAGTTCAACGCACACGCGGGTGCCACTGCCTGTTTGGCTGACCACATAGCCCTCCGATAAAAGCTGCTGATATGCAGCCTGTACCGTCCCACGTGCAAGTCCGAGGTGGGTGGCCAACGTCCGGCTTCCCGGAAGCTTACTGCCCGCAGACAAACGTCCGCAAAGCATTGCCTCGCGCAACTCTAGATACAGCCACTGCTGAAGATTGACGCCCGCAGCAGGCCTATCACACGGTAATGCCATTGCCCCAAACAGGGTCGCGTTAGATGGCATGAGCACCTCAAAAGTGGATCAACATTTCAGGCGATGAGTGGATCAATACCATAGGCCGCCTTATGACCACAATTGACTCCAAGCGCATGTAGACGCCGCACACCAAGAACGCTCAGGGCCGTGTGCTCTATGTGTGAGCCGATTTCAGGGATCAGCTCGGGTAAACGCTCAATCGACTCGGCAGCGGTGATCCGCATGTTGCGCTCTCTTCATTGCCTCAAAACAAAGGAAAAGAAATTCATGAGTCGCCTCAATTGGTTTGAAGCTTCGCCTGGTGCAGCCAAGTCTCTTGGAGGTCTGCATCATTTCGTGACCACCGCTACCAATCTGCCCGCCCCGCTGATCCACCTGGTGTTTCTCAGAGTGTCTCAAATCAATGGCTGCGCCCACTGCGTCGATCTGCACTCGCGTGATCTGATCAAAGAAGGTATGTCGGTAGACAAGGTGCTGTTAGTACCGGTATGGCATGAAGCGCAATACTTGTTCTCGGATCAGGAACGCTCGGCATTGGCCTGGGCAGAGGAAGTCACGCGGGTCAGCGAGACACATGTATCCGACGAAGCCTACGCAGCAGCATCGGCGATGTTTGTAGAAAAGGATCTGGTTGACCTGACAGCGGCCATCGCCGCGATGAACGCTTTCAATCGCATGGGCGTCAGCTTCCGACTAAAGCCTGCCGCTAAAGCTTGATGGCGTAGTCGCTCGACATGCAAACGCAATACATCAACCCCGGCACCTAGATCGTATCGCCTAGAGTCCGCTTCTGGCTGATAGCTACCCGTCGTCACCGACTGCAATCGGTCAGAAGCAGGTTTCAAAAGCGACCCTGTCTCCGTATTTATACGGGCAGGTCAATTACGACGATAACAACCAATGCGGATTGGTAGACCATCCGAGAAAAACGCGAGCGCCTTCGTCAGTAGGTTCGCTCTGAGGTAGCCGGTGACCAGCGGCTGCCAAGCGCAGCCCGTTCATGGCGGGCAGAAACCTGTCCCGAAAAGCTGCGGGCTGCGCTGCGAAGTGGTTTTCGATGTCTGCGAACGCGGAATACCTTCCAGACTCGTCGAGCATGGACAGATAGAACACCATCTGGCGCCAAGCATAAGCCGTGTTCTTGAGCATCACGAGGCGCGCGTGATAGCACGCAGTCCGCATTTGCTGGCGTGCGCAGATCCATTCGAAGCAAGTCAGAGCAAGTTTCCCCAGGCGTGATTGCAACAGCATTTTCAGATCGAGTTCGCAGAAGAGGGGCGCGAGATTCTGCGTAGTTAGGATCTGTTGCTGCTCGATGATCGTCCCGTTGGTCGCGGGATGCCAGCTGCCCAGTTCGGACTTCGCGCGACGCGCGCTCAGGATCGTCAACGCATCGCTGCCGTTTTGTGAACGCTGCCACCAGGGTTCCGGCGTCTGCAATTTCGGCCTGTCGGGAATCGTGGCCAACGCATCCGTGTCTATGTCGTAGTAGCGGGCGTACAAGGTCCCCGCTATGAGCCTGGCCGCACGTCTAGCGGCCTCAATGAACTTGTTCGAAAACTCACCCATGAAGATGTCTGCGGCGATTTCGTCCACGAATGGAAGATCCAATTTCGCAGTCTTGGCCAGTGCGTGGAACTCCTGCAGTAACTTGTTGGGCAGGATTGCATGCGGGAAGGCGGAGAGCGTCAATGCCGACGTTTCGACAAGCGCCTGGCGAGCGGCATCCGCCGCGCCGGCGTGAAGCTGGCGGTCTCCCTCTACTGCCGCGACCCACGGCAACTCGTTCAGGGCGACTTGGTTCTGAAGGTTCAGCAGCAGTAACGAGCGACGACGGCGGAACGATCGATACGTCGCTGCATACAGCATGCGCAGTACAGCATCACGGAATCCGGCGCTGCGGATCTCGGCAGTCATCGCGGGCAACACCTGGGCGATGGTGTCGCCTGAGGTGATTACTCCACAATCGATCAATTCAGCGATCGTCCCACTGCGGCAACGTTCGAGGCGCCGGTGGATCGCCTTTGGAAGTCCGATTCCCTCTGTCAGCTTGAAGGCTTCCGATTCCTCGGCGGTGATCGGCTCTGACAGGGAGGAGAAGTCGGAAATTCCTGCATTAGTCGGATATCGCGCCAAGCGCGCCGACACAGCTTCTGCGATGAGGTGATGCCCAGGTGCGGCCACCTCCCACCTCTGCCTGGACCGGTACTCGCGATGGGCGTCCGAATCGGGAAGACCATGCTTGCGCACGAAATCACCGACGATTCGACGAATACGTCCGACTTGGCGCCCCGTCAGCGTGCTCGGAGCGCGGGAGCAGTGAGCGAGCAATGTGTACAACTCCACGACCCGGCTCCTGGAGGGAGTGCCAGCGCGGCAGGTGGCATCGAAGCGGGTGCAAAGCTCTGCTGCCTTTTCGTGCCATCCCTCCGGATAACACCGGCAAGGCCATTCCTCCAAGTAGGTCAAGAGAAAATGGCTGATGGCCGCGTCGTACAGTGGCAGACGGGTTTCAATGACCTGTTTCTGGACAGCCAGGCGTGATTGAGCGGGCAGCGTCGCAAGCTGCTGCTTGATCTCACCGACAGGGAAGACATGTACTTCTGCCGCCGAGACCGGCAGCCCCTGCGCAGGTGCCGGAAAGAACCGCAGACGGTCGAAGAACGGCACGATCGTTTCGATCAGCCTCCGAGCTTCCTCCGCACGCTGTCGCCCCAGCAGCCAGGCCACGGTCGGTAGTGCTGCTTCCTCCGGCACATCGATCCGGTAATCGCCCCTAATCAGGCGGTGCTGCAGCGCTTCCAAGCCTTCATCAGTGAGATGCCACGTATTGATGTCAAGCCGTTCAGCGCCCGCGCGGACGCCCCGAATCGATGCAGCCAGTTCGCGTTCATACTCTGTCAGTTCACCACCGGCCAGCAGACGCCCGGTGGCAAAGCCGCCGGTACTGACTTCCAGCGTCACCCAGGCTGGTATATCCACAAACGGTGTGCGTGAGCCGTATTGCGCACTGCCTTGTACAGCATGCGCAATCACCTGCTGCCAGCGCATGATCCGTTCGGCTGCGTTGGCGCGCGCTTCCTCACTGAGACTGTTGTCCTGAGCGATCAACGCTTTCGACAGTTGGAAGATCGCATAACCCGCGCCGATGCCAAGTGTCCCGTCAGATTCGGTATCTTGCCTGGACATGTGTCCTCATGACCGTGCGGTGTAATGGGTCCGGGGGCTGGATTCGAACCAGCGCCCACCCGGTTAGGAGCCGAGTGTTCTACCGCTGAACTACCCCGGAGTAGAGCGGGAATTGTCGGGTAACACCAACGAGATGTGAAGCCCCTCCACATACTTCATCGTAGAGCTCGATGTGGTGCTGAGCAGGCAAGAGCAGTCCGCTTGCACGCCCTATATCTGCTATCGGCCATTTGCAGTCACGGCCCATGCAATGTGCTCGCCGGTGGCACCGTTTGGTGGATGAAAAGAGCGTCATCCACCCTACACTCCGATCAGCTCCGCGCACGGTTCAAGCACAAAGAGCCGGCTGCACCCATGGCCCGTAGGATGGTGTAGAGCGCGGCGAAACCCATCATCGCAAGCGTCGGGTTGCACCCGACCTACAGGCCAATCACGGTCTCCGCAATGCGCTCCCGGCGGCACCCTGGTTTGGATATGCGCCGTAGGTTGGCGCCGAGCGCAGCGAGGCCCAACGGTTCGTCGGCGAGGCTGATCGCGGATGAATCCGCTCCCACAAAGAGGCGGCCCTGGCTCGCCGCCGTGATGTGCCCGGCGGCGCTCTTTGTAGTGTCGATCAGGCCGCCTGCAGGGCCTTGCCGATGGCCGCGTTGAAGGCGGGCAGGTCGTTGGGGTTGCGCGAGGTGATCAGGGTCCAGCCCTTGCCCGGGCAGACCTTTACTTCTGTATCTACCCAGTTCGCACCTGCATTGACCAGGTCGATGCGCACGCTGGAGTAGGACGTCAGTGATTTGCTGTCGACCACGCCGGCGTCGATGAGCAGCCAGGGCCCATGGCAGATCGCCGCGACCGGCTTGCCCGCCGAGGCGAACTCCTGCACCAGGCGTTGGGCGTCTGCATCCTGGCGCAGCGTATCGGCATTCACCGTACCGCCCGGGATCACCAGCAGGTCGAAATCGATCGCGTCCAGGCCCTTGAGGGTCGTGTCCGAGTTCACCGTCACGTCTTTTTCGCTGTCCTGGACCCAGGTCTGGGCTTCGCCACCCTTGACCGTCGCATGCGTCACCTTGGCCCCCTGGGTCTTCAGGGCCTCCATGGGCTTGAGCAGCTCATCGCGCTCGATCCCGGAATTGGCAGTGATGAATAGAACCTTCTTGCCTTGCAGATTCATGCTCATGATGGACCTCTTCGCAGAAGCGCCTCGTGAGGCGCGGGAAACGTGCTGGAGAACACGCGAGCCTTCTGAGTGGGCAGAGACCATGCCGATAAGTTCGAATGATTCGCTCAGCGGATACCCGATTCGGGTGTGCAGTGTCGCTACGCCTCAGGTATTCGCTTTCGGGCGAGGCTGCCACCGCCATGCATCCCCAGCGGCATCGCACGGTGGATGAAAAGAGCGCCATCTACCCCACACCCCGATCAGCTCCGCGCAGGGTTCAAGCGCAAAATGCCGGCTGCACCCACGGCCCGTAGGATGGGTCGGGCGGCGCTCCGCGAGCGCAGCGAAACCCATCACCGCAAATGTCGAGTTGCACCCGACCTACCGGCCCCAAGCGGCCCCTCATGCAAAGGGGCCGCAAATCCATCACCCTCAACGCAACGGTAATTGCGCCAGCTTCGCCACGTGCTGGAAGTCTTCCTGGTTGCTGCGGGCAAGGTGGATCAGCGCATCCATCAGCGCGGCCTCCCGCAAGTCATCCAGGTAGGGCCCGGGGATGCCTTCGCGCATGGCGGCGTTGTCCAGAATGACTTCGGCGAGCACCCGTACGGTGTTCAGGCGTGATTCCAGGCGGTCGGCCAATTAATGCAGACGGCGATGTTCGAGGTCGCTGTTCATGCTGCCACCTCCTTCTAGATGCGCAGAAGTGGCAGGTGCGGGTCGTGGTAGTGGAGCGGGGTAGGTGAGGTCATGGTTGACTCCCGTCTACGTAGGGTTCCACGCCCTGACGCCAATCAGGGTGGGTGGGCCGCGCAGGTTGGCGTACCGGGACAAGGAGACCGGCGCATCCGAAGATGCCCTGCACGGCCCGCCCATAAACAACACGGGTGCGACCATGCCAGGTGCCGAGCCGAGGCTAATGCACCTTCCTTGCCTACTTCGGGACGCCAATCCCGGCTGCCCAGGTTGGGCAGCGGGGCAACGTTATGGATTCGGGGACGGGGTGTCAATCGGAGGGGGGGAGGCCAGCGGTGAGGCTGGTCGCGGGTGAATCCGCTCCCACAAAAGAGGCAGCCCGGGTCGGAGTAGGGCGGGTGTAACCCGCGAGTGCCTGGTGCCGGCATTGTCGGGTTGCACCCGACCTACAGGCCTGGCCCACGCAATGTGCTCGCCGGTGGCACGGTTTGGTGGATGAAAACAGCGCCATCCACCCTACGCATGGGTGGGCATCGTGGGTGGGGTGGCGCCGTAGGTTGGCGCCGAGCGCAGCGAGGCCCAACGGTTCGTCGGTGAGGCTGGTCGCGAATGAATCCGCTCCCACAAAAAGGCGGCCCGGATCGGCGTAGGGCGGGTGTAACCCGCGAGTGCCTGTCACCGACCTTGTCGGGTTGTGTCCGGCCTACAGGTGCCGCTTTTTGCGTGCATGCGGCGCAGTCTTAACCCTTTCGGGAACGGCCTACAGCACGGAAGAGACAGCACTGATTTGGGCGATCACGTGTCGTCGCTAGCATGGCCCCTTCACTTGGCAAACGAAGGGCAGTGCAGCTATGTCCCGCTACATGCGTTGTGTTCTTTCCATCACGCTTCTGGTGTTCACCAGCGAGGCTTGGTCCTGCTATCTGTGGACCAAGGGGGAGACCCGTCACGCCTTCCCGGCGTTGCTCAGCTTTCCCCGCGACTTGCCTGTGGGCGGCGTGATCTATGACACCCATGGCTGGGTCGGCTCGGGCGAAACCTATGTGGATTGCAACGGCCTATTCCAGCACCATGTGGGGACCGGCTTCACCTCAGGCACCAGCGCGGTGTCAGGCCTGGAAGCGGTCTACACCACCAACCTGCCGGGCGTCGGGGTGCGGGTCGGCTGGGCACAGAACGCCAACAACCCCCCGGCCGATATCATGGCGGGGGAGCTGATGCATCACCCGCGCAAGCGCAGGCCGATTCCGCGCGACCACTACGCCCCGGGGCAGCGCTTCTGGATCCAGCTGATCAAGACCAGCGATACGCCGAGCAATGGCTCGCTCAGCATCCAGCCGGTGAAGATCTACTACGACAACGCACTCACCAACGAGCTGATGTTCACCCCCACCATGCTCACGCTGGATATCCGCACCTGCCGCCTGGGCAGGAAGAACATCGACGTCGCGCTGCGCACTTCCTACATCAATGACTTCAAGGGCATCGGCTCCACCTCCCGGCCGCTGCCATTCGACATTCCCCTGATGTGCGACCCGGAGCTACGTGTTTCGTACACGATCACGGGGTTGAGCGATGACCTGAACCACAGCGTGCTGAAGAACAGCGAGGGTTCGGGGCTGGCCAATGGAGTGGGTGTGCAATTGCTCAAAGGCCATGGCGACCAGGCGCCCATTCAGCTGGAGCACAAGACGCTCTTCGGCAACTCCGGCCCCGAAGGCGGTAACCATTCGATTCCCTTGATCGCGCGCTACTACCAGACGAAAAACGACGTGTCAGCCGGCAAGATCAACATCCTGGCCTACTTCAACCTCCACTACGAGTGATGCTGGTATCTCCCCTGGAGGCTCTGTTCTAGAGCCTCCGCATGCTCGTTGGGCGGATGACGCTTCATCCGCACCCGCTGAATTTTCCTACGCTAAAGCTGAAATTTCTTGCAGATCGCCAGCGGGGTGCTCCCCGAAACTTCTCCCTGTCAGCGGATGAGAGCGAGTCCCCGGGACTGCTGCCTCAGCCCGCTTTAGCCAAGGAGATAACGCAATGAAAAAACTACTGCTCGCCGCAATGATCGCCGGCGCTTTCTCGGGTGCCGCCATCGCTGCAGAAGGGGCTGATTCCGGTGGGGCTGGTGGCAAGGTAACCGACCAGGGTTCCGGCACCGTGACCTTCACCGGCTCCATCATCGATGCGCCTTGCTCCATCGATGCGGAGTCCGCCGATCAAGTCGTCGAGCTCGGCTCCATTTCCAATGTGGTCCTGCAGGCGGACAACGGTGCCGGCAAGTCGCGTCCCAAGAGCTTCCAGATCAAGCTGACCGAATGCAGCGTCCCCACCGGCAAAACGGTGCAAACCACCTTCACCGGCCAGGAAGGCGTCAACGGTCATCTGGCTGTTACCGGTCAGGCCAAGGGCGCCGGCATCGTGCTGGCGGATCTGGACGGCAAGCCCCTGAAGCTGGGTACGCCTTCCGCAGCAGCCTCGCTGCAGAACGGCGACAACCAGCTGCAGTTCAGTGCCTACATGCAGGGCGATGGCGACAGTAAGAAGATCGTGCCGGGCGACTTCAAGGCCGTGGCTGATTTCCGCCTGAGCTATCAGTGAAGGGCCGGGGCGAGAGCGTGCTCCCGCCTCGCCCTGTTTTTTGCCGCCTTGAATCGCTGAGTGTGGGTGCTGGATGTTTTCGTGCATAGGTGTCAGGGCGGTGCTGCTGCTTGGCGTGCTGGTTGCCGGTGGCGTGCGTGCATCGGATGAAGGGCGAGTCAGTCTCAGTGGTGCCGTGCTCGAGTCCGCCTGTGCCATCAGCACCCCGACTCGCGACCAGGTCATCGAGGTCAAGAGCATGCTCACCCGCGAATGGCTGGGTGGCGGGCGCAGTGAGGCCAACCCCATTTCACTGCGGCTGGATCACTGCACCTTGTCGAGCCCGGGCAAGGCGTTGCCTGCGTCGCGCTTCTTCCGTCTGGCCTTCGATGGGCGCTCGGCCCAGGGGCTGTTCGCGGTGGAGGGGCGGGCCAAGGGGCTGGCGCTGCAGGTGGTGGATGGGCAGGGGAATGTCTTCCGGCCGGGGGTGGCTCTCTCCCAGGGGGGGCGAATTCCGGAGGATCGCGTGCTGAGCTATTCGATCCGGCTCGTGGCCGATGGGCGCGCGGTGGTATTCGGTGATTACCACTCCACCCTGCGTTTCAAGATGGACTACTTCTGAAGCCGGGCGGCCTGTGTGCCGTGTGTTGGAGATGGCGGCAGTCCCGTTGGTCGAGTGAGTCGCAGGGCACAAGGCTCTTGCTGTTCGCACAGTAGATAAAGGTTTTGGCAATGCTCTCCTCTCGCTCCGGGGCGGTATTCGCTCGTGCGCTGGCTGGCTTTCTGGTTACGGCTCTGACCGGGCCCATTGCAGGTTTTTCGTTTGCGGAAGACATCCAGTTCAACACCGAAGTCCTGGACCTCGAAGACCGCAGCAACATCGACCTCGGGCAGTTCGCCCGGGGCAACTACATCATGCCGGGTGAATACGAAATGACCGTTCGCATCAACAAGGAGGAGCTGCCAGAGCACAAGATCGCTTTCCGCGCCGCCGAGGGTGATGCGGGCGACAGCCTGGCCTGCCTCAACCCCGAACTGGTGGAAGAATTCGGCCTCAAGCCCGACGCCACCGCACAACTCAAATGGTTGGCCGACGGCCAGTGCCTCGACCTCGCCAGCCTGCCTGGCGCCACCGCCCGTGGCGACCTGAGCGCGGCGGCCCTCTATGTGGAAATTCCCCAGGCCTTCCTGGAATACAGCTCCGAGACCTGGGACCCGCCGTCTCGCTGGGACGACGGCATCTCCGGCCTGGTGCTGGACTACAACTTCAACGCCCGGTCCCAGCACCTGGATGGCGGCCAGAACAGCAACGACATCAGCGGCAACGGCGTATTCGGTGCCAACCTGGGTGCCTGGCGAATCCGTGCCGACTGGCAGGCGCGCTACGACGACCGCCCCGGCAGCCAGCGCGGTACGCAGCTGGACTGGAGCCGCTACTACGCCTACCGGGCCATTCCCAGCCTGGGTGCCAAGCTGACCCTGGGCGTGAACTACCTCAGCTCCAGCATCTTCGACAGCTTCCGTTTCGCCGGGGCCAGCCTCGCCACCGACGACAGCATGCTGCCGCCCAACCTGCGTGGCTACGCGCCGGAAGTCACCGGCGTGGCGCGCACCAACGCCAAGGTCACCGTCAGCCAGCAGGGCCGGGTGTTGTACGAAACCCAGGTGGCCCCGGGGCCGTTCCGCATCCAGGACATCAACGAAGCCGTACAGGGCCAGCTGGATGTGCGGGTGGAAGAGCAGGACGGCAGCGTGCAGGAGTTCAAGATGGACACCGCCGACGTGCCCTATCTCACCCGCCCCGGCACCGTGCGCTACAAGCTCGCCGCCGGCCGCCCCTCGGACTGGGAGCACAACCTGGAAGGCCCGGCCTTCGGCGCTGGCGAATTCTCCTGGGGTGTGAGCAATGGCTGGTCGCTCTATGGCGGCGGCCTGGGTGGCGAGGGCTACACGGCGGCGGCCATCGGTGTCGGCCGCGACCTGATGCAGTTCGGCGCGCTGTCGTTCGACGTCACCCAGTCCACTGCCAGCCTGGAGCGGGAAGGGCGCCTCAGCGGCCGCTCCTACCGCATCAGCTACTCCAAGAGCTTCGACGAGCTGGACAGCCAGGTCACCTTCGCCGGTTATCGCTTCTCCGAGCGCGACTACATGACCATGAGCGACTACCTCTCGGCCCTGGAGTACGGCCAGCGTGGTTGGCAGAACAGCAAGGAGATGTACACCGTGATGTTCAACCAGCAGTTCCGCGAGGCGGGCGTTTCCGCCTACCTCAACTACGGCCACCAGACCTACTGGGGGCAGGAGGCTACCGACAACTACAGCCTGTCGCTGTCGCGCTACTTCGATGCCGGCCGCTTCAAGAACCTCAGCCTGTCGTTCACCGCCTCGCGCAGCGTCTACAACGGCATCCAGGACGACAGCTACTACGTGTCGGTCTCCATGCCCTGGGACGGCGCCGGCTCCATCAGCTACTCCAGTTCGGTGAGCAACCACCAGGTCGACCACCAGCTCAGCTACTACGACCGCATCGGCGACCACGACAGCTACCAGGTGAGCGCCGGCACCGGCGACGGCGGCCACTCCGCCAGCGGCTACCTCAGCCACCAGGGCAACATGGCGGATATGAACTTCAGCGCCAGCTACCAGGAAGGCCGCTACTCCACCGTGGCCATGTCGGTACAGGGCGGCGCCACCGCCACCCTGCAGGGCGCGGCGCTGCACCGGAGCGGCGTACAGGGCGGCACCCGCATCCTGCTCGATGCCGACGGCGTGCCCGGCGTACCGGTACAGGGCTACGGCGAAACCACCGAGACCAACCATTTCGGCAAGGCCGTGGTGGCAGACATTTCCAGCTACTACCGCAACCGCCTGAGCATCGACCTCGACGGCATGCCGGACGACGCCGAAGCCATCAATTCCGTGACCCAGGCGACCCTCACCGAAGGCGCCATCGGCTACCGCCACTTCGACGTCGTGGCCGGGCAGAAGGCCATGGTGGTGGTGCACCTGCCGGACGGCTCCGCGCCGCCCTTCGGCGCCACCGTGGCCAACGACCGCGAGCAGGCCGTGGGCATCGTCAGCGACGCCGGCAGCCTCTACCTCAGCGGCATCCGCCCCGGTGGCGAAATGACCCTCAGCTGGGACGGCGAGCAGCGCTGCAAGGTGACCCTGCCGCAACACCTGCCGGGTATCGAACAGGCCTGGCAGCTGGAATGCGTGCCGCTGGCCGTTATCGCCAAGACCCACAGCACCGGCCAGGCCCTGGCCCAACACTGATGAATTCAACCGAGACACGCCCCATGAAGTACTTCAGCCTCACTCCCCTGATTGGCTCCCTGCTGCTCTGCGCCCTGGGCGCCCAGCAGGCCCAGGCCGCCATCGCCCTGGACCGCACCCGCGTGGTGTTCGAGGCCGGGCAGAAATCCGTCAGCCTCAGCGTCAGCAACGAGAACAAGCAGCTGCCCTACCTGGCCCAGGGCTGGTTGGAGGATGCCAGCGGCAAGAAGGTCAATTCCCCGCTGGTGGTGCTGCCGCCGCTGCAGCGCATCGAACCGGGTGCCAAGAGCCAGCTCAAGGTGCAAAGCCTGCCCGCCGTGGCCCAGCTGCCGCAGGATCGGGAAAGCCTGTTCTATTTCAACCTGCGGGAAATCCCCCCGCGCAGCGACAAGCCCAACTCCCTGCAGATCGCCCTGCAAACCCGCATCAAGCTGTTCTACCGCCCGGCGGCGCTGGTGCCGGCCAAGGGCCTGGAAACGGCCGCCTGGCAGGAGCAGCTGACCCTCACCCGTGAAGGCGACAGCTACCGGGTGAACAACCCCACGCCTTACTACGTGACCGTAGTCGACGCTGCCAGCACCCCCACCGGCGAGACCCCGCAGGGCTTCGAGCCGCTGATGCTCGAGCCGCGCGGCAATGCCCCGCTCAAGGTGCCGGCTGCCGCCCTCGGTGCCAACCCGGTGCTCACCTACATCAATGACTACGGCGGCCGCCCGCAGCTGCGTTTCGATTGCAACGGCGGCACCTGCAAGGCCACGCCCGTCGAGAAACAAGGCTGATACCGGCAGGCAAGGGCCGGGAAAGGAGAGTGGCGTGAAGCGAATCAAGGCACTGGCCCTGGCGGGCGCCTGCCTGGCAGCGGCTGTGGCCGCGCCGGCCCAGGCGGCTTCGACCACCTTCCGGGTGATCGTCACCGTGGTCGAGCGGCCGCAATGCGTGATCAACGGCAACAAGCCCATTGAAGTGGATTTCGGTGAAATCGTGGTTTCCAGGATCGACGGCAACAACTACCGCACGCCCATCACCTATGGGCTGGATTGCAAGGGCACCGAAGGCCGGCGCCTGGCCTTGACGCTCGCCGGCACCGCTGCCGCCTTCGATTCCGCCGCGCTGCGCACCACGGCAGAAGGCCTGGGCATACGCCTGTACGCCGACGACCAGCTGCTGGAGGTCAACAGCGGTTCCCACGCCTTCGATAACCAGGCCACGCCCGCGCTCTACGCCGTGCCGGTGAAGCAGGACGATGCTCGCCTGCAGGGGGGCGCGTTCACGGCCGGTGCCACGCTCAAGGTGGAATACCAATGAAGGACAGCAGCCTGCTCCTGGCCCTGTTGCTGGCCGGCACCCTGGCCCAGAAGCCCCTGCCGGCCGTGGCGGAGGAGAACATGAAGTTTCGCGGCACCCTGGTGGAAGCGCCATCCTGCGTAGTCAACCAGGGCGGCATGATCGATGTGGACTTCGGCGAACAGCTGGGGGTGAAGGACATCGACGGCGTCCACTACAGGAAGCTCATCGACTACCAGCTGGAGTGCCAGGCAAGCGCCCGGGACCGCTCCGTGGTGCTCAGCATCCACGGCGCCAGCAGCGATTTCGACCGTGCCGCCGTGCAGACCAGCCTGCCAGACCTCGGCATCCGCCTGCTGCACGATGGCCAGCCCCTGGCGCTGGATTCCGAGCTGCCCATCGACCCTGCCCACCCGCCGGCCTTGGAAGCGGTGCCGGTGCAGCGGCCAGGTGCCGAACTGGCGGAAGGCGCCTTCGACGCCACGGCCACCCTGCAGGCGGACTACCAATGAGCGCGCGAACCCGGCTCGACACCAGCCACCGTGCCTGGCTGCTGGGCTGGATGCTGCTGTTCAGCCTGACTGCCCGCAGTGAAGAGAACATGCACTTCCACGGCGCACTGGTGATGAAGCCCTGCGTCGTCGCCAGCGAAAGCGAGCGCAGTGAAGTCAACCTCGGCAACATCCGGCTCGAGTCGCTCCATGACCAGGGGCGCACGCCCGGCACCGCCTTCGCCTTGCGCCTGGAGCAGTGCGATATCTCGGCGGCGAAACACGGGGTACGGGTCACCTTCCGGGGGGATGAAAGCGACCGTCGCGGCATGCTGACGCTGGCGCCGGGGAGCCAGGCCGGCAATATCGTCATCGGCCTGGAAACGGCCGAAGGCGAAGCCCTGCCCCTGGGCACTCCCAGCGCGGCGCAAGCGCTCGTCGAGGGCGAGAACCTGTTGCGCTTCAAGGCCTATGCCGAGCGGCTGGGCGCTGATCCGCAGTCGGCCATCACGCCCGGCACCTTCAGTGCCGTGGCGAGTTTCGAGGTCAGCTATGAATAGCGCTGAGGGCAACTGGGCGCAGGCCTATCACTGGGTCTGTGCACGTCGCCGGCATACGCCACCGAACGCGGATATCTGGGACCTGCGCTTCCATTGGTCCCACCGCAACCAGGCGCTGTTCGACCAGGTGCTGGCTGGCCGTTATCGCCTGTCACCCATGGGCGTGCATCGCAGCGCAGACCGCAGCTGGGTGCAATGGAGCGCGCGGGATGCCCTGGTACTGAAGTGGGTGGCCCTGGAGGTACAGCAGCAACTGCCCCTGCACCGCCGCTGCACCCATGTGCGCGGGCATGGTGGGCGGCAGGTGCTTGTGGAAATAGCGCAGGCGGTGAGCTCCGGCGACTACCCCTTCGTCTACCGCACGGATATCCGCGGCTACTACCGGCATATCCGCAAGGAGCAGGTGGCTGCGCTTATCCGCCGCCACTTGTGCGACCCCGTGCCTATCGGGTTGATCGAGCAGTACCTGCACTACAGCGTCGAGGATGCGGGCGAGTTCCATACGCCGCGCTACGGTATCTGCAGGGGCTGCGCGCTCAGCCCGCTGATCGGCGCCACGCTGCTGCATCACGTGGACAGCGACCTGGCGGGCCGCAGCGGCATTCTCTATGTGCGCTATATGGATGATTTTTTGCTGCTGTCCCACAAGCGCTGGCCATTGCGGCGGGCAATCGCCCGTTTGCAGGGGTACTTCGCCGAAGGCGGTTTCAGTGTGCACCCAGGCAAGACCCAGCTCGGCCGAACGGCCAGGGGGTTCGACTGGCTGGGTGCATGGTTTACGCCCAATGGGGTGGGTATCGCCCCACGGGCATTACACAACCACCGTGAACGACGCGCGCGGCTTTATTAGCAAGCCATCGCCAGGGGGCTCGGCAAAGCCGAGGCCCTGGAGAGGGTGCGGGTGTATGAGACGCGGTGGAATAGATGGCGCTTCGACGCCCTTGAGACAGGCACATGAAACACATCTGGACCGGCGCGGGGCTCCACCCGGACGTACGCCTACGAGCACGCCTCCGCACGGCCATTACGACTGTAGTATTGCTCGTTTCCGCAACCACCGCGCATGGAGACCCCGGGAGCGGAGACACCGTCGTAACGTCCGGCGGATTCCGTTATATGTCAACAGACACCCGATTTGCCAGTGGGTGGGGACGGCTTGTGTGCCAGCGCCCGCGCCCGCCCGGGTACAACCCGTGCGGCGGCAGCGGCCCCGGGATTTACTGCGCGTACCAGACTGCGTGTGAAACGGCAGACGCCGCTGCGCGCCCGGACGGCAAGGCGACGGCCTGGTACTACGCCACAATTGGTGTCTATTCGAACAAAAAAGAGGAAGCGTTTATGAGTGTGCCTGAAACCGGGTTACTCACCGGCGAAACGCCCGACCCCGGCGGGGGGGTACCGCCCGCCGGGATAGTCAGCGCAATCGAGGATACCAATGCCCGCCCTCACTCGTGGAAACTGACCCACCGGTTGTGGGCGCCCTGGGGTGCGGCCTCAGAAATAATTCAGAGGTCTGCTGCATGCCGTGCCAAGAACATGGGGCGTACGACGTATTACGAGTGTGTGGACACAGTCGGCGTATGGTCGGCTGCTGCGGGACCAAGTCGGTGCGTCGCTACAACTGATGACTTATTGATCGAGGCATGGCCGGGAGCTACGCGCTCACGGGCTGTTCGCGGGGTAGTGACGTGTAAGGAAGACGGATCGATACTGGTTCAAGCTACAGGGACCGGGCCTGGTGGGCTCCTGAACTTCGGGGTGCCTGACTTAGGGGGCGAGGTAACCGTTCACGGGATAGACGCCCGCGACAGGCCCGTACGCATCGATGTCAAGGCCGGGGTCCCCGCAGATCTCGGCCTGTCCGTGACGGTCCACGCGGGGGACGGCGCACAGGGGGGGAAATCCACCGCGTCCGCCGTCGTAGTGATCTCGCCGGACTGATCGATGGCACCCGCTGAAAAGGAGACCGAAAAGTGTCGACAATCCTGGTGATCGACGACCACCCCATCGTCCGCATGGCCGCCCGCATGCTCCTCGAGCGTGAGGGCCATACCGTGGTCGGGGAGGCGGCCGATGGCCTCAATGGCCTGGGCCTGGCCAGGGAGCACCTGCCCAAGCTGGTGCTGCTGGACCTGGACATTCCCGGCCTGGGCGGGCTGGAACTGATCGGCCGGCTGCGGGCCCTGGAGCCGGCGCCGCGGGTGCTGGTGCTCAGCGGCAAGGACCCGGGCTTCTATGCCGCCCGTTGCCTGCGTGCCGGCGCCCATGGCTACGTGTACAAGCGCGAGGACATGGCTGACCTGGCCACCGGGGTGAAGGCGGTGATGGCGGGTTACCGTTACTTTCCCGATGCCTTTATGACCACCGACGACCCCAATGCGCCCCTCAGCGATGATGCCAAGGTGCTCGACAGCCTCTCGGACCGCGAGCTGACGGTGCTGCGCTACCTGGCCCTGGGCTACACCAACAAGCAGATCGCCGACCAGATTCTGATCAACAACAAGACCGTCAGCTCCTACAAGACGCGCCTGCAGGAGAAGGTGGGCGAGCAGAGCCTGGTGGGCCTGGTGGAGTTCGCCAAGCGCAATGGCGTGGTCTAGCCGGCTGCGCCTTGCGTATCGGCCACCGATCGCCCATCCGTAAATCACTGCGCCCCTGGCGCTAACCCTGAACCTGGCGCTATCGCGCCGACTGCACGCAGAACCGCATCGCCGCCCATCAAGTGGCGCGGGCGACTGCTGCCCGTTGAAACCCACAAGGAGTCAAACCATGCAGTATGAAGGCGTCTCCATCCCCAGCTCGGGCCTGCATCTGAGCGGCCGGGTATATGGCTCGATCAGAGCCAGGCCGTCTCCGGTGGTGGTGCTGTGCCACGGCTTTTGCGGCATCCAGGACATCCTCCTGCCGGCCTATGCCGAAGCCTTCGCCGATGCCGGATTGCTGGCGGTGACCTTTGATTACCAGGGCTTTGGCGCCAGTGATGGCGAACGTGGCCGCCTGGTGCCGCAGCAGCAGGTGGTGGATGTGCTGGCCGTTATCGATTGGGTAAAGGCGCAATCCTGGGCGAACCCCGAGCGCATCGCCCTGTGGGGCACCTCCCTGGGCGCCTGCCACGCCCTGGTGGCCGCCAGTCGCAACGCGGCGCTGAAGTGCCTGCTGTTGCAGATGCCGTTCGCCAACGGCGAGGCATTGATCACCGGCCGCCTGCCGGTGGCGGAGCGGGCTGCATTCCTGGAAACCCTGGAGAAAATGCAGGCGCGCCGGTTGAATACCCGCAAGGATCTGTTCGTGCCCATCCCCAAGGTGATGTCGGACCCGCAATCCCGGGCCTTCTTCGAGCGCTACAAAACCCTCTACCCGCAGATGGATGTGAAGATCCCCTTTCTCACCGTCTGGGAGATGGCCCATTACAAACCGGTGGATGTGGCCATTCGTGTGGTCACGCCCACCCTGGTGGTGGTGGCCGGCGATGATGAGGTGAACCCGCCCGAACAGGGCCTGGAGCTGTACGGCCGCATCCGGGCCCGCAAGGCGTTGCAAGTGATCGACAAGGCCGGGCACTACGACCTCTACGAGGGCCGGGCCTTCGACCGGGCGATCGGCTATCAGATGGATTGGCTGGCGCAGTACCTCTAGCGGCATCGGCGCCCACGCAATGTGCGGCGCCGTGGTGGGCCCCCTTTGTGGGAGCGGCTTCAGCCGCGAAAGACCTTCAACAGGCACGAGGCTGCGAGTGGTCGGGATGCTCCATCGCGAATGAATTGGCTCTGTCTGCGTTAAGTGTTGCTAGAAGAATTGGGCCCAGCTGATTGCCGAGTTCTGGTGATGCTTCTGGTTTCGCCCACCCGGGCGAGTCCCTTTTTTCAATCGCCAAAAAAGGAACCAAAAACGCTTGCCCCATCATCCGGCCCGACTGCGTCGGGTTCCCTCACTCCATCGCCGCTCTGGGGGCCGGCGCGATGGGCCATCCATGGCCTGGCGCGCCTCTCGCGGCATCCATGCCGCTCGTCCCCCGGCGCAACGACTGCGTTCGGCCTCCTGGAGGGGCGTTGGCGGCTGCTCCAACTTTCTTCGCTCCAGCGCATCGCCACGTGGTGCGCACGGGCTTTCGTAGGATGGGTCGGGCGGCGTTCCGCGAGCGAAGCGAAACCCATGCAGTGGAGGTGGAAGAAATCCATAAATGCCCGGAAAGCGCCGTGCTTTAGCGCTTGCATTAAAACCACAACAGCTAACGCCGACAGAGCCAATGAATTCGCCCCACGAAATGTGCCCCCCACCACGCTTCATGCAGGGGCGACTTCAGTCGCCAGGCAGGCCGCAGTGTTGCCAGCGCAGGTGCTTCCGGGGAGATCGCCTGGTGGATGAAAAGAGCGTCATCCACCCTACGCAGCGGTTGGCTTCATGGCGTGGGTTGAACGCGGTGCCGTAGGTTGGCGCCGAGCGCAGCGAGGCCCAACGCAACCCTGTTCGGCCCCGCTGCGGGCACCTCCTGTGGGAGCGGCTTCAGCCGCGAAAGACTTTCAACAGGCACGAAGCTGCGAGCGGCCGGATATTCCATCGCGAATAAATTCGCTCCTACGGCTTCCAGCTCCCGTCTTCCAGCTGCTCTTACGCCATCAACCTGAGCAGCTCTTCATCCAGCTCAATCATGGTGGCTTCCAGGTCCTGCAGCAGTTGGCGAAGCTCGCTGTGGGGGGCGTTGTCGCGGTAGGCGGCTTCCAGCCGTTCGCAGGCGTCGATCAGCCTGTGGGCGCGGATGATGTCGGCGGCGCCCCTGATGCGGTGGGCCATTTCGACGACGCCGTGCTGGCCATCGGATTGCAGCAGGCTGCGCACCTGTTGCAGGTCGATGCGGTGGCTTTGCAGGATGCCTTCCAGGGCGCGGCGTGTGAGCCCGGGATCGCCGCCGGTGAAGTGCTCCAGTTCCTTCACGTCGAAACAGGCCCTGGCCGGGGCGACGGGCGCCTGTTCGGGCGCCGGCGTTGCGCGGGGGGCGATGGTGCGCAGCCGCACATCCAGTTCGCCAAGGGTGATGGGTTTGAACAGGCAATCGTCCATGCCGGCATCGAGGCAGCGCTGGCGTTCGTCGGGCTGGGCGTTGGCGGTGAAGCCCCAGATCAGCGTCGGCTGCTCCCCCGGTTCCCGCTCGCGGATGCGCCGGGCCAGCTGGTAGCCGCTGAGCATCGGCATGTTGCAGTCGGTGATCACCAGGTCGAAGGCGCCGGGCTGCCACAGTGCCAGCCCCTGTTCGCCGTGTTCCGCCTGGCTCACCCGGTGGCCGAGGTAGGCGAGCTGGTCGCTCAGCAGCTTGCGGATGGCGTAGCTGTCATCCACCACCAGCACGTTCAAGGCCTGGCACACCGGCTCGGCGACGGGCTCGATGGGGCGCAGGGGCTCGGCGGCCAGGGGCTCCAGCCGGCCGAAGCGCAGCGCCATGACGATGCGCGTGCCGGTGCCCAGCTCGCTTTCCAGTTGCAGCTGGCCGCCCATCATTTCGCAGAGGGTGCGCGAGATCATCAGGCCCAGCCCGGTGCCGGAACGGGTGCTGAAGCCATTGCCGGGCGCCTGGGCGAAGGGCTGGAAGAGCTTCTGCTGGTTGTGGGCGGAGATGCCGATGCCGGTGTCGATCACCTCGATCTGTACGCGCAAGTCGTCGCCCTCCGGCTCGGTGCGGGCGATGACGCTGACCGAGCCCTGGTCGGTGAACTTGATGGCGTTGCTGACGAGGTTGGAGAGCACCTGCTTGAGGCGTTGTGGGTCCAGCAGCAGGTCGTCGTTGGCGCTGTTGTCCAGGTCGAGGGTGAGGCGCAGGCCCTTCTGCCGGGCCAGGCCGTCGAACACCCGCACCACCGATTCCAGCAGTTGGCGCAGGTTGGCGCGCTCGGGGCTGAGGCTGAGGCGGCCGCTTTCGATGCGGGCGATGTCGAGGATGTCGCCGATCAGCGCCAGCAGGCCCTGGGCCGAGCCGTGGGCCACCTCGATGCTGTCGCGGTCGAGGCGCCCCTGGTCGGCGTGCTTGAGGGCGAGTTCGAGCAGGCCGATGACGGCGCTCATGGGCGTGCGGATCTCGTGGCTCATGGTGGCGAGGAAGGTGCTTTTGGCGCGGCTGGCTTCGTCGGCCGCTTCCTTGGCGTCCTGCAGCTGGGCGAGCAGTTGCTGGCGCTCGCTGATGTCGATCCAGCCGCCGATGATGCCGACGATATCGCCGTCGGCATTCCGGAAGGGCAGCATCCAGTGGTAGATGGCCAGGGTGCGGCCGTCGATGTGCACCACGCGGTCCTTCATCACCGGTTGCCCACCGGCGAGGATGCTCTGGAAGTCGCGATCGAACTCGGCCTGTTCCTCCACCGGCAGGTTGCTGACCGTGCTGCCGATCACCTCGCCGTGCTCGCGCCCGAAGGTCTGCAGGTAGCTGTGGTTGCACAGCACCATGCGCCGCTCCAGGTCGCGCACGTAGATGGGGTTGGGGGTGCCGTTTATCAGCGCCTCCATGAAGCGCATCTGGTCGCCCAGCGCCCGTTCCGCCTGCTGGCGATGGGCATTCTGCCGGCGCAGGGACAGGCCCCAGACCAGGGCGATGAGCAGCAGCAGGGCACAGCCGCCGGCGATCAGGTAGATGAGCGTGATGTAGTCATGCCAGCTCGGGGTCGCGACCGGGGCCTTGGTCCGCCAGTTGTTGTCGATCTCGGTCATGGTGTCCGGGGGGATGCTGCGGATGGCCTTGTCGAGGATGCCGAACAGTTCGAACTCGTCCCGCCGCACGGCCAGGGCCTGGGTCGCCAGTGGCAGGTCCGCTGCGGCGGTGATGCGCAGCCTGTCCCGGGTGATGCGTGGCAGGTTGTGGCTGACCACCAGCTCGGGAAGCAGGGTGGCGTCGACGCTGCCTTCGCCGAGCAGCGCCAGGGACTCGAGGGCGGACTTCACCCAGTGGATACGGATCTCGGGGTACTTCTGTTCCAGCATCGCGGCCAGCGAGTCGCCCCGGGTCAGGGCCAGGGTCTTGCCGGCCAGGGCCGCCAGGCTGCCTGGCGCATCGGCCGTGTCGCGGCTTACCAGCAACTGGGGCGAGTAGAGGTAGGGCCGGGTGAAGTGGAACAGCCGCTCCCGGGCGCCGTCCGGTGACAGGCCGGCGACCAGTTGGATGCGCCCGTCCCGGGCCGCGTCATAGAAGCCCTGGTAGCCGTCGAAGGCCGTCACCTCGAACTTGATGCCGGTCTTGGCCGCGAGCAACGTGAGCAGGTCGGCGGTGATGCCCAGGTGATTGCCCTGCTTGTCGTAGTACGAGATGGGCGCGAGGTAGTGGGCGACGGCGACCTTCACCACCGGGTGCTGCTCGATCCACTGTTTCTCCGCGTCGGAGAACTGCAGCGGGGCGAGGCCGAGCATCAGCCGATCCCCCCAGCGCCGGTGGATGCTTACATTCTGCGCTTCGGGGATGCGCTCGAGGGCGGTGTCGAACAGCTGCTGGAGCCTGGGTTCGCGAGGGTTGAGCGCGAAGGCGTAGCCATGGCCTTCCGGCGGCAGCGTGCCCAGCACCCGCACATAGTCGGAGTACGCCTTGCTGATGAGGAACTGGGCGGAGAGGGCATTGCTGAGCATCAGGTCGGCCTGGCCGAAGGCGACGGCGGCGATGGCCTGGTCCTCGGCATCGAAGGGCAGCAGGGTCGCTTCCGGGTAGCGCGCCTTCAGCGCATCGAGCGGGCGGTAGTTACGCGGCACCGCCAGGCGCAGGCCCTTGAGCTGCTCCCAGTGGCGTGGCTCCAGGTCCTGCCGGGCCACCAGCACGGGGTTGTCGACCATGTACTGCCGGGTGAGCGGCAACCTGTAGCGGGCGGCTTCCTCGGGGGTGACGCTGCCGAGCAGGTCCAGCTCGCCGCGTTGCAGGGCAGCCAGTGCTGCCTCACGATCGGGGTAGGCGCGCAGGCGCACGGCGAGCCCGAGGGATTGCGCGACCAGGCCGAGGTAGTCGGCCGTCACGCCTTCGAAGTCGCGGGTGGCGTTGGTCATCTCCAATGGGTGGAAGTTGGGCGGGGCGATGCCCATCACCAGTTCCTGCTTGTCGTGGAGCCAACGCAGGTCATCCGCATCGAAGGGCAGCGCCATGGCCTGGGCGCCGGAGTGGCTGAACAGCACGGGCTGTTCCTCTGCCGTGACGAAGGGGAGGTACAGGCAGGTGAGCAGCAGGGGCCACAGGAGTGGGAGCGGCATCGTGACTTTCCATGGGTTGAGGCAGGTGACCGACAAGGCTCGGCTCGCAGGGACGAGGTGGCTTCAATCGGGCGGCATGCTGGAAAGGTAGTCACTTTGCGTGGCCACCGAAACCAGCGTTGCGACAAGCTGGTCGGCGCTGGCCTTCTTGCTGACGTAGGCCGCGGCGCCGAGCTCCTTGCAGGGGCGCGCGAAGCGGTCGGCGGGCAGTGCGCTGAAGACGACCACGGGAACCTGGAAGGGCATCTGCCTGATCTCTGCCAGCACGGAAAGGCCATCCAGGTCGGGCAGGTCGAGGTCGAGTAGCACGAGGTCGGGCACCAGGGCCCTGATCATGCGCAGGGCGCTATCGCCCCGGGTGCTTTCCCCGATGATATTGAAGGCTTTGTCGCTCAGTACTTCGCGGATGGCCAGCCGGACTATTGGCTGGGCGTCGACGACGAGAAGGGTGTGGATCGGTTCATCGTGCATGGCGTGGTGCTCCTTGCGTGCCGGCATCGCGGGCCGGCCCTGGCCTTGGATGAAAAGCGGGAACCGGGGGCGGCGGTGGCACCCCCGGTGAAGCCTTGCCGTTAGCTGCGATCGCTCACGGGGGCCGCGCCGTTGGAGATGATCACCTCCACCCGGCGGTTGAGCTGGCGGCCCTGGATGGAGCCGTTGTCGCTGACCGGGAACTCGGGGCCGTAGCCCTTGGTGATCACGCGGCTGCGGTCGACGCCGAGGCGTTCGAGGGCGCGGGCAACCGACTCCGCGCGACGCTCGGAGAGCTTGAGGTTGAGCTGCTCGCCACCGGTGCTGTCGGTGAAGCCTTCGACACGCACCTGGCGCTCGGGGTTGGCGCTGAGGAAGGTGGCCAGCTGTTGCAGGTTGCCCTGGCTGCCGTACTTCAGCTCGGCCTTGCCGGTGTCGAACAGCACATCACCGAAGGTGACCACCTGGCCGCGCTCGCTGGGCTTGGCGTTGAGGGCTTGCAGGGCCTTGAGCTGCTGGGTGCGGACTTCCAGCTGCACCTGGGTGCGCTCGTTGTCGGTTTTCTTCAGGTCCGCTGTCGCCTTGCGGGCGATGATGGTTTGCTCCGCCAGCGCGATCCTGCTGTTGGCCAGGTAGGCGAGGTGGTCGATTTCCGGGGCTTCGCGATCCAGCTCGGAATACACCTCGACGTCGTTCAGGGCCTTGCTGGCTTCCTGGGTCTGCAGTGCGGCCAGGGTGTTGGATTCCGGCTTGCTGGTGAGCTGGGAGAAGGCCTCGCGGGCCTTGAGCAGCTCGGGGTTCTCCGGCGGGGTGGCGCAGCCGGCAAGGGCGAGGCCGAGCACGGAGAGAACGGGCATAACGAGGGCTGGGCGCATGGGCGATCCTTATTGGGCAGCGGGGGAGGTGGGCGCGGTCGGCGAGGAGGGCGCGTCGAGCATCTCCTTCTTCAGCACGTCGATGCCGTCACGCGCTTGCTTCAGGGCCTCGGTCTCACGCACGGCGATGGCCTTCTGCTCCGCCAGGTTGGCGTCGGCTTCGGCCAGCTGCGCGAGCTTCTCGGCTTCGGCGTATTGCATGGCGCCCAGGGCGCGCTCCATCTGCACCAGCTTGTCCTGGGCGGCCTTCATCTCCAGGGGCGCGTACTGGGTGGCGTCGGCATCCACGGCGCGGTTCACGGCGTAGCGGGACAGGGCGACCTGCTGGTCGGGGCGCGGCAGGCTGGAGCAGGCGGCGAGAGCGGTGCACGCCACCGCCAGGAAAGCGCCCAGGTGGACACGCTGGTTGGGAATTCGAGGAAACATCAATGACTCCGGAGAAATGCTTCGAATGCCGCCCGCTTCGGGGGGGCGTACTCGCGCTCCGGCTTTCGGGGCGCGGTGGCAGCGCGGCGCCGGTGTGGCTCACGCGTCGGCTGCTCACGGATCCAACCTAGCGCCGGGCGCCGGCCGGGGTCTGTGGGAAATTTCGCTTCTGCTGGGCGAATTTTCACGATGCACAGCCCCGGCGCCGCGCTCCCAGGCGGCACCGCCTGGTGGATGAAAGAGCGCCATCCACCCTACACATCGATCAGCGCCGTGGGTTGGGGCAGCGCCGTAGGATGGCGTAGAGCGCAGCGAAACCCATCACCCCAAACGCCGGGTTGCACCCGACCTACAGGCTGGCTCGCGGCCCATGTAGGGGCGACTTCAGTCGCCAAGCAGGCCGCAGGGCTGCCCCGGCACCGCGCTCCCAGGCGGCACCGTTTGGTGGATGAAAAGAGCGCCATCCACCCTACACATCGGTCAGCGCCGTGGGTTGGGGCAGCGCCGTAGGATGGCGTAGAGCGCAGCGAAACCCATCACCCCAAACGCCGGGTTGCACCCGACCTACAGGCTGGCTCGCGGCCCATGTAGGGGCGACTTCAGTCGCCAAGCAGGCCGCAGGGCTGCCCCTGTACCGCGCTCCCAGGCGGCACCGTTTGGTGGATGAAAAGAGTGTCATCCACCCTACACATCGATCAACACCGGGGGTTGGATCGGCATCGCGGCCCGGTTGACCACGGCCTTACCGGCTGCGAACGGCAGGCAAAAAAAACCGCCACAGGCGTGAGCCCGGGCGGTGAGAAGTATCCCTGCGCCCGGTTGGAGTGGGTGGGCGGGAAAAAGATTCAGGGAAAAACACGAGGTGCCCGGCACTGGGTGGGTGCAGGAGGGGCGGCGAAATGTCTTTCCTGGATATATGGAAATCCGTATATTCGATTTCCCATATGTTCTGGCCCTCCCATGATTACCCCGACCGACGTCTTCAAAAGCCTCGCCGATGAAACGCGTGCCCGCGCCACGCTGCTTATCGCCCACCTTGGCGAGCTGTGTGTCTGCGAGTTGATGTGCGCCCTGGATGACAGCCAGCCGAAGATCAGCCGCCACCTCGCCCAACTGCGCAGCAATGGCTTGCTGCTGGATCGCCGCCAAGGCCAGTGGGTGTATTACCGCCTCAACCCGGAGCTGCCCGCGTGGGTGCACGAGTTGCTGCAGGTGACGCTCAAGGCCAATGCCGAGTGGCTGCGGGAAAACGCCTCGCGCCTGCACAACATGGACGGTCGCCCCGTCCGTGCGGCTGCCTGCTGCTAAGCCCGCCGGAGCCCTGGTCCATGCTTGTCGCCATTGCCGTGTTCGTCTTCACCCTGGTGCTGGTCATCTGGCAACCCAAAGGCCTGGGCGTGGGCTGGAGCGCCACCCTCGGCGCGGTCATCGCGCTGGGCGTGGGGGCGGTGTCGCTGCACGACATCCCCGTCGTGTGGGCCATCGTCTGGAACGCCACCGCTACCTTCATCGCCGTCATCATCATCAGCCTGCTGCTGGATGAGGCCGGTTTCTTCGAGTGGGCGGCGCTGCATGTGGCTCGCTGGGCCAAGGGCAGCGGTCATCGCCTGTTCTGCTTCTGCGTGCTGCTGGGCGCCGCGGTTTCGTCGTTGTTCGCCAACGATGGCGCGGCGCTGATCCTCACGCCCATCGTCATGTCCATGCTGCTGGCGCTGCGCTTCTCGGCGGCCACCACGCTGGCCTTCGTCATGGCGGCCGGGTTCATCGCCGATACCGCCAGCCTGCCGCTGGTGGTCTCCAACCTGGTGAACATCGTTTCCGCCGACTACTTCGACCTGGGCTTCAGCGAGTACGCCGCGGTGATGGTGCCGGTGAACCTGGCCAGCGTAGCCGCCACGCTGCTGGTGCTGTGGCTGTTCTTCCGCCGTGATCTGCCCCGGCGCTACGCCCTGGAGGCGCTGCCGGCGCCGGAGACGGCGATCCGCGATCGCGCCACCTTCGTGGTGGGTGGGTGGACCCTGCTGGTGCTGCTGGCCGGCCTCTTCGCCCTGGAGCCCCTTGGCATCCCGGTCAGCGCCGTGGCAGCCGCCTGTGCGGCGATCCTGTTCGCCGTCGCCGCGCGCGGGCAGCGGATCGCCACCCGGCGGGTGCTGCGCGAGGCGCCCTGGCAGGTGGTGGTGTTCTCCCTCGGCATGTACCTGGTGGTCTATGGCCTGAAGAACGCCGGGCTGACGGACCTTCTCACCCAGGTGCTGGATCGCCTCGCCGCGCAGGGGCTGTGGAGCGCCGCCCTCGGCACCGGCGTGCTTTCCGCCGTGCTCTCCTCGGTGATGAACAACATGCCCAGCGTGCTGATCGGCGCGCTGTCGATCCAGGGCAGCGGGGCCGAGGGCGTGGTGCGCGAGGCGATGATCTACGCCAACGTCATCGGCTGCGACCTCGGCCCCAAGATCACCCCCATCGGCAGCCTGGCCACGCTGCTCTGGCTGCATGTGCTGGAGCGCAAGGGCATGCGCATCACCTGGGGTTACTACTTCAAGGTCGGCATCCTGCTGACGCTGCCCGTACTGCTCATCACGCTGTCGGCCCTGGCGCTGCGCCTGAGCCTTTGATCGCCGCCCGGGGCGGCAGGAGCCATCGATGCGAGTCCTGTTCATGTGCACGGCCAACAGCTGCCGCAGCATCCTGTCCGAAGCCCTGTTCAACCACCTGGCGCCGCCCGGGGTCGAGGCGGTGAGTGCCGGCAGCTTTCCCAAGGGCCAGGTGTTGCCACGCAGCCTGGCCACCCTGCAGCAGGCGGGCATCGACATCCGGGGGCTGCGCAGCAAGGGCAACGAGGCCTTCGCCGACAACCCGCCGGATGTGGTCATCACCGTGTGCGACAAGGCGGCCGGCGAGGCCTGCCCGGTGTACTTCGGCCCGGCGCTGAAGGCCCACTGGGGGCTGCAAGACCCCTCCGAGGCGGTGGGTGACGAGGGCCAGGTGGAAGCGGCCTTCCGCGCCACGCTGGCCTGCATCGAGCGGCGCTGCCGGGCCTTCCTGGCGCTGCCCTTCGCGAGCCTCGAGCGCGACGAACTGCAGCGCGAGCTGGCGCGCATCGGCACCTTGCCGTAGCAGCGGGGCGTTCGGCAGCATCGCCTGGTGGATGAAAAGAGCGTCATCCACCCTACACATCGGTCAGCACCGTGTTTGGGGCAGCGTCGTAGGTTGGCGCCGAGCGCAGCGAGGCCCAGCGCAACGGACATCAACCCTGGCGCGAAAGGCGCAGCTCGCAAAAGCGCTGCGTGCTCGGCTGTTTTCCGCTGGCGCCTATGCTAAAAAGCTGCCCAGGAATCCGCGGCCGTACGGCGCAGACAAAGGAGCAACGAGCATGGGCAACAGTTCAAGGATTGGCGTGGCATTGGCGCTGCTGCTGGGCGCGGCCACGGTGTGGGCCGAAGAGCCGGCGGAAGACGCCAGCACCCTGAAGGAGTCGGCCAAGGCTGCCGTTTCCACTGCCATCTCCGCCGGCAAGAACCTGCTGGGTGGCGCCTCCCAGGGCATCACCGAGGGCCGTGAATCCGCCCAGGGCGCGGACGGCGCCATCGTCATTTCCCAGCTCGACCAGCTGGAAGGCAAGGTCGAGGTCAAGCTGCTGAAGGTCGACACCACCGACGAGAACTTCGGCGCCTTGCTGGGCTTCAAGAACCTCACCGACAAGCCCGTGCGCCTGATCAACCTGCTGCACAACGGTGCCCTGCTGGCCATCGACCAGGACGACTACTCCAGCAACCTGGTGCCCATGGAAAACCCCGAGGAAGTCACCGTGCCGCCGAAGACCGGCGTACGGCAGCGGTTCGTGTTCCAGGGGCCGGTGGAAGGGCCGAAGGCCGTGCGCCTGTGGGGCCGCGAGTACAGCGTGAAGTAACCCTCTGCGGGCGCCATTCGTGCGCCCGCCCAGGCCTCAGGCCTGTTTCCGCAACGGCGGCTTCTGCCGCAGCAGGAATTGCAGCTCCTCCTTGGCAATCGGCTTGCTGAGGAGGAAGCCTTGCACCTCGTTGCATTGGTCGCTCTTGAGGATTTCGAACTGGTCTTCGGTTTCCACGCCTTCTGCGGTGACGGTCATGCCCATGGCCCGGCCGAGGTGGATGATGGCTTGGACGATGGTGCGGTCGTTGCCGCCGCGGGCGAGCGAGGCGATGAAGCGCTTGTCGATCTTGATGCTGTCGAAGGGGTAGGTGCGCAGGTAGCCGAGCGAGGAGTAGCCGGTGCCGAAGTCGTCCATGTTCAGCTTCACGCCCAGTTCCTTGAGGGCGTGCATGGTGGTGAGCGCGCCTTCGATGTCGTTGAGCATGACGTTCTCGGTGATTTCCAGCTCCAGCCGCTCGGCGGGCAGGCTCGATAGCTTGAGGGCTTCGCGCACGTCTTCGACGATGTTGCTGCGGGTGAACTGGGCCGGCGAGACGTTGACCGACACCACCAGGTGCTGCGGCCATTGCATGGCCGTGTCGCAGGCCTCGTTGAGCACCCAGCGGCCGAGCTTGACGATGATGTCCGAGCCTTCGGCGATGCCGATGAAATCATCCGGCCCCACCAGCCCGCGCTCGGGGTGGTTCCAGCGCACCAGGGCTTCGATGGAGGCGATTTCGGTGTTGCGCATCTTGTAGCGCGGCTGGAAGTGCAGCACGAACTGGTTCTTGCTCAGCGCACGGCGCAGCAGCAGTTCGGCGCGGTGGTTCTCTTCCATCTTGCTGTTGAGCTCCGGCGAGAAGTAGCGCCAGGTGTTGCGGCCATCCGCCTTGGCCTTGTAGAGGGCGACATCGGCCAGGCGCATGAGGTTGACCATCTCGTGGCCGTGCTCGCTGGCCAGGGCCACGCCCATGCTGGTGCCGACGTTGAGCACGTGCTCTTCGAAGAGCACGTCCTTCTGGACTTCGCTGACCAGCCGGGCGCAGAACTGGTCGATCCTGGCCTTGTCGCCGGGCATGGTCAGCACCAGCACGAACTCATCGCCACCCAGGCGTGCCACCAGGTCGTCGTCGCGCACCGAGGCGCGCAGGCGCGTGGCGATTTCCACCAGCACCGCGTCACCGGCCGGGTGGCCGAGGTTGTCGTTGATCGGCTTAAAGTGGTCGAGGTCCAGGAGGATCACCGCGTAGTCGGTGTCGATGGAGGGGGCGAGCTTCTCGGCGGTGTAGCTGGCCAGGCCGTTGCGGTTGGGCAACCCGGTGAGGGCGTCGTGCATGGACAGGTGCTGGATCTTGGCGTGGGCGGCCACTTCGTCGGTGATGTCGCTCGCCGTGCCGCGGAAGCCGCCGAAGGCCTCGCCGTTGTACACCGGGCTGGCGGAGAGGCGGCACACGCGCTGCTGGCTGATGTGATCGCGGTAGACACAGCGCAGGCTGCGCGCGGAGCTGTCGCGATCCTTGAGGCCGTCCAGCCAGTTGGCGAGGTTGGTGGAGTCACCGAGCATCAGTTCTTCGATGGAGCGCCCGATCCAGTCGTCGACCGCCACGCCGGTGATTTCGCTGAACCGGGTGGAGAGGTAGAGGAGGCGGTACTGGGCGTCGGTTTCCCAGATCCAGTCGCTGGAGGATTCGGCCACCGCGCGGAAGCGTTCCTCGCTGAACTGCAGGTCCTGCTGGGATTGCTTCAGCGAGTTGAAATTCCTGTCCAGCTCCCGGGAATGGACGATGGCCTGGCGGATGAACAGCGCCATAAGCACGCCGATGATCGCGATGGCGATGCCCAGCGGTGGCAGCACCGCCCACAGCAGCGCGGCGCCCGGGGTGGCGGCCGTCCACACCAACGAGTGCCGGGTGGTGCCGAGGGGGAGATAGTCCTGCCCCGGGCGGCCTTCGACGGTTTGCAGGCCTTTGACGCCGAAGGCTCGGCCCAGCTTGGTCAGCTTGGCCGGGGTGAGGGTGTCGATGAACACCAGCACCGAGGCGCTGTCGATGACGCTCGTCGCGTCGCGATCCCCGGGGAGGATGGCCGATGCGGTGAGGATCGCCGGCACGCCCCTGAACATCACGTATTCCCGCATGCCTTGCTGCTGGCGCGCGGCCTCGCGGGCGCGTGTGATGATTTGGTCCTGGCTGAAGGTGCTGACGGCGGGGAAGGGCACGCCGGAGCGCTTGCCATCGAGCAGGCTGTACTTGGTGCGGTCGTCGCTGAGGACGAACACGCCTTCATAGCCGTTGTTGTGGTAGAGCGAGGGGCCGACGTTGTTCTCGTCGAAAGCCCAATGCAGGTCGACTTCGCCGTTGAGGTGCTCGAAGGCCCCGGTCCAGATGGCGTAGCTTTGCAGCATGGCGGCGCTGGCGTTCTTGCGTTCTTCCAGGGCCTTTTCGGTGTAGAAGCGGCTTTCTTCCTGCTCCACGCCATCGAGCTGCCGGGCGATGTGGAACAGCAGGAGGAGGGCGGCGATGACGGCCACGCCGAACAGCAGGGTGAAGCCGAATAGGGTCCGCCCCATGAGCTGGGTGCGTCTGGGCCGCTGAACGTCAGGGGTGGGCGTCATCTCCAGTTCCTTTGGCACATGTCCTCTATCCACCTTAGACGAGGCAAACCGGCCTACAGGTGCGTTTGGTCGACCCGTGCCGGGCGTGTTTCAGGCGCACCGAGCCCGCGCGCAGGCACGCGGGTGCAGCAAGCGAAGCGGGAGATGGAACTGACGGGCGGTGACGCTCAGCGCTTCACGCAGACGAACAGGGCATTGCCGGAGGTGCCAGCCCAGGAGGTGATCCGCTCGTAGTCGTGCTCGAACACCTGCACCTCGAAGTGCGGCTGCAACAGCTGCTGCAGCTCGGCGAAGGTCAGGGCGACCATGGGGTGTTCGTCCTGCCAGCTCTGGGTGGTGCCGGCGGTGGTTTTCTCGATGCTCAGGCGCAATGCCTGGCGCTCGCCTTGGCCGCTGTAGTACCAGCCGGAGCCGAAGCTGAACTGGCTGCCGTCGTGCTCCGCGTTGTGGCGCACGAAGGAACGGTTGTCGATCTGCCCCTTGTCCACCGTGTTGAAACAGAACACGCCGCTCTCCGCCAGTGCGGCGTGGACGCTGGCCAGGCAGGCGCGCAGCTGCTCCAGCCCGGGGTTGTAGTGGATGGAGTAGAGGAAGCAGGTGATCAGGTCCTGGGGCTCGTCGACGCGGAAGCTGGCCATGTCCTGGCAGCTGAACTGCGCGTCCGGGCAGCGCTGCTGGGCGAGGTCGAGCATAGGCTGGTTGATGTCCAGGCCGGCGCTGCGGTAACCGAAGTCGAGGAAGTGACGCACGTGGGGGCCGGTGCCGCAGGCCAGGTCCAGGTGACGACGCCCCGGGGTGCCGAACAGCTGGTGCAGGCGGCGCACGCAGTGGCTTTGCGCCTGGTAGTCGATGTCGGCGCACATCAGGTCGTAATAGGAGGACAGGTCGGTGTACAGCGCGTTGGAGGACATAAGCGGCCAGGGCGTGGGGAATTTCGGCGCGGCATGTTAACCCAGCTGCGGCCCTGGCCTGGCGAAAACCGGACACATCGCAGCGGCTGCCCGCCTGATCACGGGCGCCGCCGGGCCGGCATCAGCGGATGCGCGTCTCGAAGTGGTTGTCGTAGTCGCCGGTGAGAGGCATCTCCAGCAGCGGCTGGGCTTCGATACCGGCAAGCAGCTTGCGCCATTGGGCAAGGATGGCCCCGCGCGCTGCGGCGTCGAGGTAAGGCACGTGGTAGGCGAAGAAGGGCTCGAGCACGTCGAAGCCGGTGTAGCCTAGGGTGCCCTTGAGCAGCGGGCGGAAGACGTCGCGCAGGTCGTCGTGGATGCCTTCGGCGGAGAACATGCGCTCGCGCCCGCCAAGGGTGGCGCAGACCAGCGCGCGTTTGCCGCGCATGCCGCCCTGGTCGAAGATGCGCCGCCCGCCGTAGAACAGGCCGGAGACGAACACGCGGTCGATCCAGCCCTTGAGGATGGCGGGCATGGCATACCAGTACACCGGGAAGCTGAGGACCAGCAGGTCGCAGCGGGTGATCTTGTCGATCTCCGCCTGGATGTCGGGGTGCAGCGCGCCGTTCTTGGCGGCGTGGCGCTGTTCCAGGGCATAGACCAGGTAGTGGGCGTCGGCGCGCTCGCTGAAGTCGCGCGCGCTGGCCACCGGGTCGAAGCCCATGGCATAGAGGTCCGAGACCTCCACCGTGGCACCGAGGCCGCGGAAGTGCTCGGCCGCCGCCTGAGAGAGCGCCGAGGTGAAGGACGCCGGCTCGGGGTGGGCGTGCACGATTAGTACGTTCATGGCGAAACCTCTGGTGGGAGTGGGCGCCAGGGTAGGGGCCCCGGGCGGGCCGTCACAGAGGCAAAAATGACGCCCGATATGCGGATGCCGACAATCGCGCGCGGTCAGTCGAAGCGGAATTTGCGCCGGTAGGCGGCAGGGGTGAGGCCGATGCGCTCGCGGAACAGCCGCACGAAGGAGCTACCGTCCAGGTAGCCCACGGCCTGGGCGATATCCTCCACGCGCTGGTTGCCGGTTTCCAGCAGCGCCCGGGCCGCCTCGATGCGCAGGTTCTGCAGGTAGACGAGGGGCGTTTTCTCCAGGGCGAGCTGGAAGCGGCGGATCAGGGTGCGCTCGCTCACCGCCAGGCGCCTGGCCAGGTCCGCCAGGCGGATGGGCTCGGCCAGGTGGCGCTCCAGGTACTCCTGGGCCTGCTGCACCAGTGCATCGCTGTGGGAACGGTGGGCGAGCAGGGGCAGGAAGGGCGTCTGCAGTGTCTGGCTGACGTCGATCAGCAGGCTCTTCGCGCAGCGCGCCGCCAGGGCCGAGCCGGAATGGCGCTCGATGGTCTGGATTGACTGCAGGTGGTACGACGACAGCGCGCCGGCGCAGAACAGCCGGTCGGCCTGGGTGAGAATCGGCGCCATCTGCAGGTCCACCGCCGGGAACCAGGAGCGGAACTGCTCCTCCAGCCACCAGGTGGTGGTGGCAACCCGGCCATCGAGCAGGCCGGTGCTGGCCAGGAGGAAGGTGCCGGTGCAGGTGGCGATCAGCTCGGCGCCCATCTCCCACTGGCGTACCAGCCATTTGTAGTGCGGCTGCTGCTGGTCGAGCAGTGCCTTGAAGACGTGGTAGCCCTGATAGTGCCCAGCGGGGAGGTAAACGATGTCGAAGCGCTCGTCCTCCTCGGCGCGGCGCGACTTCAGCGGCAGGCCGTTGCTCGCGGTGACGCTGCGCGACCCGGCGATGAACGACCAACTGTACTGCTCGGCGGAGCCCTGCGCCGCCAGGTGTGCGTTGGCCACCTGCATCACGTCGGCAAAACCGCTGACGCTGGAGGCGTAGCATTGGTCGTAGAGGTAGATGGCCACGGCGGGCATGTTGGCAGTATCCGCATGGAAACTGCGTCTTTTTACACCGGGGCGGTACTGGCTGCAAAGGCTTTGGGCCCCGGGTTCGCGCAAGCCGCTTCGCTTTGCTTTACTGGAACAACACCTCCTCGGAGAGGGTTGTTGTCGTGCTGGCTCGAATCCTGGGTTGCTGCTTGTTGTTCGTCGTAAGCGCTGCCAATGCCGACGGGGAGCGCCTGCGCTGGTTGATCAACGATTTTCCTCCCTTTACCGAGGTGGGGCCGCAGATGCCCGGCCCGGGCATCGCCGCCGACATGCTGCGCTACCTGCAGCAGCACATGCCGCAATACCACCATGAATTCGAGGAAGCCAGCTTCGCGCGTGCCTATGCGTTGATGGAGCGTGGCGAGCCCGTTTGCCACTCCACCACCCTCAAGTTGCCCGGCCGCGAGAAGGCCATGTTGTTCAGCCGCCCGGTGCTCTTCCTGTCGGCCCAGAAAGTGCTGGTCCGCGCGGACCGCATCCCCCAGGTGGCCCCTTACGTCGATGACGCGGGGCGGGTGGATGTGCGCCGGTTGCTCGCCGATACCCAGCTGGTTACCGCCGTCAGCGAGCGGCGCGGGTATTCCCTGCAGATCAACGCCGCGCTGCGCGAGGTGGGCTACCCGCCGCAGCTGCTCAAGGCCGGCGTCAACTTCGGGGCGCCGCTGCAGCAGTTGGCGGCTGGCTGGATCGACTACCTGTTCGCCTACCCGCTGGAGGTGGGCTGGTACCAGCGGCAGCACCCGGAGATGGCCGGTACGGCGCTGCGGCAGCTGGCGGTGGCGGGTGACCCGCCCTACACGCTTGGCTATATCGCCTGCGTGCGCAGCGAGTGGGGTGAGCGGGTGATCCGCGATATCGATGCACAGCTGGCCAAGGCCGGACCACGGCCCCCCTGGATAGACACGTTGATCGATTACCTCCCCATAGAAGAGCGCCAGAGTTATGAGCAAGCTCTCGTTGAACGCAAGCCTTTCGCGCAACCCTGAAACACCGGTTCGCCCCCTGGCGAGGCGGATGCTGGCCTGGGTACTGTTGATTAGTGCCGTGAACGCGGTGCTGGCGACGTCCGTGCAGCTGTATCTCGACTATCGACGGGACCTGGCGGACCTCGAAGAGCACCTGAGCTTCGTTCGCGACAGCCATCTGCAAGGGCTCGCGGCGGCCGCCTGGAACTTCGACCGCCCCCTGGTGGGGGCCCAGCTCAACGGCCTGGTCGGCTCACCCTGGGTGGCCGCCGCTGAGCTGCGCTACGGGCGCACCGATGAGCAGCGCCTGGCCATCGGCGAAAGCCTCGACGGCAAGGAGGGGGTGAAGGCGTTTCCCCTGGAGTACGACCTGGGGCCGCGCACCGTGGTAGTCGGCCAGTTGCGGGTGCTGCCCAACCTGGCCCTGGTCTACCAGCGGACCCTGGATCGTGGGCTGATCGTCGTCCTCACCCAGGGGGTCAAGGCGTTCGTGTTCTCCATTGCGCTGCTGTGGCTGTTCCACTGGCTGGTGACGCGCCGGCTGACCCGCCTCAGCACCTTGCTGAGCGGCTTCAGCCCGGGGGCGACGGGCCTGCTGCCGCTGGTGACGGAGGAAGATCGGCGCGCGAACGATGAACTCAGCGTGCTGGCCGGCACCCTGGAAGACGCGCAGACGCGGCTGGATGCGTACCAGCGCCAGGAAGTCGCCCTGCGCGAGGCCCTGGAGGACGAGGTGGCGCGCCGCACCCTGCACCTGGACCAGGCGCTGCTGGAGCAGCAGGCGATCTTCGACAACTCCCTCACCGGTATCGCCTTTATCCGCCAGCGCGTGATCCTGCGCTGCAACGCCAGCTTCGAGCAGATGTTCGGCTACGGCACCCGCGAGCTGACGGGCAAGTCGACGCGGGTGATCTTCCCCAGCGACAAGGCCTTCGAGCAGGAGGCGTCCTTCTTCATGCCGGTGCTGCTGCGCGGAGGCACCTACGTCGGCGATTGCGAGCTGCTGCGCAAGGACGGGCGCACCCGCTGGTTCACCCTGCAGTTCAAGCTGCTGGATGTGGACGACCCCGAGCAAGGGGCGGTGCTGACGCTGCACGACATCACGGTGCGGCGTGACGCCGAGCAGGCCCTGGAGCGCCTGGCCCGGCTCGACGGCCTGACCGGCATCGCCAATCGGCGCACCCTCGACGAAGCGCTGCGGGTGGCCTGCCGCAAGGCCAGCAGGGACAGGAGCCCCTTGAGTGTCGCGTTGCTGGATGTCGACTTCTTCAAGCCGTTCAACGACCACTACGGGCATGCCGCCGGCGACACGGCCTTATGTTCGGTGGCGGATGTGCTGCAGAGCGCCATGCGTCGCCCCTATGACCTGGCGGCGCGTTATGGCGGCGAGGAGTTCGCGATACTCCTGCCGGCCTGCGAAGACCCTGCGCCCCTGCTGGAGCAGTTGCGCCAGGCGGTGCTGGCCCTGGCCATTCCCCATGGCCACTCCCAGGCCGGCACGGTGATTTCGGTGAGCATAGGCGCGGTCAGCGTCAGCGGCACCGACCGCTGCGAACCGGGGGACCTGCTCGCGACCGCCGACGCCATGCTCTACAGGGCGAAGGAGGAGGGGCGCAACCGGGTGGTCTGCCAGCTCATGCCGGCAGAGGTGGCGTAGAGAGGCGCAGCGGAACGGGACCATTGCGCGCCAACGCCCGGCCCGACATAGTGGCCCGTCGCGGCGCGTGGAAGAGCCGCTCGTCCCCCATCTCGCCTCTAAAGGACTAGCCCATGAGCCCCCGCATCGACGTCACGGCAACCCCCAGCGAGGAGGACCGCGCGGCCATCCTCAGGCCGCTCCGGGCCCATAACACGGCCAGGGCCGGGGACCCGCAGCGCGCCACCCTGGCCCTGCTGGTGCGTGACGAGCACAGCGATGAGGTGATCGGCGGGCTCTATGGCGAGATCTTCTATGGCTGGCTGTACATCGAGCTGCTGGCCATTCCCGAGCAGGCCCAGGGGCAGGGTACGGGGTCGCGGTTGATGGTCATGGCCGAGGAGGCCGCCCGCGAGAAGGGCTGCGTCGGCATCTGGCTGGACACCTTCGATTTCCAGGCGCCGGACTTCTACCAGAAGCACGGCTACACCGCGTTCGGCGAGATAGCCGATTTCCCGCCGGGGCACACGCGCTTCTACTTCCAGAAGCGTCTCGTTTGATTCGCGCTAATGCCCGTGCTTGAGCGGTGCGAGGGTTCCCTGCTGGCCGTGGCCAGTGGTTTACTCCAGGCCCCGGTGCGCTGGCCTGGCCCATGCACCGCCGACCTCATCAGCAGTAAGGACGACCGATGTCCCTGATTTCACAGCGTGTGGAAATGGCCTGCAACGGCACCAACGACAAGGTGATCTGCCGCATGCCATCGGGCTGGGCGGTGATGGGGGACGTGCAGTTCCTCACTGGCTATTGCCTGCTGCTGCCCGACCCGGTGGTGCCGAGCCTCAACGACCTGGATATCGAGGCCAGGACCCAGTACCTGCTCGACATGGCCCGCATCGGCGATGCGGTGCTGCAGGCCACCGGCGCCGCGCGCATCAACTACGAGATTCTCGGCAACTCCGAGCCGGAGCTGCACTGCCACCTGTTCCCGCGCTACCCCACGGAGCCGGAAGAGAAGCGCCGCATGCCCGTGTGGTTCTACGACTGGAAGAACGCGCCGCCCTATGACGAGAACGTGCATGGCGAGCTGCGTAAAAAGATCGCGCAATTGCTGCAGGCATCCTCCTAGAGGCGGGCGGCGGAGGAGGGGAAGGGGCGGACTGCAACATTGGGGCCGCTGGTCATCTGTGGTTCATGCAGCCTGGATGCCCGTGTAGAATCCCGCGCCCCAAAATCAGGAGACAACACGTTGGTAATTCACTACTCCTCCTCTCCAGAGACCGCCGCCTGCGGCCGCGCCGCCACGAGCCAGAACAGCACCGCTGATACCGCCCAGGTGTCCTGCAAGCTCTGCCTCCGCTCCATCGAGAAACAGGCCGTAGAACCCGT
The DNA here is from genome assembly GCF_025685765.1 of Pseudomonas sp. PDM13. Classification (NCBI taxonomy): domain Bacteria; kingdom Pseudomonadati; phylum Pseudomonadota; class Gammaproteobacteria; order Pseudomonadales; family Pseudomonadaceae; genus Pseudomonas; species Pseudomonas sp. PDM13. Next base: position 15,152 of record NZ_JAOTQU010000014.1, on the reverse strand, counting down.
ACGCAAAACCCCGAGCCTCGCCGAGCTGCGGGCCGCCGCCAAGGCTGAGAAGGCTGCTGCGGCGCCGGTCGCTGCGCAAGCCTCCGTTGCTTCCGCTACTCCTGCCAAGCCTGCAAAACCCGCAACTGTCGTCGTTCCCGAAGTGGCGCAGCACGCTTCCGTCAAATCGGCCCGCGCCGAATGGCAGCAGCGCCTGGCGCAGATGCCTGGTCGCAATCGCCTGCCGCGTGGCAAGGCCCGTCAAGCCTTCATCTGACCTTCGCTGGTGAGCGCCCGCTGCTGAACGCAAGCGGGTGCCCAGCATCGGAAGCACGCGGGCAGGTATCGCCTTGTCTGCGTGCGGACGACTTTTTCCCTTCGTTGAATTTCGCCCCGCAGCCCGCCTCACTGCTTGTTCATGCAGTTGACCACGCTGGCGTCGGTGATCACGTCCTGGCTGTCGGTGAACAGCGTGATGCTGCAGAAGTAGTCGATGACGGTGCGGTTCTCGTAGTAGCCGGTCTCGCGGTACACCGCTTCGCTGCCGACCTGCGCAATGCCGCCGACGCCGCCACCGCCGACGCCTACATAGGTTTCCCGCTGGCCGACGTATTCCTTGCCGGTGCTGATGAACACCTGCTCCGGGGTCATGTGGGTCTGCACGCGGTTCCAGGCGTAGAAGCCGCCGGTGGTGCCATAGGACGAGGGGCCCACGCCCTGGTCGGGCCGGCCGAACAGCTCGATGGCCTTGCTGGCCGGTTGGCCGATGAGCTTCTGCGCAGCAGCGCGGATGCCGTTGTCGTTGGTAGTGGTGGGCGCGGGGGTGGAGCAGGCGCTCATGGCCAGGGCCGCGAGCGTGATGGCGGCGAGCTTCAGTGGCGACATGGTTTCACTCCTTGTGAGGGGACGGTCCCTTTGTGGGGTAGCCAGTAGCGGGGCGCTTCAGGGGCTTGGACTCTAGTGCGCTGCACCTGCCCCGGTCGACTAGGGCAGGTGTGCTACTGGCCAGTGGCTGCTGCGGCCCGTGGGCCTCAGGGCTTCTCCACCAGGCGCATGGCGCGGGAGTCGTCCAGCTTCAGGTGGATGACGCCGGGGCGGCTGGGGAAGTTGGGCGAGTCGTCGTCGGTGTTCTCCATCACCGGGATGTCGATCAGGGTTTCTTCACCTGCCGGGTCGCTGGCCAGCCTGGCCTCCAGCTTCTCGATCGAGCGCCAGCTGTCGCCGCCGATCTGCATCACGTCCAGCAGCCTGTAGCGCTCCTCGCTCGCCTGGGCTCCCTCTTCTTCGCCTTCACCTTCTTCGTTCGCCTCGAGGCTGAACGCTGCGAGGTACTGGCTGTAGTTGTTGCCCATGCCGAAGCCTTCGATGGTGAACACCGCCAGGGTCACCTGGCTTTCCTCGCCGGTATTAAGGGTTTGCACCATGGTCGCCTCGGGGTAGCCGGTGGCGAAGCCGTCCTTGAGCAGCTCCACCAGGTGGCCGACCTGGGCTTCCAGGGGCTTGGGGATGGGCGGCGCGTCGGCGGCGTGGGTGAGGGTGCAGGCGAGAAGCAGGCTGGCGGGCAGCAGGCGCAGGTTCATGACGGGGTTCCCGTATCCGTGGGTGGAAAGGCGCGGATGTTAGCGGGCGGCTGGGAAAATACTGCCGAGGTGTTGGCAGTTTCGTGGTGGAGTGTGGTGCAGGCGATGGCGCGGCCTTCAGGGGCGCATTAGAGTCGCTCGCGGACAGTAACCCTGCCCGTGACGGACGCCATTTCCGTCATGGCCACGATCAAGGATGAATCGATGAGAAAGCCCCCGTTCCTGCTGGCCTGCCTGCCCTTGCTGCTAAGCGCCAACCTGGCCAGCGCCGATGACCTGGCCTCCATTCGCGCTGCTGCGCAGAAGGGCGAGTGCGTCATCACCCATGACGGGCGACCGGAGCCCGCAGTGGCGCTGACCGCCTCGGCCTACGACCTGCCCGGCGCCGACAAGCAAGACGTCCTCGACCTGATCGCAGCTTTCCTCAAGCATGGCTGCTCCCTCGCGCAGCCCGACAGCGAGGGGATGTCGCCAGCCAATGTCGCCGTGCTGACGGCTGAGCCGGAGCTGCTGAGCTACCTGTTGAAAGCGGGCGCTGACCCCGCCGCCCGCATAACCGGGGCGCGCCCCTGGGCCAATGGCAAGAACAGCCTCGAGTTCGCACAGGTGCTGAACAAGGTGGACCCCAGCGAACAGCGCAAGGCGGTGCTGGCCGTGCTTGCCCGGCAGTGAACCCGGCGCTTGCGGTGATGGGTTTCGCTGCGCTCGCGGAGCGCCGCCCTACGCATCCTACGGTGCCGATCCAACCCACGGTGCTGACCGATGTGTAGGGTGGATGACGCTCTTTTCATCCACCAAGCGAGGCCGCCGGCGGGCACATGGTTATGGCAACCCTGCGGGCTGCTTGGCGACTGAAGTCGCCCCTACATGGGCTGTGGTTGGCGCTTGTGGGGCGGGTGCAATTTGGTGTTTGCGGCGATGGGTTTCGCTGCGCTCGCGGAACGCCGCCCGACGCATCCTACGGTGCCACCCCAACCCACGGTGCTGACCAATGTGTAGGGTGGATGACGCTCTTTTCATCCACCAAACGAGGCCGCCGGCGAGCACGCAGTCCCATGGTTTTCGCGGGTTTCACCCGCCCTACGGTTCAGTCCAGCACGTTATGCAGGACTTCGTAGATCACGCCCGTGGCGATGGTCACCAGCAGCAGGTCGGTGCCGGCTTGCTGCCACTCATAACCCTCGTAGTGGGGCAGGCGGCCCAGCAGGCGGCCGTCGAGCTTCTTGGCGATGCCCGGTGGCAGCGGCTTGCCTCGTGCCAGATTCTTCTGGATGCCGGGCGGCAGCGAGGGGCCGGGGTTCCAGTAGTTGCGGTTGTCGTTGAGGATGATCCGCACGCCGCCGATATCGATCGAGGGGCTGCCCTGCCAGTTGTCCTGGCCATGCTGTCCCTGGTTTCCCTGGTTTCCGTGCTGGCCGCCCTTGTCATGCTTGCCTTTGCCGTTGCCCGGGTCAGCCAGCAGCGCCGGCACCGAGCCGACCAGGGCAAGGCCGAGAACCATGGATAACACCGTATTGAGCTTGAACATCACATCACCTCCAAGGGCACCAACTGAACGAGTCGGCTCTTGTAAGTGTAGTTGGCGCGAGTCTGGTCAACTATGGCTTGCAGCGCGTAGGTCGGGTGCAACCCGGCGCTTGTGGTGATGGGTTTCGCTGCGCTCTACGCCATCCTGCGGTTCGTGATTGCGGGATGTAATCCGACGCTTCGCGGGTATCACCTGGCCTGTTGCTTTCCAAAAGCGGAAATGCCCGCATCGCGCGGGCATTTTTCAGTGCGGGATCAGAAGGTGCCCCGCAGCGTGAGCATGTAGTTGCGCGGGGCGCCGTACCAGTTGCCGTAGGCGCTGCTGCTGACCGTCTGGTAGTAGGTTTTGTCCAGCAGGTTGTTGCCGTTGAGGGCGGCGGTCCAGTGCTCGTCGATACGGTACTCGACCAGGCCGTTCCAGACCGCGTAGCCGGCCTGGGTGTACTCGTAGCTGTTGGTGCTGGGGCTCAGGGTGCCGTCTCCCAGGCGGCGCTGCACGTTGCCGCTGACGTAGTTGCTGCTTTGCACGGTGGCACCCAGGCCGAGCTTCCAGTCGTTCAGCTGGCCGGGCAGCTGGTAGGTGGTGAAGAACTTGAACAGGTGCTTGGGCGTTTCGGTGCTGAGGGGTTTGCCGACCTTGGTGCTGTCATCGACCTTGCGCTGCTCGTTGATGTTGAAGGTGTAGCCGGCGGTGAGCTGCCAGCCCGGGGCCAGCTCGCCGGAGATTTCCGTGTCCAGGCCCTTGCTGATCATCTCGCCACCGGCCACGTAGCAGCAGGGGTTGCCGCCAGTGGTGACGGAGGATTGCAGGATCGCGTTGTTCTCCTGCTGGGTGTAGTACAGCGCCGAGGAGAGGTTCAGGCGTCCGCCGAAGAACTCGCCCTTGGCACCCAGCTCGTAGGTGTCGCCGGTGATGGCTTCCAGCGAGGCGAAGTTGCTGTCGAGGAACTCGGCCTGGGGTTTGTAGATCTGCGCGTAGCTGGTGTAGACCGACCACTGTGGCGTCAACTCGTAGACCAGCCCGCCGAAGGGCGTGACGTTGCCGCTGTCGCGCCCGCCCTGGGTGGTGTCTACGTTCCAGCCCGGCACCAGCGAACGCAGGCGGTTGCTGTAGTCGGAATAGCGGGCGCCGAGGACCAGCGTGAGCGGGTCGGCCAGCGACAGGCGAGTGGTCAGGTAGCCGCCGTGCTTGCGGATGTTCCAGTCGGGGAATTCGTAGTAAAGCGGCGGCGCGGCGGGTTTGGGCAGCGAGCCGATGTCGGTGGTGAAGATGTCGACGGGAATCGCGCTGCTCCAGTCGCTGTGGTCGGAGTAGCTGCGCTTGATGTCGGAGTAGTCGACCCCGAGGAGCAGCTCGTGGCGACGCCCCAGCGCCGTGAAGGTGCCCTGGAGGTTGAGGTCGGCGAGGTCCTGGTCGTTGTCGTAGCCACGGATCACCCGCTCGTAGGTGGCGCCCGCCAGGGTGTCGGGGTTCACCGGGTTGGTGACTTCGCCCATGTCCTGTTCGGAGTCGTAGCTGGCGCGGGTCAGGCTGGCGTTGACCTTCCAGTCGTCGCTGAGGCGATGGTCGACCTTGAGGAAGATCTCGCTCTTCTCGTAGTTGTTGCTCGACCAGTCCGCCGATAGCCGGGTGCTGCGCGAGAGCCCCAGGGGCTCGCCGGTGCTGTAGCGCGGCAGGCCGTTTTCCCAGTAGCCGTCCTGGTCTCGCCATTCGTAGATGCTGCCCACGCTGACTATCGTGTCGGGCGTCAGGTCCGCTTCCAGTACGCCGTAGAACACGTGCTTGTCGCTGTCGGCGCCGCCGTAGAAGTAGCGCTTGTCTTCCTGGGAGGCCGCCAGGCGACCGCGCAATGCACCGTCGAAGGCCAGCGGGCCGGTGACGTCGACTTCGGTGCGGTAGTTGTCCCAGCTGCCGGCGGAGGTGGCGACTTTCAGTTGCGGCTCGGCCAGTGCGCGCTTGCGCACCAGGTTGATGACGCCAGACGGCTCGCCGGTGCCGCCGAACAGGCCATCGGAGCCGCGCAGCACCTCGATGTGGTCGTAGGCGGTGGTGTCGGACAGCGTGTCGTAGCTCTGCTCGCGGAAGGCCGGGGTGCCGCCGTCCACCTGGATGTTGGTGAGGCTGAAGCCACGGGAGAGCACCTTGGTGTTGGCATCGTTGCCGCCCAGCAGGGTGATGCCGGTGGTTTGGTCCAGCACCTGGGCCAGGTTGGTGAGGCCCTGGTCGTCCATGCGCTGGCGGGTGATCACCGAGACCGATTGCGGCGTCTCGCGCAGGCTGTGGGGCGCCTTGCCGCCAGCGGAGATGGCGCCGGTGGTGTAGGAGCCACTGTTCTCGGTGATACCGCCCAGGTCGGCAGTGCCGGTGACGTTGGTGGCCGCCAGCTCTAGCCCGTCGAGGGAAGCCGAGTCCGGCAGCGGCGCCAGGCGGTAGCCTCCGTTGTCCATGCGCAGGGCTTGCAGTCCGCTGCCCGAAAGCAGGCGGACGAGGGCGTCGTCGGCGCTGAAATTGCCGCTAAGGTCCGCGCTGCGCTTGCCGGCCAGGTCGACCGAATCGAAGGCGATGTTCAGGCCGGTGGCGCGGCTCAGCTGGGTGAGCGCGGCGTCCAGCGAGCCGGCGGCGATGTACAGGTCGTAGGCAGCGCTGGCGCTGTTGGGTTCGGTCGCATGGGCGAGGGGCAGTGCGGCGAGGCCGAGCCCGAGGCAAAGGGCGGCACGGCGAATGGCGAGGCGCAGGGGAGCGGGGTGGGTCACGATGATTCTCATTGGCAGTTGGAGTTCTGACCTGTATGCCGGGCCAGATCGGAAACCCCTTCACGGTCACGAGAATTTTTTGCAGGTACCTGGGGCGCTAGGCGCTGAGCCGTATCCAGTAGCGCGTCAGGGAGTGCAGGCGCAACCCATGGGCCTGGGCCAGGAAGGCCAGGGTCGCGTCGGTATCGGCGAGGTTGAAGTTGCCGTTGATGCGCCGCTGGGCGATCTCCGGGTCGCAGCCGAGGTGGCCGTTGCGGTAGCGGCGCAGCTCCTCCAGCAGTTGCGCCAGGGGCATGTCACGGGCCACCAGCAGGCCGTCGCGCCAGGCCGCGGCATCCACGGCGTTGCCCGGCTCACGCTGGCCGCCGGTGGCGGTCAGGCGCCAGGTTTCGCCGGCCTGGGCGAGGGATGCGCTGCCCGCCAGCGGCTGCAGGCGTACCGCGCCTACGGTCACGCCCAGGCGGCAGGCCTGGCCATCCAGGCGCAGGCTGAAGCGGGCGTCCAGCGACTCGAACGCGCCGAAGGCGGTGGAGACCCGCAGCGGGCGCGGGGTGGCACTGGCGGTATCGGCGCCGCTGACCAGGTGCAGCTCGCCCCGCAGCAGCTCGATGCTCCGGTGCTGGGCGTCGAAGTCCAGGCGCACGGCGCTGTCGGTGTTGAGGTCCAGCAGGCTGCCGTCGGCCAGGGTCCACTGGCCACGCTCGCCGACGCGGGTGCTGAAGTCGGCCAGGACCCGCTGCCAGGGCGTCGTCTCGCGGGCCGTCCAGGTGCTGCCACCGACGGCGGCGAACAAGGCGAGCAGCTTGAGCATCTTGCGTCGTTGCAGCCGCGCTTCCGGGAGCTTCTCCATGGCCTGCTGGATCAACCCCGTGGAGGCACCGGCGAAGCGACCCCTGAGCAGTTGGATGCGCTGCCAGGCGAGGCGGTGGCTGTCGTCGCCGTTCAGCCAGGCGTCGAACGCCGCATGGGTGGCGGCATCGGCCTGGTTGTAGGTGAGGCGGATCGACCACTCGATGGCCTGGTCGACCACGTGCCCGGGCAGCGAGGGCAGGGCGGTGCTGCTCACGGCGCGGCCTCGAACATCAGCTGGTAGCAGTGGCGTAGCGCCTTGGCGATATCACGCTCCACGGTGGACAGCGAAACCCCCAGGCGCTCGGCGATGGCGGGGCAGGTCATGCCGTCTAGCTGGGCGAGCAGGAAGGCCTCGCGCGTGCGGACTGGCAACTGGTCGAGCAGACGGTCGATGGCCATCAGCGATTCGATGGCCAGCGCGCTGACCTCGGGCGAGGGCACTTCGTCCTCCGGCAGGTGGGCGAGGGTTTCCAGCCAGGCCCGCTCGATATCCCGGCGTCGCCATAGGTCGATGACCAGGCCGCGCGCAACGGTACGCAGGTAGGCGCGCGGCTCCAGCAGGGGGTTGGCGTGGCGCCGTTGCAGCACGCGCACGAAGGTGTCCTGGGCGAGGTCGGCCGCATCCGCCGCGTTGTTCAAACGGCTGCGGAGCCAGCCTTGCAGCCAGCCGTGATGCTCGATGTAGAGATGCTCGATGACGGGTCTGCCAGACATGCTGTTCCTTCCGATAAGGCAGTATCAAATGACAAGCATTCGCATTATTGCGCTACATCCCCGGCGGCTCCTAGTTTTTTCGCACAGTCAGTGAAGCGGCCCGCTGCCGTCATGGGTGGTGGGAGCGAGCGCGTGCCAGCCATTGCGCCTCATTCCAATGCGCTAGCGGGCTGGAGGCTTTGGGGTGATTTGGTCTCTACCACAGTGGCACTTGGCCGCCTCGCTCGGGTGAATGGGTGAAGGCGGCGGCGCGTGCGGGCTACAGGGCGTTGGCGGGTGCCGAGGCCCGGGCTAGAGCGGGGAAAGAGTCTGTGGGCGGGGCTGTCAAGTAAAAGCTGGCCTAGACCAAAAACATGCATCGGAAATGTGATTCCGTTTGCATGAAGAGTTGTTGCAAAGCGTGTTGAAACCAAAGCGTCTTTTTCCATCACTAGCGTCGCCTGGGTTCGAACATCTCGCTGCCGAGTGAGCCTGCGGGCGTCATGGAAGCTCTCAGCAGCCTTATGCCACTCATACGACCTGGTGAGTTCCTCGATGATTTCGAAAAGCAGAAGAAGCTTCATCCAGCTGGCAGCCGGTACGGTCGGCGCCACCGTTGCCAGCAGCCTGCTGCCGGCCAGCATCCAGGCGGCGCTGGCGATCCCCGCGCACCGCCGGCACGGCAACCTCAAGGACGTCGAGCATGTGGTGATCCTGATGCAGGAAAACCGCTCCTTCGACCATTACTTCGGCACCCTCAAGGGTGTGCGCGGCTTCGGCGACCGCATGGCCATCCCGCTGCCCGACGGCCAGCGCGTGTGGCACCAGAAGGGCAGCAAGGGCGAGATCCTGCCGTACCACTTCGACACCAGCACCACCAGCGCCCAGCGCGTGGACGGCACCCCGCACACCTGGCCCGACGCCCAGCAGGCCTGGAACGAAGGGCGCATGGACAAGTGGCTGCCGGCCAAGACCGAGCGCTCCCTGGGCTACTACAAGGAGCAGGACATCGCCTTCCAGTTCGCGATGGCCAACGCCTTCACCATCTGTGATGCCTACCACTGCTCCTTCCAGGGCGGCACCAACCCCAACCGCCTGTTCCTCTGGAGCGGCACCAACGACCCGCTCGGCCAGCACGGCGGCCCGGTGACCACCAACGACCACGACAGCAACGGCCCGGTGGAGCAGGGCTACACCTGGACCACCTACCCCGAGCGCCTGCAGGCTGCGGGCATCAGCTGGCGCGTGTACCAGGACATGGCGGACAACTTCTCCGACAACCCGCTGATCGGCTTCCGCCAGTACCGCGCGGCCGCGCCGGACTCGCCCCTGATCGTCAACGGCCTCAGCACCTGGAAGCTCGACGCCCTCAAGCGCGACGTGCTGGCCAACACCCTGCCGCAGGTGTCGTGGATCGTGGCGCCGGCCAAGTACTCCGAGCACCCCGGCCCGTCGAGCCCGATCTGGGGCGCCGAGTACACCGCCTGGGTGCTGGACGCGCTCACCGCCAACCCCGAGGTGTGGAGCAAGACCGCGCTGCTGGTGATGTTCGACGAGAACGACGGCTTCTTCGACCACATGGCACCGCCGGCCGCACCGAGCCTCAACGCCGACGGCACGTTCAACGGCAAGACCACCGCCGACGCCACCCTCGAATGGCACACCAAGGGCGACACGCGCTACCGCAACCAGCCCTACGGCCTCGGCCCGCGCGTGCCCATGTACGTGATCTCGCCCTGGAGCAAGGGCGGCTGGGTCAACTCCCAGGTGTTCGACCACACCTCGGTGATCCGCCTGCTCGAACAGCGCTTCGGCGTGATGGAGCCCAACATCAGCCCCTGGCGCCGCGCCGTGTGTGGCGACCTGACCTCGGCGTTCGACTTCAGCAAGCCCAACGACGGCGCCTTCCCGGGGCTGCCGGACACCAGCCAGGCCGACGCCATCGTCGCCAGCCAGATCAAGCTGCCGAAACCCAAGCCGCCAGCCGTGGCCGCCATGCCCGTGCAGGAAATGGGCATCCGCCGCGCCCGCGCGCTGCCCTATGAACTCGGCGTACACGCCCGCTACCGCAGTGGCGAGGAAGCCCTCAGCCTCACCTTCGCCAACACCGGCAAGGCGGGTGCGGTGTTCCAGGTGTTCAACCTGCTGGACAGCGTCAGCGCGCCCAAGCGCTACACAGTCGGCGCGCACCGCCGCCTGCACGACAGCTTCCCGGGTAACGCCAGTGGCGACTACCACCTGGAAGTGCACGGTCCGAACGGCTTCCTGCGCGTGTTCCGCGGCAACCTGCGCCGCGACGCGGCAGACCGCAAGGCATCGCTGCCGGAAGTGCGCATCGACTACCAGCCGCTGCTCGGCAGGCTGCAGGTGCAACTGATCAACCGTGGCCGCCAGCCGCTTAAGCTGACGATCAAGGACAACGTCTACTTCCGTGGCGAAAGCCAGACCGTCACCGTCCCGCCGGGCCAACGCAGGGAAGTGCGCTACTCGCTGCGCAGCAGCTGCAACTGGTACGACTTCAGCGTCCGCGCGCAAGGCGTGGAAGGCTTCCTGCGCCGCTTCAGCGGGCGCATGGAAGACGGCCGCACGGGCTTCAGCGACCCGGGCATGGGGCTGGGTTCGTTGACCTTCTGAGGGAAAGGCCTGGCCCGCTTTGGCGGGCCAGGTCGGGGAGGGCGGTTACGGGTGTCCTGCGATCGGGAGTTGCTGCGGCGGGTATTCGAGACTGGGCAGGGGCCTATTCGGAACGGTCCTCTCGAGGCTTGGCGTCGTTCACGAACGTCCACATGCTCCCATCGAATTTCAGCGTGCCGCGAACGATCCCGCTCGGGCAGCACAGCGCATCTTCGCCTCTGAGGTTCCTGCCTTCGTAGCGCAGTGCGCCATCCTCCAGATAAAGCCGGTCGACGATTCTTGGGGGCCTATTCGCGATTCGGGAATGCTCAGGGCTGATATAGAGCTTGTCGTAGCTCCCATAGGTCACGACCGCTATCTGCGTTGCCTGCATCTGCGAGCCGCCACTGCACCCCCGGTCCAAGGCATACAGCGCCACGTGAACCCTCCGGTCGAGGGTGTAGGGCACGACGTTCTTGGGGTCCATCGCGTAGCTGCAGCCGAGGGTGCTGGCGTAGCGCTCCACCAGTGACGGGATATTCTCGATCTCCTCGGCGATGCGCTGTTCCTGGAGGCGAACGTATGCCGCCACGCTTTCCTCGGTATCCCCAAGCACCACCGGCGAAAGCAGGCTCAGCAATACAGCACGGGCTGCCAGGCGCTTCCGTTCAAACCTGCCCATCCGCAATTCCTTTGCCATGGTGGTGTGATCAGTCCCCTCGAACCTGCTTCAGCCAGTTCCAGAAGGGGTCGCTCGATTCATCGTCGTCCATGCTCGCGGTGCTCTGGACGATCTCCTTCGCACGCGCCGGGATGCTCAGCCCCAGCGTGCGCTCGACATGCTCGCGGAACAGCTGCGGAGGCGGTGGGTAGTCGGCGTCTTCGTAGTCGATGTCCTTGATCTGCTGGGGCGTTACCCCGAACTGCTCCGGCCAGCACAGCTCGTCGTAACCGATGGCCAGCAGGCGCAGCAGGTCTTCCACGTTCTGCGTCAGCACGCACAGCATCACCGACCCGGAGCCCGAGCCCAGGTGCACGATGCGTTGCTGCCCCTCGTCGTCCAGCCACAGCCCCGCCCAGGAACCATCCCCGCCGGTTCTGAGGAAAATCCGCAGGCGCTCGTTCACCGCCGGGTCATCGCTGTTGGTCCAGCTGGCGGTGTCGGCCAGGTCCGGCACGTGGAAGGAAGTGGTGGATATCTCGCTGTACTCGGGCTCCGGGTGCAGCGTCATGTAGCGGGTACCGCTGTACTCGATGGTGCGCACGCAACCGTGCGCCTCCATCAATTGCATGGCTTGCAGCAGTAAAGCGGGCATCGGGTTGGCGGCCGGAAAGGCGGCTGCGACTTCATCGGAGAACTTCATATCGTCCCTGATCCAGGTCTGTAGCGGTGGGGGGTAAGAGCGTGGAGGCAGATTAGCCTGAGTGCCGATCGAGGGGCGTTATGGGGCTCACATTTGTAGTGGCGGCCGCAACCGAAAGCGTTTGCGGCCGCCGTGCCTGAGCAGGAAAGCGGTACTGCGTGACTAGGCGCAGTCAATCGTCATGGAGCCACCACACAGGGTGACGGCATCCTTGAGCTCGATGGGTTCGCTGCTGGGGCGCTTGTTGTGGTACTGGCAGAACGGGACGATCCACACGATGCGCTTGTCATCGTCGTCCCGCACATGGGCGCCGACCTGGGTAACGTTTCCGCAGTACTTCGCTACGCATTTCACGGGGAGGGTAAGGCCCGTTCCTCTTTCCCAGTGGCCGAGCCAGGTTTTTGGGGTAACTGAGCATTGGCACTTGCGCGAGGAAGTACCGTCGAGGTTGTAGACAAAGTGGGGCATGGTCGTCGACTCCTTTTGACGTTTTAGATGCGGGTATTTCGCCTGATCGGTATAGCACGCGGCCTTGCCGAAGGTAGTGCGGCGTTGGTGGTTCCGGCCACCGTTCTATAGCCAGTCACAGAGCTACCAGGAGCGTGGGCTTATACTCGACGCGACCTGATCAGCTCGGCAACAGGATGGCTATCAGCTGGTGGTCTCGACGTAGTGCGATTCGCCGCCACCTTCTGCACCGCTCAGCCAACCCCAGACAAACGACAGCGTCGTTCGGCCTTCCGCGTCTTGGCCCACCTGGCCTTTTGACCACCCCGCCAGAAGCTCTCTGTCTATTGTCACGCAGTGGTAGAGGAGTTCGAAGGTGGTGTCGCCCAGCGCATGACCGACCTGATGACCCGTGGCAATACGACCACCCTGGTAACGCCCGGTAATGCCCGCTTCAGTCACCTGATAGTGGAAAACGGTCTCGCTGCTCGACACCCCGTGCTTGTTATCGATGGAGCGGAAGTAGCGGTTGTGAAGCCTGTCGTGAAGGAATTCGGATATTACCGGGCGACTCATCGTATGGCTCTCAATAGCTTTGGTGGCGCGGATTCTGTCGGTGCCTATCGGGGGATGCAAAGTCCCAAAGTGCTGAGGATATGCTCGGCTGCGATGGTTGGTTTGTTGCTGCAAGCAGAACGAGTTGATGCGTACACTGCGCCCCAATTCTGGCGCCGCCGCTCGGGCAAAAGAATCGATAGGTGATAAGGAAATCGAGCGCTCCGTTAACGCATCAACCTCATATGGATTCCTCAGCAAAATGAAAGCAGTGATCTACCCATTGTTGCTCGCCCTGAGCGGTTGTTCCGTAACGCAGTACCAGGGCTACGAAGGCCCCGCCAAACCCGACAAAGACGTGGCAATCGTGCGGCTCTGGACCCCTACGCAAACTGACATCTTCTCGTCCCCCGGCCTTTTGATTCAGAAGGTCGATGGCAACACCGCCGGCGATGTCGGTCGGTCCTCACACGCCTATCTGCTGCCTGGCAAACACCAATTTCAGGTCGAGTTCATCCAGGTGAAGGCCTACAACCTGTTATGTGGCGCTATCTGCAACGCGATATTCAATAAGCCCAGGCAGTTCGAGGGTACGGTCGTGGCCGGGAAGGTCTATCTGCCGACATACATCAATGATGAGAAGGGCACGGTGGTTCTAGAGGAACAGTCGGGCGACTTTGATCGGGCCTGCTTGAACCCGCGTGACTACAGTCCTGAGCGCTGCTAATTGCGACGAAAACGTGAAATAAGGCTGATTTCATATCGCTAAGGCACCCCTCAAATGCTCCGGTGATGGAGTGAGTTTCTAAGGCGGCAGCGGCGCACGATCTTGCTCGAGGTGGAGTGGTTCGGCCCTAAAAATGTGCTTTGATGGAGGACTCGTAGCGAGTTTTATTGATACGCCCGGAGTTGCGATTTTTGCAACTCCGGGCTTTGGCTGTAGATCTAAACTGGGTTACTTAATTAAGGGCTGTTCTTGAGTTTTTCTAGAAATTCGCGAGCCTCAGGTACTCCTGTTTCGCTCGCTGCTAGTATTAGTTTTAGGCCGCTTTCTTTATCTTTTGAAATGCCGTGAGAGCCATGGTAGACATTTAGTCCGTGCGCGAATTTAGCATGGGGAAAGCCTCCGTTGCATGCTTGCTCAAATAGTTTGGCCGCATACTCTGAATCTTGTTCGACTAAGTCCCCGGTATCGTAACAGATTGCTAATTCGTATAGCGCTTCAGGAAAGCCTAGTGCTGATGATTTCTCTAAGAGCACTAGTCGGCGAGAGTTGAACTCTTCATCGTTCTCTGTTCCTGCGATACTAAATGTTGAGTATAGAAGCATGGCCTCTGCGTCCTCTGCCTCTGATAGTGGCTTTAGGATTTTAAGAGCGCTATTAAGTCTTCCGTGCTCCAAGTGGTCTCGGGCGATTTTTAATTTTTCTGACATGCTTAGCCTATCAGTTATCTGGTGGGTATGACTTGGTCCCCTTTAGGGGAGACGCAACGACATTGGACATGATGGGTGGATGCAGCGCCAAGCTTATCCTTTGCTGCTTTCTCCGCCTTGTTTTTCGCCTCTTTCAAGGTGCTTCCTTCGCCATGTCCTAAAGCGTCTTGATCATTCTCGGGACAGTTTTTTGCGCTTCTACCGTCTGAGTTTGCGCGGCATATGCAGACCCATTTTCCTCTTTTTCTTTCGGGCCAAGGAACTGATGTTGCTTTTGCCTTGGTCTTGGCTGATCCCGAGCTCTGTACGTTTGGTTCGCTATCAGTGCACCCAATTAGAACGCAAGTAACTAACGCTCCTGACGTGCGACCAAGTGCTCTACTAAGGCCTGCTTCTACAGTGACAGCTGCAGCCTCTCCTGCAGCGGCCCTAACACCGATACCTATAAGGGTGTTAGCGATTAAGCCAAATTCATCCACGTTAGATAGTGGGTTCCCTTCTACATATCCATATGTATTCAGCCCCCCATCCAGCCCAATCGGATCACTCTCCACATACCGCCCAGTCTCCGGATCGTAATCCCTGAAGTAGTTGTAGTAGAGCGCACTGTGCGCATCGGCGACTTGGCCCGGGAAGCGCAGGATCACATCGATGTTGCCACCATAGGTGTTGGGCTGCCCCACACCAAAGGCATCGCTTTGCCAACTCCACACCAGGTTGCCGCCCTGGTTGGTGGCCAGGCGTGGGGTGTTGAGGTGGTCGCTGTGCAGGTAGGTGAGGATGGTGCTGGCGATGGTGGTGCCGGCAGCGTCGTAGGTCAGGTCGATCTGGGCGATGGGCAGGCTGTCGAGCCAGACGTAGTAGCTGGCTTTGCTCTTCTTGCCGCTGCTGGTGTAGCGCACCTGCCCGAGCACCTGGCCGTCGGGGCCGTAGAGATAGGTGTAGGGCGTGTGGGCGGTGCCTTGCAGCACGTCTTTCAGCACGCGCTGGCCGAGGGCGTTATAGGCGTAGTTGGCGATGGGGGTACCGGCTTCGTCGGTGACGGCGCTGAGGCGGCCTTGGTCGTCGTAGGTGTAGCGGCGGCTCTGGCTGTAGCGGGTGTAGTTACCGGCGGCGTCGGCTTCGACGGCGTAGCTGGTGCTGCGCTGGCTGAGGCGGTTGCTGTCGGTGGCGTAGTGCAGGGTCTGCTTGGCGGTCTGCGCTTCGGTGCCGTTAGTGGTCGTGTAGCTGGTGCGTGAGCTGCGGTTGCCGGTGGCGTCGTAGGCGTAGGCCTTGCGGCTGGCGGCGGCCTTTTCCTCGGTCAGGCGATCGAGGGCGTCGTACTGGTAGTCGAGGCTGCCGAACAGGCTGTGGG
>NZ_JAOTQU010000013.1:0-174971 GCF_025685765.1 Pseudomonas sp. PDM13 | reverse complement strand
CAGCTTGCAGCTTGCAGCTTGCAGCTTGCAGCTTGCAGCTTGCAGCTTGCAGCTTACTTGAGCCTCCGCTCCACGCCTTTCTCCACGAGAATCTTCGCCGAGATCTCTTCGACCGAGAAATGCGTGGAGTTGATGAAGTTGATGTTTTCGCGGCGGAACAGGTTTTCCACCTCGCGGACTTCGAACTCGCACTGGGCGAAGCTGGCGTAGCGGCTGTTGGGTTTGCGCTCGTGGCGGATCGCGGTGAGGCGGTCCGGGTCGATGGTCAGGCCGAACAGTTTGTCCTTGTACTTCTTCAGGGCGGCCGGCAGTTGCAGGCGCTCCATGTCTTCTTCGGTCAGCGGATAGTTTGCGGCACGAATTCCGTATTGCATTGCCATATACAGGCAGGTGGGCGTTTTGCCGCAGCGGGACACGCCGACGAGGATCAGGTCGGCCTTGTCGTAGTAGTGGGTGCGGGCGCCGTCGTCGTTGTCGAGGGCGAAGTTCACCGCCTCGATGCGCTCCATGTAATTGGCGCTATGGGCGATGGAATGCGATTTGCCCACCGAGTAGGAGGAATGCGACGTAAGTTCCTGTTCCAGCGGGGAAAGGAAGGTCGAGAAGATGTCGATCATGAACCCGTTGGACGTAGCGAGAATGTCACGGATTTCCTGGTTGACGATGGTGTCGAAGATGATGGGCCGGGCCCCGTCTGCCTCGGCAGCTATATTGATTTGCTGTACCATGGCGCGCGCTTTTTCGACGCTGTCTATATAAGGCCGCGTGAGCTTCGCGAAGGTAATGGTCTCGAACTGCGCCAACAGGCTCTGCCCGAGGGTTTCAGCGGTTATGCCGGTACCGTCGGAGATGAAAAAAGCGGTTCGTTTCATGCGCCAAAGGCCTTAAGTCGGGATCGATTCTTGGCTATCATAGGCCCGTTTTTGCTGGCCCATCGCCGGCCTGCATTGTGACTTATTTTTCCGGCCTCGCGCCAGAACGCAGCGGAACCACTCCGCATGAGCTTTTCCAACAGATAGTGGAGAGATCACCTTGGTAGAGTACGTAGTTTCCCTCGATAAGCTCGGCGTTCACGATGTTGAGCATGTGGGGGGCAAGAACGCATCCCTCGGCGAGATGATCAGCAATCTGGCTGGCGCCGGGGTATCTGTTCCCGGTGGTTTTGCCACTACTGCGCAGGCCTATCGCGACTTCCTCGAACAGAGTGGCCTCAACGACAAGATCCACGCCGCGCTGGACGCCCTCGACGTCGATGACGTCGCCGCCCTGGCCAAGACCGGCGCGCAGATCCGCCAGTGGGTGATGGACGCCGAATTCCCGCAGCGCCTCGATGCTGAGATCCGCAGCGCCTTCGCCGCCATGGCCGGTGGCAACGACAACATGGCCGTGGCCGTGCGTTCCTCCGCCACCGCCGAAGACCTGCCGGACGCCTCCTTCGCCGGCCAGCAGGAGACCTTCCTCAACATCCGTGGCGTGGACAACGTGATCCGCGCCGCCAAGGAAGTCTTCGCCTCCCTCTTCAACGACCGTGCCATCGCCTACCGCGTTCACCAGGGCTTCGACCACAAGCTGGTCGCCCTGTCCGCCGGCGTGCAGCGCATGGTGCGTTCGGAAACCGGCACTGCCGGCGTGCTGTTCACCCTGGACACCGAGTCCGGTTTCCGTGACGTGGTGTTCATCACCGGCGCCTACGGCCTCGGCGAGACCGTGGTGCAGGGTGCGGTGAACCCCGACGAGTTCTACGTGCACAAGCACACCCTGGAAGCCGGCCGCCCTGCGATCCTGCGTCGCAACCTGGGCAGCAAGGCGATCAAGATGATCTACGGCGACGAAGCCAAGGCCGGCAAGTCGGTGAAAACCGTCGATGTCGACCGTGCCGACCGCGCCCGCTTCTGCATCACCGATGCCGAAGTCACCGAGCTGGCCAAGCAGGCCCTGATCATCGAGAAACACTACGGCCGCCCGATGGACATCGAGTGGGCCAAGGACGGCGACGACGGCAAGCTGTACATCGTGCAGGCCCGCCCCGAGACCGTGAAGAGCCGTGCCAGCGTTACCGTGATGGAGCGCTACCTGCTGAAGGAAAAGGGCACCGTCCTGGTGGAAGGCCGTGCCATCGGCCAGCGCATCGGCGCCGGCCCGGTGAAGGTGATCCACGACGTTTCCGAGATGGACAAGGTCCAGCCGGGCGACGTGCTGGTCTCCGACATGACCGACCCGGACTGGGAGCCGGTGATGAAGCGCGCCAGCGCCATCGTCACCAACCGTGGCGGCCGTACCTGCCACGCCGCGATCATCGCCCGTGAACTGGGCATCCCGGCTGTAGTCGGCTGCGGCAACGCCACCCAGGTGCTGAAGGACGGCATGGGCGTGACCGTTTCCTGCGCCGAGGGCGACACCGGCTTCATCTTCGAAGGCGAGC
Organism: Pseudomonas sp. PDM13; assembly: GCF_025685765.1. NCBI lineage: Bacteria > Pseudomonadati > Pseudomonadota > Gammaproteobacteria > Pseudomonadales > Pseudomonadaceae > Pseudomonas > Pseudomonas sp. PDM13. The sequence continues at coordinate 172,549 of NZ_JAOTQU010000013.1, read as the reverse complement.
TGGGCTTCGACATCCGCAAGAACTCGGTCGACGCCATGCCCGAGCTGCCGTTCAAGATCATGATGAACGTCGGCAACCCGGACCGCGCCTTCGACTTCGCCCAGCTGCCCAACGAAGGCGTAGGCCTGGCGCGCCTGGAGTTCATCATCAACCGCATGATCGGCGTGCACCCGAAGGCGCTGCTGAACTTCGCCGGCCTGCCCGCCGAGATCAAGGACAGCGTCGAGAAGCGCATCGCCGGCTACGACGACCCGGTCGGCTTCTACGTCGAGAAGCTGGTCGAGGGCATCAGCACCCTGGCCGCGGCCTTCTGGCCGAAAAAGGTCATCGTGCGCCTGTCGGACTTCAAGTCCAACGAGTACGCCAACCTGATCGGCGGCAAGCTCTACGAGCCGGAAGAAGAGAACCCGATGCTCGGCTTCCGTGGCGCCTCGCGCTACATCAGCGAATCCTTCCGTGACTGCTTCGAGCTGGAATGCCGTGCGCTGAAGAAAGTGCGCAACGACATGGGCCTGACCAACGTCGAGATCATGGTGCCCTTCGTCCGTACCCTGGGCGAAGCCAGCCAGGTGGTCGATCTGCTGGCCAGCAACGGCCTGAAGCGCGGCGAGAACGGCCTCAAGGTCATCATGATGTGCGAGCTGCCGTCCAACGCCCTGTTGGCCGACGAGTTCCTCGAATTCTTCGACGGCTTCTCCATCGGCTCCAACGACCTGACCCAGCTGACCCTGGGCCTGGACCGTGACTCCGGCATCGTCGCCCATCTGTTCGACGAGCGTAATCCGGCGGTCAAGAAGCTGCTGGCCAATGCCATCGCCGCCTGCAACAAGGCCGGCAAGTACATCGGCATCTGCGGCCAGGGCCCGTCCGACCACCCGGATCTGGCCAAGTGGCTCATGGAGCAGGGCATCGAGAGCGTGTCGCTGAACCCCGACTCGGTACTCGACACCTGGTTCTTCCTGGCCGAAGGCCAGGCGTGACCCTTTAACCGCAACCAGAAGAAGGGCGGGCTGCAAACCCGCCCTTTTTCATGCAAGTAGCATTCATGCAAAGCAGCAGTGATCTATTCCCCGTCGCGCTGATCAGCGCGGAACTCCGTGGCGACATCACGGAGGACGTCTATCGCCTCAAGCCCGGCAACAGCCCCGACTCCAGCGTCGAACTGGTCCTCACCCGCCTGGGCCTGGTCGGCCATGAGGAGCAGCGCGGCGAGCCCGTAGTGCTCCTGCACGGCAGCTTCTCCAACCGCCGCTTCTGGTATTCGCCCAAGTGCCTGGGGCTCGGCCCGCACCTGGCCCGCGCCGGCTTCGATGTGTGGATCGCCGAGATGCGCGGCCACGGCCTGTCGCCGCGCAACCAGGACTACCGGCGCAACCGCGTCGCCGACTATGCCCGCTACGACCTGCCGGCCATCGGGGCCTTCGTCCGCGAACAGGCGGGCCAGGTGCCCCACTGGATCGGTCATTCGCTCGGTGGCATCACCCTCGCGGCCGCCCTGGGCGGGCATTACCTGGGCGAGGAAGATGCCGCCTCCGTGGCGCTGTTCGGCAGCCAGATCAGCCGTGTCTACTGGCCGCTGAAAGTACCGCCGGTGGAGTGGGGCGGGCGCTTCCTGCTCAAGCGCATGGCCGTGCTGTCCGGCCCTGGTCTCAAGCGTGGGCCCGAGGACGAACCCATCGGCATCGGCCTGGAAAGCCTGCGCTGGCACGGCCTGTTCGGCCGTTTCGGCGATGCTGAGCGCGACTGGTGGAAGGGCCTCGCCGAGGTGCGCGTGCCGGTGCTGGCGGTGGGCGCCGCCGGTGACCTGCAGGACCCGGCCTGGGCCTGCCGCAAGCTGCTGGAGCAGTTCGGCAGCGAGACGCGGCAGTTCCTCTGCCTGTCCCGCGAGAACGGCTTCGCCGATGACTACGGCCATATCGAGATGCTGGTCAGCAAGCACGCCCAGCAGGAAGTCTGGCCGCTGGTGGAGCACTGGCTTGACCGCCTGGAGATCCCCGGCTCGTTCGGCCAGGCGGTTCCCGCCGCCTGACTGTCGCGCCTTTTGCCGGAAGCCCCATTCCAGGGGCTCCGGTGCTGTGCTAAAGATGCAGGGCCGCGTCGATTCCGGAGGGCGCATGTTCATTGCGCTGGAGCGTCTGATCAATCTGCAGGATGGCTATCGCGGAACCTTTCAGGTGCAGGGACGGCAACTGCTGCTGATCGTCGTTGATCAGCAGGCGATCCTCCTGGAAAACCGCTGCCCACACCGTGGCGCGCCCTTGCACAACGGTACGCTCGAAGGTAGGGTGCTGCGCTGTTCCCGCCACGGGATCGCCTTCGATCTGGACAGTGGTCGCGCCCTCGATGCGGCCTGTTCGCCGCTGCTTCGGCTGACGCTGGCTTATGACGGTGATCGTGTCGGCCTCGACCTGTAAATCCATCAAGGAGCCTTGCCATGCAATACGTCACCCCTGATCTGTGCGATGCCTATCCGGACCTGGTGCAGGTCGTCGAGCCGATGTTCAGCAATTTCGGCGGCCGCGATTCCTTCGGTGGCGAAATCGTCACCATCAAGTGCTTCGAAGACAACTCGCTGGTCAAGGAGCAGGTCGACCTGCCCGGCCAGGGCAAGGTGCTGGTGGTGGACGGCGGTGGTTCCCTGCGTCGCGCGCTGCTGGGCGACATGCTGGCCGAGAAGGCGGCGAAGAATGGCTGGGAAGGCATCGTCGTATACGGCTGCATCCGTGACGTCGACGTCATCGCCCAGACCGATCTCGGCGTCCAGGCCCTGGCCAGCCACCCGATGAAGACCGACAAGCGCGGCATCGGCGACCTCAACGTGGCCGTGACCTTCGGCGGCATCACCTTCCGCCCGGGCGAATTCGTCTATGCCGACAACAACGGCATCATCATCTCCCCGCAAGCCCTGAAAATGCCTGAATGACCGGACGGGGCGATCGCTGAGGATGGTCGAGGAACGCAACGTACGCTGGGGGCTGGTGCACGCCTATGTCCTGGACGGGGAGGGCGGTGCACGCTCCGTCACCAAGGACGAGCTGGACGTCATCCAGCTGCAAGAGCGGGAAAGCCTCTGGCTGCACTGGGACCGTGGCCATGCCATGGCGCGCCAGTGGCTGCGCGAGGCCAGTGGGCTGAGCGAATTCGCCTGCGACCTGCTGCTGGAGGAAAGCACCCGGCCACGCCTGGTGAACCTGCCGGAGCACCAGCTGCTGCTGTTCCTGCGGGGTGTGAACCTCAACCCGGGCGCCCAACCCGAGGACATGGTCGCGGTGCGCATCTTCGCCGATGCGCAGCGCGTCATCTCATTGCGCCTGCGCCCCTTGCACGCCACCGACGAACTGATCGAACAGTGGGGCAGCGGTACCGGGCCGAAGACCGCTTCCGAGGTGCTGCTGTACCTGGCCGAGCACCTGACCGACAAGGTCGATGCCCTGGTCGCCGCGCTCTCCGAAGAGGTCGATGAGCAGGAGGAGCTGCTGGATGCCAACGAGCGCTTCAATCCCGATCACGACCTGATGCTGCACATCCGCCGCCGCGCCGCCGGGCTCAAGCGTTTCCTCGCGCCACAGCGGGACATCTACGGCCAACTGATGCGCAACCGCATGAGCTGGTTCGCCGCCGACGACACCGATTACTGGAGCGAGCTGAACAACCGCCTCACCCGCTACCTGGAAGAGCTGGAGCTGATCCGCGAGCGCGTCGGCCTGGTGCTGGAGTCGGAGAACCGGCGCATGAGCGAGCGCATGACCCGCACCATGTACCTGCTCGGCATCATTACCGGCTTCTTCCTGCCCATGAGCTTCATCACCGGCCTGCTGGGCATCAACGTCGGGGGTATCCCCGGTGCCGATGCGCCCTATGGCTTCGTCGTCGCCTGCCTGCTGATCCTCGGGGTGGCCACCTTCCAGTGGTGGCTTTTCCGCCGCTTGCGCTGGCTCTGATGTGACCTGTTGAACGCTGGCCTCGTCTAGCCGACATATCCACGCGAGGTGCGCATGCACGATCCGTTCGAAGAATCCCTGCGGGACCTGCTCAAGCGTTCGTCATCCGACCATGATGACAACGCCGCGCTAGGCCGCGTGCTCAAGACCGCCAACCGTCAGGTTGGCGTCGGCGATCTGTTCAGCCTGCTCGGCCATTGGGCCGAAGCCATGATGATCGCCCTCAACAACGGCTCGGCCCACGTGGCGCCGGTCTCTCGCCGCCCCTCATCGAAACGCTCTGCTGACAAGGCTGATTGAACATGGAATTCGACCCCTGGACCCAAGGTATCGTTAACGCCATGACCACGGTGTGGACACCGGTGGCCGGCTTCATCCCGCGCCTGTTCGGCGCCCTGGTAGTCGTCCTGCTGGGCTTCGTGGTGGCCAAGCTGCTCGACACCCTGCTGTCCAAGCTGCTGGCCAAGCTCGGCCTCGACCGCCTGATGGGTGGCACCGGGCTGACCAAGATCCTCGCCCGCGTCGGCATCCAGGTGCCGGTGTCCACGCTGATCGGCAAGATCGTCTACTGGTTCGTGCTGCTGATCTTCCTGGTCTCCGCTGCCGAATCCCTGGGCCTCGATCGTGTTTCCGCCACCCTCGACATGCTCGCCCTGTACCTGCCCAAGGTGCTCGGTGCGGCCCTGGTGCTGCTGGCCGGCGTGCTCCTGGCGCAACTGGTCAGCGGCATCGTCCGTGGCGCCGCCGAAGGTGTGGGGCTGGACTACGCCCACGGCCTGGGGCGCATCGCCCAGGGCCTGGTGATCATCATCAGCATCTCGGTGGCCATCGGGCAGCTGGAGGTCAAGACCGACCTGCTGAACAACGTCATCGCCATCGTGCTCATCTCTATCGGCCTCGCCGCAGCGCTGGCGCTGGGGTTGGGCAGCCGGGACATCGCCGGGCAGATCATCGCCGGCATCTATGTGCGTGAGCTCTATCAGGTAGGACAGGACGTCAAGGTGGGCGATGTCGAAGGACAGATCGAGGAAATCGGCACGGTGAAGACCATCCTCCTCACCGATGAAGGCGAACTGGTCTCCGTGTCCAACCGGACATTGCTCGACCAGCGGGTAACGAGCCGCTAACACGGCGCGCCATCCCTGCTAATGTATGCCGCCATAGCGGAGCGCGTCCCCGCGCTCCAGCGGCTCCTGACCTGACTGTCGGCCCGACCTGTTTTGAACAAGCCCCAATCGCTTTCCCTGCGCTACGACCCCCGCGAGCTCTCCGACGAAGAGCTGGTGGAGCGCGCCCATGTGGAGCTGTTTCACGTCACGCGTGCCTATGAAGAGCTCATGCGTCGCTACCAGCGCACCCTGTTCAACGTTTGTGCCCGATATTTGGGGAACGAACGAGACGCTGACGATGTCTGTCAGGAGGTGATGCTGAAGGTGCTCTATGGATTGAAGAACTTCGAAGGGAAGTCCAAGTTCAAGACATGGCTCTACAGCATCACGTATAACGAATGTATTACCCAATATCGGAAAGAGCGTCGTAAACGTCGTTTACTTGATGCCCTGAGTCTCGATCCTCTCGAGGAAGCCTCGGAGGAGAAGGCACCCAAGCTCGAAGAGCGTGGAGGCCTTGAGCGATGGCTGGTGCATGTGAACCCGATCGACCGTGAAATCCTGGTGCTGCGCTTCGTCGCAGAACTGGAATTTCAGGAAATTGCTGACATTATGCATATGGGTCTTAGCGCCACGAAGATGCGATACAAGCGTGCGCTGGACCGCTTGAGAGAAAAATTTTCAGGATTGACCGAAACTTAGTTGGGGAAAATTAATCTCTTAGATCAGCGAGTTCTGGTAAACTTGCGCACCAAGTTGTCCTCGAGATTGTTCGACAACTTACTGACAACCAAGATGGGGATTTACGGATGAAACTGAAAAACACCTTAGGCGTAGCCGTTGGCTCTCTCGTCGCCGCACTTTCTCTGAACGCGCTGGCGCAAGGCCAAGGCGCTGTCGAGGTGGAGGCTTTCGGCAAGCGCTACTTCACCGACAGCTCGCGTGATCTGTCCAACGGCAACCTGCTCGGTGGCTCGGTTGGTTACTACCTGACCGACGACGTCGAACTGGCTCTGTCCTACGGCGAGTTTCACGACATTCGTTCCGAAAACGACACCGGTAACAAGAACATCAAGGGCAGCCAGACTGGCCTCGATGCCATCTACCACTTCGGCACCCCGGGTGTCGGCCTGCGTCCGTACGTCTCCGCTGGCTTCGCTCACCAGAGCATCAGCAACGTTCCGGCGCGTACCGGTCGTGACCACAGCACCTTCGCCAACATCGGCACCGGCCTGAAGTACTACTTCACCGAGAACTTCTACGCCAAAGCCGGCCTGGACGGCATGTACAACATCGATGTGGGCGAGTCCGAGTGGGCCGCTGGCGTGGGTGTTGGCGTGAACTTCGGTGGTGGCTCCAAGCCCGCTGCCGAGCCGGCTCCGGCTCCGGTTGCAGAAGTCTGCTCCGACAGCGACAACGACGGCGTCTGCGACAACGTCGACAAGTGCCCGGACACCCCGGCCAACGTCACCGTTGATGCCGATGGCTGCCCGGCCGTTGCCGAAGTCGTTCGCGTTGAGCTGGACGTGAAGTTCGACTTCGACAAGTCCAAGGTCAAAGAAGAAAGCTACGGCGACATCAAGAACCTGGCTGACTTCATGAACCAGTACCCGTCGACCACCACCACCGTTGAAGGCCACACCGACTCCGTCGGCACCGACGCCTACAACCAGAAACTGTCCGAGCGTCGTGCCAACGCCGTTCGTGAAGTCCTGGTCAACCAGTACGGTGTAGGTTCCGAGCGCGTCAACTCGGTTGGTTACGGTGAGTCCCGCCCGGTTGCTGACAACGCTACCGACGCTGGCCGCGCTGTTAACCGTCGCGTAGAAGCTGAAGTAGAAGCCCAAGCCAAGTAATTGGTCTGAGCTCTGAAAAACCCGGCCTCGGCCGGGTTTTTCTTTGCCTGGAGAAAAGTGCCAGGAGATGAATCGCGTCGTGGCCCGGCCGCATCCGTAGGTTGGGTAGAGGTACGAAACCCAACACTGCGAGGCCGGATGGAGCGCTGTTGGGCCTCGCCGCGCTCGGCACCACCTATGGATCAGGCGCTCAACGCTACGGCCACCGCTACGGCCTCGCCCGCCACCTCGCCGATCACCAGGATCGCCGGGCTCTTCAGCTGGAAGTCGTCAGCGTCGGCCTGCATCTGTGCCAGCGTGCTGCGGCATTCGCGTTGATAGGGCAGGGAGGCGTTCTCGATCATCGCCACCGGCATATCCGCCGCCATGCCACCGGCCAGCAGGCCTTCACGGACCGCCGCCAGGCGCGCCACGCCCATGTACACCACCAGCGTGGTACCGCTGCGGGCCAGGGCCTGCCACTCGGGTTCGCTGTCGTCCTGGGTGTGGGCGGTGACCAGGGTGACGCCCTGGCTGATGCCGCGCAGGGTCAGGGGGATGCCGCACTGGGTGGCACCCGCCAGCCCGGCGGTGATGCCGTTGACCAGCTCGCTCTCCACGCCACGCTCGGCCAGCCACTGCGCCTCCTCGCCACCTCGGCCGAAGATGCACGGGTCGCCGCCCTTGAGGCGCACCACGCGCTTGCCCTGGCGTGCGTAGCGCAGCATCAGGCGATGGATGAAAGCCTGGGGCGTCGAGCGGCAGCCCCCGCGTTTGCCGACTCGGATCACCCGGGCGCCCGGGCAGTGCTCCAGCACCGCCGGGTTGACCAGGTCGTCGATCATCACCACCTCGGCGCCGTTGAGCACCCGCACCGCTTTCAGCGTCAGCAGCTCCGGGTCACCGGGCCCCGCACCCACCAGCCAGACCTTGCCATTCATGGGCTTCTCCTCAGGCATTCACTGCGGTCGGCATCGGTTGCGCCGCCAGCATTCTCTTGATTTCCGGTACGCAGGAGCCGCAACGCGTGCCGCACCCCAATTCTTCTTTCAATCCGGTCAGGTCCAGTCCCTGGGCGATGCCCGCCTGCACGGCCTGCAGGCTGACGTTCATGCAGTTGCACAGGGTGCGATTGGCGCCGGTCGTGGCACTTGCACCCGGTGGTGCGCTCAGGGGGGCCAGCAGCCAGCGCCGCAGTTCCGTGTCCACGCGGCCTTCCTGCCACAGGCTCTTCAGCCAGCCCCATGCGGCGGTTTCGCCCGCCAGGCGCAGCGCAGTGATTCGCCCCTGCTCGATACGCACGCGCTTGCCCACCGCGCGCTGCGGGTCGTCGTAACTCATCACCGGTCCCTGATCCAGTTGCAGCAGGCGGTCGATATGCGTGAGTAGCTCTGCATCCGGTGCCTGCCCGTGGGCCGCGCGCAGCACCAGGGCAGGGCGCTCACGCCCGACCAGGGCCAGGTTGGCGTAGGTGAAGGCCTCGCACAGCGGTCGGAGGGCTTCGAAGCGCGCCTGCACATCACCTTCCACCAGCACGAAGAGCTGCCAGGGCAGCTCCACCCGTTCCACCTCCACGCCCGCATGCTTGAGTTCCGGCTGCTTCGAGAGCGGATCGTAGGCCGGCGTGGTCAGCACGTTGACGCCCAGCCCCTTGAGGAAGCGATCGCCCCAATGCATCGGCAGGAAGGCCTGGCCGGGTCGCAGCGAGTCATCGCTCTTGACCGGCACCACCAGCTCGCCGCGACGGCTCTTCACCCGCACCAGTTGGTCGTCCTTGAGCTGGCGGCGGCGCATTTCCGCCGGGTGCAGCCCCAGTTGCGCCTGCTCCACGTGGCCGAACAACTGGGCCGCGGTGCCGGTGCGGCTCATACCATGCCACTGGTCGCGCAGGCGTCCTGTGTTCAGGGTCAATGGGTAGCGCAGTTCGCGACGCTCCTGGGGGGCGAGGTAAGGGTCGGCGACGAACTGTGCCCGGCCGCTCGGCGTGGGGAAGCGGCCGTCGCCATAGAGGCGCGCGGTGCCTTGCCGGGCGCCGGCGGGGTAGGGCCACTGCTGCGGGCCCTGGGTGTCGATCAGGCCGTAGCCGATGCCGGTCAGGTCCAGGTCGCGGCCGGCGGTGAGCGGCTTGTACTCCTCGAACAGCGCTTCGGGGTTGTCGAAGTCGAACAGGCTGGGCTGGCCGGGGCGCAGGTGGTGTTCCAGGCGTCGGGCGAAGTCGCAGGCGATGGCCCAATCGGGGCGCGCTTCGCCCGGTGCCGGCACGGCCGGGCGCAGATGGCTGATGCGCCGCTCGGAGTTGGTCACGGTGCCTTCCTTCTCGCCCCAGCTGGCAGCGGGCAGCAGCAGGTCGGCGTGGCGGCAGGTCTCGGTGGTGAAGAAGGCTTCCTGCACGACCACGAAGGGGCAGGCAGCCAGTGCCGCGTGCACCCGCTGCTGGTCGGGGAGGGACTGGGCCGGGTTGGTGCAGACGATCCACAGCGCCTTGATGCGCCCGTCGCCCACGGCATCGAACAGGTCGATGGCCGACAGCCCCGGTGTTTCCGGCAGGTGTTCGACGCCCCAATAGGCCGCCACCTCGGCGCGGTGTTCGGCATTGCCCGCCTCGCGATGGCCGGGCAGCAGGTTCGACAGGCTGCCGGTTTCGCGGCCGCCCATGGCGTTGGGCTGGCCGGTGAGGGAGAAGGGCCCGGCACCGACGCGGCCGATCTGCCCGGTGGCCAGGTGCAGGTTGATCAGTGCGCTGTTCTTGGCGCTGCCGGCGCTGGACTGGTTCAGGCCCATGCACCAGAGCGATAGGAAGCTCGGCGTGCGGCCGATCCACTCGGCGCAGCGCAGCAGGTCGGCGCTGTCGATGCCGCACAGCTCGGCCACCCGCGCCGGGCCGAAATCGCGCACGCGCTCCTTGAGCGCATCGAAGCCTTCGGTGTGGCGCTCGATGAAGCGCCGGTCCACCCAGCCCTCCCAGAGCAGGATGTGGAGGATGCCGTAGAACAGCGCCACGTCGCTGCCCGGGGTGATCGCCAGGTGCAGGTCGGCCAGCTCGCAGGTGTCGGTGCGGCGCGGGTCGACCACGATCAGGCGCATGTCCGGGCGCTTGGCCTTGGCCTCTTCCAGGCGGCGGAACAGCACCGGGTGGGCGAAGGCCATGTTGCTGCCGGCGATCAGCACGCAGTCGCTCTGCTCGATGTCCTCGTAGGAGCAGGGCGGCGCGTCGGCACCCAGGCTGCGCTTGTAGCCGACCACGGCGGAGGACATGCACAGCCGCGAATTGCTGTCGATGTTGTGGGTGCCCACCAGGGCGCGGGCCAGCTTGTTGAAGGCGTAGTAGTCCTCGGTCAGCAACTGGCCCGAGACATAGAAGGCCACGCTGTCCGGCCCGTGCTCGGCGATGGTGTCGGCGAAGCGCGTGGCGGCGTGGTCCAGGGCGCTGTCCCAGTCTGTGCGGCCGCGTGCCAGGCCTTTGCCCAGGCGCAGTTCCGGGTACAGCGCGCGGGCCTGGAGGTCGCCGGTCAGGTGCAGGGTGGAGCCCTTGCTGCACAGGCGGCCGAAGTTGGCCGGGTGCGCCGGGTCACCGGCGACACCGAGGATGCGCGCGTCGTCGTGCTCGATCAGCACGCCGCAGCCGACGCCGCAGTAGCAGCAGGTGGAGGCGGTGGTCCGGCTCATGACGAAGGTTCCTGTGAAGGGGATCAGGCGCTTTGCAGCAGGCGCACGGGGATGCGCGCCGGCTCGGCGCAACGCGGTTCGGCCGCTGGCTCGGTGTTCTCGGCTGCCAGGGCCTCGCCGAATATCAGGCGATCACGCAGGTGGCGGATGTCGGTGCGTGCCTGCACCTGGCGGAAGTACCAGCCGCCGTCGGCGGTGTCGCCGAACAGGCAGGCCCCCACCAGCACGCCGTCCTTGATCACCAGCTTCTTGTAGATGCCGTCGAGGGGGTTGGAGAGGGTGATGCTTTCGGTGCCTTCGCCGCCCATGAAGTCGCCGGCGGAGAACAGGTCGATGCCGGTGACCTTGAGCTTGGTGGAGACCACCGAGCCCTGGTAGCGGGCGAAGCCGAGCTGGGCCAGGTGGTTGGCGCAGACGCCGGCCTGGTCGAACAGCGGTGCCACCAGGCCGTAGGCGATGCCCCGGTGGCTGGCACATTCGCCGATGGCGTAGATGCGCGGGTCGTTGGTCTGCAGGGTGTCGCTGACCAGGATGCCGCGGTTGCAGGGCAGGCCGGCGCGTTCGGCCAGGGCTACGTTGGGGCGGATGCCGGCGGCCATCACCACCAGGTCGGCGGCGATCACCTCGCCGCCCTGGAACTGCACCGCGCAGACCCGGCCCTCGCCGTTGTCCAGCAACTCCTCGGTGTGGGTGCCCAGGCGGAAGCGGATGCCGCGAGCCTCCAGCGCCTCCTGCAGCAGCTGCCCGGCGGTGCGGTCCAGCTGGCGGTCCAGCAGCCAGTCGGCGAGGTGCACCACGGTCACCTGCATGCCGCGCTGGCGCAGGCCGTTGGCCGCCTCCAGACCGAGCAGGCCGCCGCCGATCACCACCGCGTGGCTGTGGCTGCGGGCGGTGTCGATCATCTGCCGGGTATCGGCGATGTCGCGGTAGCCGATCACGCCCTGCAGGCGGTTGCCCGGTACCGGCAGGATGAAGGGCGAGGAGCCTGTGGCGATCACCAGGCGATCGTAGGCGGCCTCGGTGCCGTCGTCGGCGATCACCAGGCGGCGGTGCCGGTCGATCTTCACCACGCTGCGGTTGAGCAGCAGGCGGATGCCGTGCCCGGCGTACCACTCCAGGTCGTTGAGGACGATGTCCTCGAAGGCCTGCTCGCCCGCCAGCACCGGCGACAGCATGATGCGGTTGTAGTTGGGGTGCGGCTCGGCGCCGAACACCGTGATGTCGTAGAGATCCGGGGCGAGCTTGAGCAGCTCCTCCAGGGTGCGCACTCCGGCCATGCCGTTGCCGATCATCACCAGCCTGGGTCTGTTCATGGGCGAGGCTCCTGCATGAATTCCGGGCAAACAAAAAAGGCGTCCCGCTGTTGCCAGCAGGACGCCTTTGTCCAAGTCCCGTTCTATCGGGAAAGTGCCATCTCTACGTTGAGGTGGGCGCTTTTTGTAGATTGTGATGGAGCCATTGCAGGGCCTGTGCCAACTCCGCCTGGCCCCGCTTTCCGTGGCTCCGGCGGGCCTTCGCGAGGCACGCCGGAGGCTCTGCTGCACCGCTTCGGGGCGGCTTGCCCGGCATCGGTGCGTCAGCCGTGCAGGCAGAGCACCAGCAGTGCCAGGTTGGCCAGCAACGACAGCAGGGCGATACCGCGCCAGACCTTCAGCGGCTCGCGCTCCAGCAGTGGGCGCGGCTTGCTCGCCAGCGCCTTGCGCTCGCCCTGTTCCAGGGCCAGCAACCATTCCTCCGCCGTCTCGAAGCGGTGCCCGGGGTCGCTGGCCAGGGCGCGGCCGAGGCACTCGTCGAGCCAGGCGGGCAGGTCCGGGCGGTAGCGGCTGGCGGGCGTCGGCGTGCCGAAGCGCGGGTGCTGGAAGGCCTCGATCTCGCCGAAGGGGTAGTGCCCGGTGAGCAACTGGTAGAGGGTGACGCCCGCCCCGTAGATATCCTGCTGCGCGGACGGTTGCGCCCCGTCGAAGGCCTCGGGGGCGATGTAGCTGGGCGTGCCCGGCAGGCTGTGGGCCTCGTCCTGGGACAGGCCCGGGCAATAGGCCAGGCCGAAGTCCAGCAGGCGCAGCTCGCCGTCCTCGCCGAGCAGCAGGTTCTCCGGCTTGATGTCGCGGTGCAGGATGTTGCGCCGGTGCAGCATGCCCAGGGCCCTGATCAGGCGCGGGGCGAGGTCCAGCCACTCGGTCAGTGCCAGCGGCCCGGCCTGGCGCAGCCGTTCGGCCAGGGTCTGCCCCGGGTACTCGCGCTGCAGGTAGTACAGGTGCTGGCGCTGCGGCAGTGGGTGCACCTCGGCGAAGTAGCGCCCGGCCACGCGCCGCAGGAACCATTCTTCCTGCAGCAGCGCCGGCCCGGCCGTGGGCTCATCGTGGCGCGCGGGCGGCAGGGTCTTTAGCAGCCAGGGCTGGCCGGCGTCGTCGAGTACGCGGTAGAGCAGCGACTGGCGCGACTCGGCCAGCAGCCCCTGCACCCACCAGCCCTCGAACAGCTGGCCCGGGCGCAGCTCCGGTGGCAGCGGCCAATCCTCCAGTTGCGCCAGGGCATCGGCCAGGCCGCTGGGGGGCAGGCCGTCCACCCGCACCAGCAGCGCGCTGGCATTGTCCTGGCCGCCGGCCAGGTGCGCGGCAGCGACCAGGGCGCGGCTGGCCGCCTCGGGCTCGGGTTCGTCCTGGAGGATGCGCAGGATGCCGGCATCGCCCAGCACCGCCCAGATGCCATCGCTGACCAGGAGGAAGTGCTCGTCCTCCTGCAGCTCGCCATCCAGGTAATCCACCACCAGGTGCTGATCCAGCCCCAGCGCGCGCTTGAGCACGTGCTGCATGCCGGGTTGGTCCCAGACGTGGTCCTCGCTGAGGCGGTCGAGCTGCCCGGCGCGCCACCGGTAGGCGCGGCAGTCGCCGACATGGGCGAGGGTGAAGCGGCGGCCGCGTAGCACCAGGGCGGTGAGGGTGGTCAGCAGCGGCTGGCCGCCGCCGTTGGCCTGCAGCCAGCGGTTGTGGGCCAGCAGCAGGCGGTCGAGGGATTGCGCCACCGCCCAGGTTTCCGGCGTGGCGTAGTAGTCCAGCGCCAGCGCCTGCAGGGTGGCGCGCGCGGCCAGGCCACCGTCGGCGCACTGGCTGACGCCATCGGCCAGGGCGAACAGGTAGCCCTTGCTGGCGGCCAGGGCCGGTGCGGGCGTCACCACCCGCAGGGCGTCCTGGTTCTCGCTGCGCGGGCCGATGGCGCTGGCCTCGCCGAAGCTCAGTTGCAGCCCCATGGCGCTCAGACGCGCGCCGCGGTGACGGCCGCCGAGCCCCAGGTGGTGCGCCAGCGCAGCTTCACGCCGTAGAGGCCGAACCAGGCCAGCACGCCGAGGCTGGCGAACAGCCACAGGCCCAGCTGGTAGTCGCCGGTGTGCTGCTTGATGGCGCCCAGGCCCGCGGTGAGGCAGAAGCCGCCGATGCCGCCGGCCATGCCGATGAGTCCGGTCATCACGCCCATTTCCTTGTGGAAGCGCTGCGGCACCAGCTGGAACACCGCGCCATTGCCGGCGCCGAGGCTGAGCATGGCCACCACGAACAGGGCCAGGGCAGCAGTGGCGCTTGAGATGTGGAAGCCCACGGCGGCGATGCAGATGGCGGCCACGGTGTAGACCACCAGCAGGGTGCGGATGCCGCCGATGCGGTCGGCGAAGGCGCCGCCCAGGGGGCGCATCAGGCTGCCGGCGAAGACGCAGGCGGCGGTGTAGTAGCCGGCGGTCACCGGCTCCAGGCCGTACTGGTCATGGAAGTAGCCGGGCAGGGTGCTGGCCAGGCCGAGGAAGCCGCCGAAGGTGACGCTGTAGAAGAACATGAACCACCAGCTGTCGCGGTCGCCCAGGGCCTTCATGTAGTCGGCGAGGGATTTCGGCGCCGGGCGGTTGGGGGCGTTGCGCGCGGCCAGGGCGAAGATCGCCAGGGTCAGCACCAGCGGGATCAGCGCCAGGCCGAACACGTTGTTCCAGCCGAACAGCGCGGCCAGCCCCGGGGCGAACAGCGCCGCCAGCACGGTGCCGGAGTTGCCGGCCCCGGCGATGCCCAGCGCCTTGCCCTGGTGCTGCGGCGGGTACCACTGCGAGGCCAGCGGCAGGGCCACGGCGAAGGAGGCTCCGGCGAAGCCGAGGAACAGGCCCAGCAGCAGCGCCTGCTCGTAGCTGTGGATGCCCAGTTGCCAGGCGGTGAACAGCGCGGCGATCACCACCACCTGGCCGAACAGCCCGGCGGATTTCGGTGAGGTGCGGTCGGCCAGCAGGCCCAGCAGGAAGCGCAGCACGGCACCGGCGAGGATGGGCGTGGCGACCATCATGGCGCGTTGTTGGGTGGTCAGCTGCAGGTCGGCGGCGATCTGCACGCCCAGCGGGCCGAGCACGTACCAGACCATGAAGCTGAGGTCGAAATAGAGAAATGCGGCGAACAGGGTGGGGGCGTGGCCGGCCTTCCAGAAACTCGTAGTCATCGAACACCTCATCTGCGTCAGGGGGCCGGGAGGGCGCGCCGCGGGACAGCCCCGGCGGTCGCACCCTCCCGGAACACGTCGCGCTCGTGGCGCTTCGTGCCACGGCCTTGGCCGTGGCTGGGTAGGGTGGGTCGCATGCGGGCGCCCGGATCACGGCACGCCAGCCGCCCCATCGCTGGGGCCGGAACGAAAAAAGCGCCGCGCACTGGCTGCATTTCTGCGCAGTGACGCGACGCCTTTGTCGTTCAGTCGGGCAACCGCCGTTGGCTACCTGTGGAGGGGATGGAGCAAGAGACGGGCCAAGGAGCGAGGCCGGTGCCGCCGGACGGGGCAAGTGCCTGATTTGCCTGGCTTCGGCCGGTGCGAGAGAGGCGCTTGGCAGTGGGCCGGCCGGCGTGGCCGGGGGCTGGCGCCGGTGCAAAAGGGGGCGCGCTGTCGCGCCCGTGCACCGGGGCGGAGCTGCGGGGGCGGGTTCAGTCCAGCCAGTTGACCTTGGGGAAGGTGCTGCGGAACTTCTCTGGCATCTCCACCACCTTCGACGCGTGGTAGTCGAAGAACACGAAGCCGGACTTGGCCATGGCCACCAGCTTGCCGTCGGCCGGGCGGGTGATGCGGAAGGTGATGTCGCCGCCGTAGCGGTTGAAGTCCATCACGCCCACCTCGAACAGCAGCTGGTCGCGGGCGTGGGCTTCGGCGCGGTAGGTGGTGGCCAGGTCGGTGACGATGATGCCGGTGCCGTCACCCTCGGTCTCGGTGATGCCGAAGTCGAAGAGGAAGCGCGCACGGGCCTCGGAGATCATCGAGATCATCGAGTCGTTGCCCAGGTGGTTGGCGCCATTGATGTCGGTGACCCGCACGGTCAGGTGGGTGGAGTAGCAGAACTGGTCTTCGGGGAAGTTCAGGGTCAGGCGGGCCATCGGGGTGCAAACCTCGTACGTCGGTAGGGAAGGGGCCGTGGCAACGGCGGGCGGATTCTACCCGCGCCGCCGCCGCTATGTGGCCATTCGCCGACTGAATGAGGCTTAGCGGTGCAGGCCGTTGAGCCAGTAGAAGGTCACCCGGCCGCCTTCGTTGCTCGGGCCGCGGTTGTCCTGGATATAGGCTCCGGCCTTGAAATAGAGCTGCTGGTTGCCCCAGTAGCCGCTCAGCTGGCGGAACAGGCCGCCATCGTCGCCCTTGCTGGTGACGGTGATGCCCAGGCGCCCGCTGGGGGTGAGGCGCAGGTCGTAGCCGAAGCGCTCGCCGAGGTCGACGTTCTCGGCCAGCAGGATGTTCTCCACCTCCTTGTCGCCGGGGCGCTTGCGCAGCAGGGCCTCGAGGCGGCCGGTGCCGTCCTTGTAGTGGTACTGCAGCTTGAGCAGCGGGTCGTTCTCGCTGCCGGCTTCGTCCTTGCTGTGGATCTGCCCGATGATGATCTTGTTCTTGCTTGGCACCTGCTGCACCGAAAGCACCGCGCTCAGGTAATTGTCGGCGCTCTGGTAGTTCCAGTAGCTCAGGGTGCCGTCGGCCTGGGTCTCGCGCAGTTCACTGCGGGGGTAGCGGGCGTCTTCGCTGGTGCTGCCGGTGACGGGCACCCAGAAGGTCACGCTGCCGTCGTCGTTATGGCGGAAGTACTGGCTTTCATAGCCGTTGTTGAGGCGCTGGGTGGTGATGAGCGTGGCGGATTCGTGGGCGGGGATGTCGAGTTTCCAGGTGCTGAGATCGATCACGGGCTGTCCTTGATGCCGGGTGGAATAAGCCCCTGTTCGGACCGGCGTGATCCCGGAAGTTCAGCGAGGTTCCAGTTAGGCGACGAACTGCATCGTCGCGGGCCTGTGAAGCGGCACGGTGCCAGCAGCCAGGCGGTGTGCAGCCGTCCGGCCCATGGCCGCCTTCCCCGTGGCAGGCGGCCGGCAGCCCTCACTGCGCCAGGCGGTAGACCCGCAGGCGGTGGCCGTCCGGGTCGACGCCGCTGAAGGTGTAGCCGAAGTCGAGGTTCACCGGCTCCTGGATGATCTCCACGCCCTGCTCATGCCAGAGCTGGTGCAGGCGACGCACTTCGTCGTCGTGCTCGACCACGAAGCACAGTTCGTCGCCACCGCCCGCCACGCGGGTGGCCGGCTTCACGGCATCACGGGCCCAGAGGCCGAGCTTGAAGCCGTTGTCGAAGAGGAACAGGGCGAAGCCCGGGGCCTGGGCCGTGGTTTCGCGGCCCAGCAGGCGGCGGTAGAAGGCGGTGCTGCGCTCGGTGTCGTCGACGTACAGGTTGAGCAGGGTGGGAGCGATCATGGGTGGGTCTCCGGGTGCTGAGCGGCGGAAGTCGTCACTCGATGCGCACAGGCTAGGCCCCACCTCTGTCAGTTTCTGGCAGCAGCCTCACTGCTCGGCGATACCGTTCAGCTCGCGCCATTCGCGCAGCAGCACCTGGCGTCGACGCGGGTAGCGCTGGCCCAGGTCGAGCAGGTCGTCCACCCGGTCGAGGCGGAAGTGGCGCATGGCCTGGCGCAGTTCGCACCAGGCGGCCAGCACCCGGGTCTGCTCGAAGTAGCCCAGGGCGAAGGGCCAGACCACCCGTTGCGACGCCTGGCCCTCCACATCGCGGTAGGCGAGCTGCACGCGGTGTTCCCGGCGGATGACCTCACGCACCTGCTCCAGCAGCGCATCGGGGATTTCGCTGGCCGGTGCCGGGCCGATCAGCAGGGTGCTGGTCTCCAGCTCCTCGCGCAGGGCCGGGGGCAGCACCGCGCCGACCTTGGCCAGCACGTCACGCGCGGCCGCCATCAGCTGGCGGTCGCCCCGGCGGCTGACCCAGCGCATCCCGAGCACCAGCGCTTCGATCTCGCCCAGGGAAAACATCAGCGGCGGCAGTTCGAAGCCGGGCCGCAGCACGTAGCCCAGCCCGGCGCCCCCTTCGATGTTGGCGCCCTGCTGCTGCAGGGTGGCGATGTCGCGGTAAAGGGTGCGCAGGCTGATGCCCAGCTCACTGGCCAGGGCATGCCCGGCGACGGGGTAGCGGTGGCGGCGGAGGATCTGCAGCAGGTCGAGCAGGCGCTGGCTTCGGGACATGGCGTTACCCGGCTCAGAGACGCAGCAGGCCGATGCTGCGCAGGAAGCGCTCGACGTCGGCGGTGTAGCCGTTGTCCTGGCCGAGCTCGTGGTTGATCTGCCGGTGCGACATGTCCACGCCCATCACCTCCACGCGCTTGCCCAGGTCGCGGCCCTTGGCGGCGAAGCCACGGGCCTGGGGGCAGGCGTCGTCGCGGCGGGTGGAGCACACCGCCAGCAGGGGCGCGCCGGTCTGCTCCAGGCGCAGGGTGGGGGAGGCAGCGCGCCAGGTAGCGGGGTCGTCGCCGAAGGCGCGGTCATAGAGCTTCAGGTGCGGGCCGCGCATCACCGTCTCGACGTTGAAGGCGGCGCTGTCCAGCGCCACGGTGCCGATCCACGGGCGCGCGCCCTGTTGCGTGGCGATCCCCGGCGCGGCGTCGATCAGCGCCACCAGGTGGGCGCCGGCGGAATGGCCCATCAGCACGAAGCGCACCGGGTCGGCCTGCCAGCCGCTGGCCAGTTGCTGGGCCTTGGCCAGGGCACGGGCCACGTCGTCGGCCTGGGCCAGCGGCGGGGTGTCGGGGAGCATGCGGTAGTTGCTGGAGACCAGCACCACGCCCTGGGGCACCCAGCGCAGGGCCTTGTTCAGGGCGACGCTGCCGTTGTCCTTGTCACCGTTGGCCCAGCCGCCGCCGTGGACCATGAAGATCACCGGGGCGGGCACGCGCGGCGCCACCTTGGGCAGGTAGACGTCGAAGCGCTGGCGCGCATCGTTGCCGTAGGCGATGTCCCGTTGCACACGGATGCCGGCCTCATCGAGCTGACGGGCTTCGCGGCGCTCCTGGAGCAGGCCGGCGTTGGCGGTCTGCAGCGCAAGCGTGCCGAGCAGGGCGGCGCAGAGGAACAGCAGGCGGCTGGGCTTCATCGTTGGGTCCTTCGCTGAGGGGGCGGGGCACGATCCCCTGCGCGGGAATGAAAAACGGCGCCCCGTGGGGCGCCGTTGCCTGTGTCACTCGGCCTTGCGGGCCTTGCCCGGCTGGATCAGCCCGTCGGCGCGGAACATCGCCTTGATGCCACGGATGGCCTGGCGGATGCGGTCCTGGTTCTCGATCAGGGCGAAGCGCACATGGTCGTCGCCGTACTCGCCGAAGCCGATGCCCGGGGAGACGCAGACCTTGGCCTCGGCCAGCAGCTTCTTGGCGAACTCCAGGGAGCCGAGGTGGGCGTAGGGCTCGGGGATCTTCGCCCAGATGTACATCGAGGCCTTGGGGTTATCGACCATCCAGCCGGCCTCGTGCAGGCCCTTGACCAGCATGTTGCGGCGCTGGCGGTACTGCTCGGCGATGTCGCGCACGCACTGCTGGTCGCCTTCCAGCGCGGCGATCGCGGCCACCTGCAGCGGGGTGAAGGTGCCGTAGTCGTGGTAGCTCTTGATCCGCGCCAGGGCGCTGACCAGCTCCGGGTTGCCGACCATGAAGCCGATGCGCCAGCCCGCCATGTTGTAGCTCTTGGACAGGGTGAAGAACTCCACCGCGATGTCCTTGGCGCCGGGCACCTGCATGATCGACGGGGCCTTCCAGCCGTCGTAGACGATGTCGGCGTAGGCCAGGTCGTGGATCACCAGCACGTCGTACTGCTTGGCCAGGGCCACCACGCGTTCGAAGAAGTCCAGCTCCACGCACTGCGCGGTGGGGTTGGAGGGGAAGCCGATGATCATCATCTTCGGCTTGGGGATGGATTCGCGGATGGCGCGCTCCATCTCGGCGAAGAAGTCGACGCCTGGCACCAGCGGCACCGAGCGCACCTGGGCGCCGGCGATCACCGCGCCGTAGATGTGGATCGGGTAGCTGGGGTTGGGCACCAGCACCGTGTCGCCGTGGTCCAGGGTGGCCAGCATCAGGTGCGCGAGGCCTTCCTTGGAGCCGATAGTGACGATGGCTTCGCTTTCCGGATCGATCTCCACGTCATAGCGGTCCTTGTACCAGCGCGAGATGGCGCGGCGCAGGCGGGGAATACCGCGGGAGGTGGAGTATCCGTGGGTGTCTTCGCGCTGGGCGACCTGCACCAGCTTCTCGACGATGTGCGGCGGGGTGGCCCCATCGGGGTTGCCCATGGACAGGTCGATGATGTCCTCGCCACGACGGCGCGCGGCCATCTTGAGTTCGGCGGTGATGTTGAAGACGTAGGGGGGGAGACGATCGATGCGCGCGAAACGGCGCGGAGAACGCGTGTCAGCCATGCTTTCCTCGGATACGTAAGCGCCCGGAACCGTCCGAGCGACGTTGGCCACATGGGTGGCCTGGCGGCGAAGATAAGCGCAGCGGTGGGGCGTTGTCGAGAAAAATCCGAGGCGTTGCGGGACGTTTTCTTTCAGGGTGAATGGGCGTGCCACAGGGCAGTGCGCATCGCGGATGAATCCGCTCCCACCTGGCGTCAGCCTGCACCTGGTGCCGGCCCGGGCGCTGTTGCGGTGGGCCTATGCAGGCTCCACCGCAACGATTGCCTGGCGCTATTGCGAGATGAGGATGGAGAACTTCTTGTGGTGGGTGCTGCCGTTGACGTCACGCACCTGGGCCACGAACCAGTGGGCGGTGGTGGAGGCGGTGCCGGCTTCCGGGGTGCCGCTGACCAGGCCGTCGGAGGCCAGGGTCAGCCCGGCCGGCGGGTGGCCGCTGACCAGTTTCCAGGTGGCGCCGCCGAGGCCGCCGGTGGCGTACAGCTGGGCCTGGTAGGCCTGGCCGACACGGGCGTTGGGCAGGGCGGCGGGGCTGTTGACGAAGAGGCCGTCGTTGGGGTGGCTGGCGGCCAGGCGGTAGAACTTCACCCGCGCGCCTTCGGTGGCGCTGTCGCCGTGCATGTGCAGGTAGGCACCGGCCTTGAAGTAGAAGGTCTCGCTGTTCCACGCCGGGTCCATCGCCATGGTCGCCACGGCACCGCCGTTGGCCGAGGCCATGGCGACGTTGTTGCTGACCCTCATCTGGTAGCTGAAGGTCTCGCCCAGGGCGATGTCGGTGGCCAGCACGTGGTTGGTATAGGGCAGGCCCTGCTCCGGCAAGCCCTGCAGCTTGGCGATGACGCGGCCGGTCTTCTTGGCGAAGTCGTAGCGGTAGTAGAGGAGGATCAGCGGTGCGCTGCCGTAGCCGTGCACCTGGCCGACGATGACCAGGCCGTCGCTGGGCACCTGCATGACCTTGAGCAGGGCGTCCTGCACCGATTCACCGGCGCCGCTCCAGGTCAGCCCGAGGTTGCTCGGGTCGAGCATCTCGCGCAGTTCCGAGCGCGGGCTGCTGGAGCCCCCGGCGGTGGCGCCGTTGACCGGCGTCCAGAAGCTCAGGGAGCCGTCGCCCGCGTCGGTGCGGAACCAGCGCGACTGGTAGCCGTCGGGCCCGCTGAGCTGGTCGGGCCGTACGGTGACGGCCTTGCCCTCGGTGCCGCCCTCGGCGTCCTGGGGCACGGTGATGTTCCAGTTCTCCAGGGCGAAGTTGCCGCCCGGGGCGACGCCCTTGTAGAGCTCGGCCTGGGCTTCGCCCAGCAGCAGGCAGCCGAACAGGCCGAGCCAATAGGCACCGCGATGGCGGTGGGATGTGGAGTGGAGCGATTGGAACCTGTGCATGCCTTGCATCCTCGTTGTCGGGCCGCACTCCGCTCGAGACCGCTTTCCTTCGACGCGTACGTGCCTTCCCTGCGCTTGTATAGGGCCTGCCGCGTGGCAGGCCTTTCACAGACTCGTAGCCTTCAAGGAAGGTTCTGCCGCTGCGTTGCGGCGGCGACCGGTGGCGTACTGGCACCGGGGCATTGCACAGGGCTCAAGGGCGGGTTTCGGCCTTGAGGCGGACCAGCAGATCGGCGAGGCGCTCGATATCGGCGTCCGTGGTGCGCCACGAGGAAACGCTGAGGCGGAAGGCCGGGCGCCCCTGCCACAGGGTAGGGCCGAACCAGACGTCGCCCGAGGCCTGGGCGGCGAGGCGGATGGCCAAGGTTTGCTCGTCGTTGTCGGCGCGCACCAGCACCTGGTTGAGCACCACGCGGTTGAGCACCTGGTAGCCGGCGCCGCGCAGGCGTTCGGCAAGGTGGCCGGCCTGGCGCAGGTGGCGGTCGATCAGCTCGCGCAGGCCGTCGCGGCCGAGGCTGGCCAGGGCCGCCCAGATGGGCACGCCCCGGGCGCGGCGGGAGAACTCCAGGTTGAGGTTCTTCTGCGCATCGCGGGAGGCGTTGGCGTAGGCGGCGTCGCTGTTCATCGCCGTGGCCAGGGCCTCGGCGTCCCGGCAGATGGCCATGGCGCCGTCGTAGGGCGTGTTCAGCCACTTGTGGCCATCGGTGGTCCAGCTGTCGGCCAGCTCGACCCCCTCGGTGAGCGTGGCGGCGGAGCTGGCCCGGGCCCAGAGGCCGAAGGCGCCGTCCACGTGCACCCAGGCGCCGGCGGCGTGGGCACGGGGGATGAGTTCGGCGAAGGGGTCGAACTCGCCACCATTCACTTCGCCGGCCTGCAGGCAGAGCACCGTCATGTCGTCCAGCGGCGGCAGCTGCGCCGGGTCGATGCGGCCCAGTTCGTCGACGGGTGCCACCAGCAGGCGGTTGATGCCGAAGCCGAGGATGCGCAGGGCCTTCTTCACCGTGATGTGCACGCTGGCGGAGACCACCACGCGCACCTCGGGCGCGCCCATCAGGCCGTCGCCGTCGAAGTCCCAGCCCTTGCGTGCGAGCAGGGCGCGGCGGGCGGCGCTGAGGCAAGCCAGGGTGCAGGCGGTGGCACTGGTGCCGAAGCCGACGGCGCTTTCGGCGGGCAGGCGAAGGCTCTCCAGCACCCAGCGCGCGGCGGCCTTTTCGATGCGGTCGGCGGCGGGGGAGTTGTCGAAGGACGAGGCGCACTGGTCCCAGGCCAGCACCAGGCGCTCGGCCGCGGCGGCAGCGGGCAGGGTGGCGCCGATGACGAAACCGAAGTAGCGCCCGCCGTTGGAGGCGGTGGTGGCGGGGGAACCCAGCTCGTCCAGCAACTGCAGCGCCTGCGGGGCGGGCAGGCCCTGGGTGGGCAGGGGGCCGTCGAAGCCGGCCAGGGCGGCGATGGCGTCGGCATCGGGAAATACGCGGCGCCCGGGGATGCCGTCGAAGTAGGCGAGGGCGCGGCGGTCGGCGTCTTCGAGGAGCTGGCGTTCGGTGTCCATGGGCGTGTCCGGGCGGTGGCTGCGATGGGCTTACCTTAGCCGTCGCCACGCCGTGCCAGCAGATACACGCCACGCCCGCGATGGCCGTACAGTCGCGGTCGACGGGCCCCGGACAGCAGAACAGTTACAACTCCCACCCGTACAGTTGCCCCTCAGTGCCCGAGCATGTCGTGCATCGCGATGATCTGCTCGGCGACCTGTATGAGCTTCTGCTGGCGGCTCATGGCCTGGCGGCGCATCAGCGTATAGGCGTCTTCCTCGTTGCAGTTCTTCATCTTCATCAGCAGCCCCTTGGCCAGTTCCACGCGCTTGCGCTCGGCCAGTTGCTGCTCGCGGGCGTTGAGCTGCGCACGCAGGGCCTGGTCGCTTTCGAAGCGGGCCATGGCGACGTCGAGGATGGGCTGCAGGCGCTGGGCGTGGATGCCCTCGACTATGTAGGCGCTGACGCCGGCCTGGATGGCCTGGCGCATCACGCCCGGGTCGTGCTCGTCGGTGAACATGACGATGGGGCGGGGCTGGTCGCGGCTGACCAGCACCACCTGCTCCATGACGTCACGGCCGGGGGATTCGGTGTCGATGAGCACCACGTCGGGGCGCACGGCCTCGACCCGCGCGGGCAGGTCGATGGTCAGCCCGGATTCGTCGATGACCTCGAAGCCGGCCTCGACCAGGGCGGCGCGTAGGCGGCCGACTTTCTTTGCGGTGTCGTTGATCAGAAGGATGCGCAGCATAGGGTGGCCGTCCGGTTACAGGGCGAGGGCGGAAGACGTGCCGGCGAGGGCGTGCAGGCGGAAGCCCCGTGCATAGCCGGCCGGGTCGCTGCCATCCCAGGTGATGCCGTCCATCAGCGTGGCGCTTCGCATTTCAGCGGGCGCTTCGATGCCGAGGGCGTCGGCAGCCTGGCGGTAGAGGTCGAGGCGCTGCACCTGGCGGGCGACGCCGAGGTAGTCCGGGTCATCACGCAGCAGGCCCCAGCGGCGGAATTGGGTCATGAACCAGATGCCGTCGGAGAGGTAGGGCAGGTTGACCCGGCCGCCGTCGAAGAAACGCAGCGGATGGGCGTCTTCCCAGGTGTTGCCGAGGCCGTCGCGGTAGTGGCCGAGGAAGCGTGGCTCGATGGCCGAGAGCGGGGCGTCGATGTACTCGGCGCCGCTGATCAACTGGGCGGTGCTGCGGCGGTTTTCCAGGCTCTGCTCGATGAAGCGGCTGGCTTCGAGCACGGCCATGGTCAGCGCACGGGCGGTGTTCGGGTAGGCGTCGGCGAAGGCGGCGGTGACGCCGAGGACCTTCTCCGGGTGGTCGGGCCAGATCATCTGGCTGGTGGCGAGGGTGAAGCCCTGGCGCTGGTCCACCGCGAGCGCGCCCCAGGGGCCGCCGGCGCAGAAGCCGTCGATGCGTGCGGCCTGCAGGTGGGCGACCATCTGCGAAGGCGGCACCACCACGCTGCTGACGTCGTGCAGCGGGTGGATGCCCTGGGCGGCCAGCCAATAGGCCAGCCACATGGCGTGGGTGCCGGTGGGGAAGGTCTGGGCGAAGGTCAGCCTTGCACCACCTTGGCGCACATGGGCGGCCAGTGCCTCGGCAGTGGTCACGCCGGCGCGCCGTAACGGTTCGGAGAGGTTGATGGCCTGGCCGTTCTGGCACAGGCCCATGAGGATGGCCATGTCGGTGGCCGTGCCGCCGATGCCCAGGTGGATGCCGTAGACCTGGCCGTAGAGGGCCTGGGCGGCGTCCAGCTCGCCAGACAGCAGCTTGTCGCGCAGGGTGGCCCAGGAAGCCTGGCGCTTGAGGTTGAGGGTGAGCCCATAGGGCTGGGCGAAGCCCTGGGTGGCGGCGACGATCAGCGAGGCGGAGTCGGTGAGGGCCATGAAGCCGAGGTCCAGCGTGCTCTTTTCAGGTGCGTCGCTGCCGGCGACCCAGGCCAGGTTGTCGGTGCGTGTGTGCAGTCGGTTGTCGCTCATGCTGTCGCCTTCCCATCAACAAAAAGGCGTCGCCACGGCGGATCGCGGGCTGCGATGGCCGATGACGACGCCATTGTCCGGTGGCCCGTTCCGCCGTTGGAGCGGGCCTGATGCCTTGGGCAAAGCAAGCGATGTGCCAGGGGCAGGAAGCAAAGCCCCCGCCGGAGCGGGGGCTGGGTGGAGCAGGGTGGATCAGCGTTCGATGATCTGTTTCACCTGGGTCTGCGGGATCTGCTGCTTGCGACCTTCGCTGTCTTCGAACTCGAGCATGCCGGTGTCTTCATCCAGCTGCGGCTTGCCGTCGCTGGTGAGCATCTGGCCGTCGGTGGTGTTGATCAGGTATTCGCTGGAGCAGCCGGCCAGGCCGACCAGGCAGAGGGCGATGAGAATCCAGTGCTTCTTCATGGTGGTACTCCTTGGAATGAGCGGTTGGGCGCTTCTCCTTGGAACATAGCCGCTGGCGTTGGGCTGGCAAGGTGGGGGAGGGGAAATGCGTGGGGGCGGTGAACAGCTCGCGAATGAATTCGCTCCTACAGGATGACGCCGGGTGTGGGAGCGGCGCCCATAAAAAAGCCCCGCACGGGGCGGGGCTTCTTCATGGCCGGTGAGGCTTAGGCTTGAACGACCGGGATATTGGCGTTCGCAGCGGCTTCGCGGTACTCGGCGATCTGGTCGAAGGACAGGTAGCGGTAAACGTCGGCAGCCATGCTGTCGATGCTCTTCGCGTATTCCATGTACTCCTCGACGGTCGGCAGCTTGCCCAGGATGGACGCGACAGCCGCCAGTTCGGCGGAGGCCAGGTACACGTTGGCACCATCGCCCAGGCGGTTCGGGAAGTTACGGGTGGAGGTCGAAACCACGGTGGAGTTCGACGCTACGCGTGCCTGGTTACCCATGCACAGCGAGCAGCCCGGCATTTCCATGCGCGCGCCGGCCTTGCCGTAGATGCCGTAGTAGCCTTCCTCGGTCAGCTGGTGCTGGTCCATCTTGGTCGGCGGCGACAGCCACAGGCGGGTCGGAATCGAGCCCTTGACCTTGTCCAGCAGCTTACCGGCAGCGCGGAAGTGGCCGATGTTGGTCATGCAGGAGCCGATGAACACTTCGTCGATCTTGTCGCCGGCAACGGTGGACAGCAGGCGGGCATCGTCCGGGTCGTTCGGAGCGCAGAGAACCGGCTCTTTCACGTCGGCCAGGTCGATCTCGATGATCTCGGCGTATTCGGCGTCCTTGTCGGCTTCCATCAGCTGCGGGTTGGCCAGCCAGGCTTCCATCGCTTGGGCGCGACGTTCCATGGTGCGGGCATCGCCGTAGCCTTCGCCGATCATCCAGCGCAGCAGGGTGATGTTGGACTGCAGGTACTCGGCGATGGCCTTTTCCGGCAGCTTGATGGTGCAGCCCGCAGCGGAACGCTCGGCGGAGGCGTCGGACAGCTCGAACGCTTGCTCGACGGTCAGGTCGTCCAGGCCTTCGATTTCCAGGATGCGGCCGGAGAAGGCGTTGATCTTGCCCTTCTTCTCGACGGTCAGCAGGCCTTTCTGGATGGCGTAGTAGGGGATCGCATGGACCAGGTCACGCAGGGTGATACCGGGCTGCAGCTTGCCTTTGAAACGCACCAGAACGGATTCGGGCATGTCCAGCGGCATGACGCCGGTGGCGGCGGCGAAGGCCACCAGGCCGGAACCGGCCGGGAAGGAGATGCCGATCGGGAAGCGGGTGTGGGAGTCGCCACCGGTGCCGACGGTGTCAGGCAGCAGCATGCGGTTCAGCCAGCTGTGGATGATGCCGTCGCCAGGACGCAGGGACACGCCGCCACGGGTGCGGATGAAGTCCGGCAGGGTGTGGTGGGTGGTGACGTCGATGGGTTTCGGGTACGCGGCGGTGTGGCAGAA
Organism: Pseudomonas sp. PDM13; assembly: GCF_025685765.1. Lineage (NCBI taxonomy): Bacteria > Pseudomonadati > Pseudomonadota > Gammaproteobacteria > Pseudomonadales > Pseudomonadaceae > Pseudomonas > Pseudomonas sp. PDM13. Next base: position 145,498 of record NZ_JAOTQU010000013.1, on the reverse strand, counting down.
GGACTGCATCACCAGGTCGGCGGAGAAGCCCAGGCACGCCAGGTCTTTCAGCTCGTCGCGGGTCATCGGGCCAGTAGTGTCCTGGGAACCGACGGTGGTCATCTTCGGCTCGCAGTAGGTGCCCGGGCGAACGCCGGCTACGCCGCACGCCTTGCCGACCATCTTCTGCGCCAGGGTGAAGCCCTTGCCGCTGTCGGCGGGCTGTTCCGGCTTCTTGAACAGGTCGGAAGAACCCAGGCCCAGTTCGGCACGGGCTTTCTCGGTCAGGCCACGGCCGACGATCAGCGGGATACGGCCGCCAGCGCGGACTTCGTCGAGCAGCACCGGGGTCTTCAGTTCGAAGGTGGTGATGACATCGTCGGTGCCGTGCTTGCACACCTTGCCGGCGTGCGGGTAGACGTCGATCACGTCGCCCATGTTGATGTTCGATACGTCGAACTCGATCGGCAGGGCGCCGGCGTCTTCCATGGTGTTGTAGAAGATTGGGGCGATCTTGGAGCCGAAGCAGAAGCCGCCAGCGCGCTTGTTCGGCACGTAGGGGATGTCGTCGCCGAAGAACCACAGCACCGAGTTGGTGGCGGATTTACGCGAGGAACCGGTACCGACCACGTCACCGACGTAGGCGACCGGGAAGCCCTTGGCCTTGATCTCTTCGATCTGCTTCAGCGGGCCGATGGCGCCTTGCTGCTCGGGGACGATGCCGTCACGGGCCATTTTCAGCATGGCCAGGGCGTGCAGCGGGATGTCCGGGCGCGACCAGGCATCGGGAGCCGGGGACAGGTCGTCGGTGTTGGTTTCGCCGGTGACCTTGAACACGCTCAGGCTGTACTTGTCAGCGATGGCGGGTTTGCTGGTGAACCACTCGCCAGCGGCCCAGGACTTCAGCACGGCTTTGGCGTGGGCGTTGCCAGCCTTGGCTTTCTCGGCCACGTCGTGGAAGGCGTCGAACATCAGCAGGGTGTGCTTGAGCTGTTCGGCAGCGGCGGCGGCCAGCTCGGCGTCATCCAGCAGCTCGACCAGGGTGGCGATGTTGTAGCCGCCCTGCATGGTGCCGAGGAGTTCGGTGGCGCGCTGCTTGGTGATCAGCGGGGACTTGGCTTCACCCTTGGCGACGGCGGAGAGGAAACCGGCCTTTACATAGGCCGCTTCGTCCACGCCCGGCGGAACGCGGTTGGTGATCAGGTCTACGAGGAATTCTTCTTCGCCGGCCGGCGGGTTCTTCAGCAGCTCTACCAGGCCTGCGGTTTGTTCGGCGTTCAGCGGCTGGGGCACGATACCCTGGGCGGCACGCTCTTGTACGTGTTTGCGATAGGCTTCAAGCACAGTTTTACCCTCATCAGTGGTCCCAAGGAGTTGTCCGGGACGCTCATCCAGGAATCCAGCGAACACGTGCGCCGCGCAGCTTTGTGAGCTGCCTGGCCAGGGTTTCGTTGGTTCCATCCAGAAGCTGTTTTCAAAGTTTTACGCCGGAAGGAAGGCCTGATGAGGGCTGGCGCAAGGCACCCGCTGGGGAGTGCCCAACGCCAATTTTCCTGCCGGGTGGACTGTGCTCGTGACGCTTTGAAAACAGCTTCCAACGGACATTGGCGCCTAAAATGGCGGGCCAATTCTAAAGGAAAGCTGAGCCGAAGTTAAGACAAAAGCCCTGGGTTTCTTGGGGTGACCCTGCCTAGACAAAGGGCTAAGATGCCGGCCTGTTCGTGCTTTCCCAGACCCTCCCGCCATGTCCAATCAGCGCATCAAGACGCCCTGCGTCGGCCTCTGCTCCACCGTCTACGGGGATCTCGTATGCCGTGGCTGCAAGCGCTTCCACCATGAAGTGGTGAACTGGAACCTCTACAACGACGAGGAGAAACGCGCCGTCTGGCGCCGTCTGGAAATCCTCCTGGTCCAGGTGATGACCGCAAAACTCGAGGTTTTCGACGAAGATCGCCTGCGCATGCAGCTGGAGCAGCGCCAGGTCCGCTTCGTGCCGGAGCAGTCCGCCTACTGCTGGGCCTACCAGCTCATCGCCCGTGCCTCGCGCATGATCAACCGCCTGGATGCCTACGGCGTGGCGCTGATGCCCGAGTTCCGCGGCTGGACGCTGCCGGAGCTGCGCGAGGCCATCGATCGGGAGTTCTTCCTTTTGTCGGAAGCCCACTACGATCGCTACATCGCGCCGCGCTTCCTGCTGGAGGGGATGGAGAGCCGCGTCTGAGCCCTTCATCCACGGCAGCGAAACGCCAGGCACGAAAAAGCCGCCCATCGAGGCGGCTTTTTCATGGGGCGGGTCAGCGCTGGGCGACCAGTTCCTCCAGGTGGGCGATGATTTCGTCCGGCTTCAGCACCAGCACGTCGCTTTCCAGCGAGTCCAGCACCACTTCGGCGGTATTGCCGATCAGCGCGCCGGAGATACCGGTGCGGGCCACGGTGCCGATCACCGTCACCGCCGCCTTGAGCTTGTGGGCGACGTGGGGGATGAGCACATCGGCCGGGCCTTCCTCCACGTGCAGGCGCTCGTCGCTGACGTCGAACTCCTCCTGGAAGCTGCGGCATTCGGCGCGGTAGCGCGCCTCGATGCTTTCCTTGAGCTGGAAGGTCGGGTCCGCCGCCGAGAGCATCGGCGAGGGATGGGCGCTGATCACGTGCAGGGTGCCCTTGGCCAGCCCGGCGATGTCGTAGCCGTGGCTGATGATGCTGGCGTGCAGGGTACGGTGCTCGCCGTCGCTGTTGCCGACGTCCACGGCCGCGAGAATGATGCCGCCGGTCCAGGGCGTGTCGGTCTTCACCATCAGCACCGGGCCGGGGCAGTAGCGCAGCAGCTTCCAGTCGTCCGGCGTCAGCAGGAAGCGCTTCAGCGGGTTGTCCGGCACATGCTGCTTGATCACCAGGCCGCAGCCTTCGGCCTGCTGCACGGCGATCACGGTCTGGTGCAGGTTCTCGTTCCAGGCCTGCTGGCTGGTCACGCTGTAGCCTTCGCTGGTAAGCGCGCCCGTCAGGTCGGCGAGGTAGGCGGCGTGATCCGTCTTGCGGTCGCAGATCAGCAGGTGCAGGTGCGACTGGGTCACACCGGCGATCAGTTTGGCGCGCTTGAGCGCCAGGCCATCGGGGTGGTTCGGATCAACTACCACGAGGATGCTGCGGATGGCTTGCATGGTCGTGCTCTCCCTGGAAGACATATAGCTGGAACCACTGTAGCTGCCCTGGACGCTTCGCGTTCTTGACATATATCAGTGCATCAAGCTGGCTGCGGCCTGCAGCCCCCGTATAATGCTCCGCCATTGCCCGCCCGACCAGATTGCCATGCCCTTGTCCGCCATCCCCGCCGTTCCGTTCTTCCTCGTCATCGCCCGCCAGGGAGCGCCCCGTCCATGAACCTCCCGGAAATCCACGAGTTCCTCGGCTGCCGCACGCCTGCCGCCTGGGTGGAGGCCGCGCTGGCGGACCAGGAAACCCTGCTGATCGACCACAAGAACAACGAGTACAAGGCGGCGTCCACCGCCATGGCGCTGATCGCCAAGTACAACACGCGCCTGGACCTGATCAATTTCATGTCGCGCCTGGCCCGTGAGGAGCTGGTCCACCACGAGCAGGTCCTGCGCATCATGAAGAAGCGTCGCGTGCCGCTGCGCGCGGTATCTGCCGCGCGTTACGCCTCCGGCTTGCGCAAGGTGGTGCGCAACCACGAGCCGGCCAAGCTGGTGGACACCCTGGTGGTGGGCGCCTTCATCGAAGCGCGCTCCTGCGAGCGTTTCGAGGCGCTGGTGCCGCACCTGGACGAAGAACTGGGCAAGTTCTACTTCGGCCTGCTGAAAAGCGAGGCGCGTCACTACCAGGGCTACCTGAAGCTGGCCTACCAGTACGGCGAGGCGGCGGACGTGGATGCGGTGATCGAGAAGGTCCGGGACGTGGAGCGCGAGCTGATCGAGAGCACGGACGAGGAGTTCCGCTTCCACAGTGGCGTGCCGGTCGCCCAGTGAGCCGAAGACACCCCGCATGAAAAAAGCGCCCCGAGGGGCGCTTTTTTGTGGCCGGGGAGGGCTCAGTCCTTCACTTTCAGGTCCAGCGCCAGGTCACGGGCCGCCTTGGTGGCGAGCACGCCCATCAGCTGGCCGATCTCGTCCTGGCGGCTGCTGGCGCCGTTCTGCCCGGCGCCCATCATCACGCTGGGCACCGGCGCCTGGGCGGCGGCTTCGGCCCACACCTTGTTGATGGCGATCAGCGCATCGAGCTTGGGTTGCAGCGCGCCGTCCGCCTTGATTACCGCTTCGCGGGCATAGGCTTCGGCGTCGGCGGTGATCTTGGTGGCCTGGGCGGTGATGCTGGCCTTGTCACGCAGCAGCTCGGCGGTCTGCTTCTCGATCTCGGCACGGCCCTTTTCGCGCTCGGCGTTGATACGCGCCAGCTGCTTCTCGGTCTCGGCCTGGGTGGTGCGCTCGATCTGGTCGCGCAGGGTTTCCTGGCGGCGGGCTTCCACTTCCTTCTCACCGCGGGCGGTGACCAGGAGCTTCTCTTCCTCTTCCTTCAGGCGGTTCTGCCGGGCCACGGCCAGCTCGGCCAGGGCCTGTTGCACCTTGACCATGCGCTGCTTGTACTGCGGGTTGGGGTCGACATTGGTGATGCGCGCCTCCACCACTTCCACGCCGTATTTGCGGAACTGCTGCTGCTTGCGCACCGGCATGCCCTTGGCGTCGATCACCTTCTCGGTGATGAACTGGCTGGCGTTGTTATCGCCGAAGCTGCCCTGCTCGGTGCCGGCCTGGAGGATGGCGGTCTGCTGCGGCACGTGGCCGCGCGGGCCACGCACTTCCTTGCGCTTGATCAGGTAGAGGCCGTCATTGAGCTGGTTTTCGAACTCGGCGGCGAACTCGCTGCGGGCGCCGGCGTAGAAGTCGTCGGCGGTCATCAGCGAGGCGGTGGCCTGCAGGGTTTCCTTGATCGCCGGTACCAGCGCGGTGCGGATGAAGTTCTCCGGGTTGCGGTATTCCTGGGCGATCTTGAGGAACTGCTCGCCGCTGGGCAGGCGGAAGCGCGCGGAGGACTCCACCTTGGCGTCGACGTTGCCGAGGAAGACGATGGGGAAGGCCTCGATGGTGGCGCCCAGGGAGTCGTTGTCGCTGGTGTCGTCGATCTGGTTGAGCGCTTCGGTGAGCACCGACTGCACGCTCAGGGCCTTCTTCCAGGGCGTGGCGCGGCCGAACCACTTGGTGGCGTAGCCGACGTCATCCACCACTTTCTCCTCGCCGAAGATGGTCCGCACGTGGGTGGCGAAACCGGCTTCGTTGTAGAAGAAGATGCCGTTGAACAGCACGAAGGCGGCGGCCAGGCCGGCGACGGCGCCGATCAGGTACTTGATATAGGGGGAATCGCTGAACGGCATGGTCGCTCCTTGACGTGAAATCGAAAGCGGCGATGCTGCTGGCCGCGTGCCATCCCGTCAAGGAGAGCCGGCGCGGCCTGCGGAGGAGTTCGCGTTGCGCGGCTCAGTCGAGGGCGAAAGGTGCCTGGCGGAAGCCCTGTTCGTCGACTTCCAGGGCCCAGCCCTGGCGATCCCAATCCCCGAGGACGATGCGCTGCGCGGGCAGGCCGCCGACCTGCAGTTCGTGCACGGCGGGGCGGTGGGTATGACCGTGGATCAGCGTCGGTACGCCCTGTTCGGCCAGCAGGCGCGGGATTTCTTCCGGGGTGACGTCGGTGATTTCCACCGCCTTCTGCCGGGTCTGCATGCGGCTTTCGCTGCGCAGCTTGCGCGCCAGTTTGTGGCGGGTGGCCAGCGGTAGGTGGCGCAGTATCCACAGCACGACGGGGTTGCGCAGGATGCGCCGCATGCGCATGTAGGCCTCGTCGCGGGTGCACAGGCTGTCGCCGTGCATCAGCAGCACCGGGTGGCCGGCCAGCTCGACGCGGCTCGGGTCCGCCAGAAGGGTGCAGCCGGCTTCGCGGCAGAAGCGCGTGCCGATCATGAAGTCGCGGTTGCCGTGCATCAGGAAGATGCGCGTGCCGCCATCGGCCACCTGGCGCAGGGCCTGGGCGATGGAGCGTTGGAAGGGGGTCATGGCGTCGTCGCCGATCCAGGCCTCGAAGAAGTCACCCAGTATGTAGAGCGCTTCGGCCTGGCTGGCGCGGGTCTGCAGGAAACGAAGAAACGCCCGGGTTATATCCGGGCGCTCCTCTTCAAGATGCAGATCGGAGATCAGCAGGATCACTCGACGATCTCGGCCTTCTCGATGATCACGTCGTCGACCGGTACGTCCTGGTGGCCGGACTTCATGGTGGTGGCCACGCCCTTGATCTTGTTGACCACGTCCATGCCTTCGGTCACTTCACCGAACACCGCGTAGCCCCAGCCCTGCACAGTCGGCGCGCTGTGGTTGAGGAAGCTGTTGTCGGAAACGTTGATGAAGAACTGCGCGGACGCCGAGTGCGGCTCCATGGTGCGGGCCATGGCCACGGTGCCGACCTTGTTCGACAGGCCGTTGTTGGCCTCGTTCTTGATGGAGGCGCGGGTGGTCTTCTGTTTCATGCCCGGCTCGAAGCCGCCGCCCTGGATCATGAAGTTGGAGATCACGCGGTGGAAGACGGTGCCATCGTAGTGGCCGGCCTTCACGTACTCCTTGAAGTTGGCCACGGTTTCCGGGGCTTTGTCTTCGAAGAGTTCCAGGGTGATGACGCCATGGTTGGTGTGCAGCTTGATCATTTCGGTATTCGCTCTGTCGAGAATTCGAAGGCCTGTCAGGGGGTTGACAGCTTCGGCTATGATAAGCGCTTTGATTTGACCGGCCTACCCTGTGCCGCGCACCCGTAGACCTAAGGATCCCATGAGCAAGCCTGAGACCCCCGCCGCCGCCAACTTCCTCCGCCCCATCGTCCAGGCCGACCTGGATGCCGGTACGCACGCCAAGATCGTCACCCGCTTCCCGCCGGAGCCCAATGGCTACCTGCACATCGGCCATGCCAAATCGATCTGCCTGAACTTCGGCCTGGCCAAGGAATTCGGCGGTGACTGCCACCTGCGTTTCGACGACACCAACCCGGCCAAGGAAGACCAGGAATACATCGACGCCATCGAAAGCGACGTGAAATGGCTGGGCTTCCAGTGGTCCGGCGAGGTGCGCTACGCCTCCAACTATTTCGACCAGCTGCACGCCTGGGCCATCGAGCTGATCAAGGCCGGCAAGGCGTTCGTCTGCGACCTCAATGCCGAAGAGATGCGTGAATACCGCGGCAGCCTGCATGAGCCGGGCAAGAACAGCCCGTTCCGCGAGCGCTCGGTGGAAGAGAACCTGGACCTGTTCGCCCGCATGAAGGCCGGCGAGTTCCCGGATGGCGCCCGCTCCCTGCGCGCCAAGATCGACATGGCCTCGCCGAACATCAACCTGCGCGACCCGATCCTCTACCGCATCCGCCACGCCCATCACCATCAGACCGGCGACAAGTGGTGCATCTACCCCAGCTACGACTTCACCCACGGGCAGTCGGACGCCATCGAAGGCATCACCCACTCCATCTGCACCCTGGAGTTCGAGGACCATCGCCCGCTCTACGAATGGTTCCTGGCCAACCTGCCGGTCCCCGCGCAGCCCCGCCAGTACGAGTTCTCGCGCCTGAACCTGAACTACACCATCACCAGCAAGCGCAAGCTCAAGCAGTTGGTGGACGAGAAGCACGTCAGCGGCTGGGACGACCCGCGCATGTCGACGCTCTCCGGCTACCGCCGTCGCGGCTACACCCCCGAATCGATCCGCAACTTCTGCGAGATGGTCGGCGTCAACCGTGCCAGTGGCGTGGTCGACATCGGCATGCTGGAGTTCAGCATCCGTGACCACCTGGACGCCACCGCTTCCCGCGCCATGTGCGTGCTCAAACCGCTCAAGGTGGTCATCACCAACTACCCGGAAGGCCAGGTCGAGAACCTCGAACTGCCGCGCCACCCCAAGGAAGACATGGGCGTTCGCGCGCTGCCCTTCGCCCGCGAGATCTACATCGACGCCAGCGACTTCGAAGAAGTCCCGCCGGCCGGCTTCAAGCGCCTGATCCCGGGTGGCGAAGTGCGCCTGCGCGGCAGCTACGTGATCCGCGCCGACGAAGCCATCAAGGATGCCGCCGGCAACGTCGTCGAGCTGCGTTGCTCCTATGACGAGAACACCCTCGGCAAGAACCCCGAAGGCCGCAAGGTCAAGGGCGTGATCCACTGGGTGCCGGCCGAGGCCAGCGTCGAGTGCGAAGTGCGCCTGTACGACCGCCTGTTCCGTTCGGCGAACCCGGAGAAATCCGAAGAGGGCGGCAGCTTCCTCGACAACATCAACCCCGAGTCGCTGGTGGTGCTCACCGGCTGCCGCGCCGAGCCGTCCCTGGCCAATGCGCAGCCCGAGGAGCGCTTCCAGTTCGAGCGTGAAGGCTACTTCGTCGCCGACCTCAAGGACTCGCAGCCCGGCAAACCGGTGTTCAACCGCACCGTCACCCTGCGTGATTCCTGGGGGCAATGATGGCGCTGTCGATCTACAACACCCTCAGCAAGGTCAAGGAAACCTTCCAGCCCCTGGAAGGCAACAGCGTGCGCATGTACGTGTGCGGCATGACCGTGTACGACTTCTGCCACATCGGCCACGCCCGCGTGATGGTCGCCTTCGATGTGGTCACCCGCTGGCTGCGTGAGCGCGGCTACGACGTGACCTACGTGCGCAACATCACCGACATCGACGACAAGATCATCCGTCGCGCCCAGGAGAACGGCGAGCCGTTCGAAGCCCTGGTCGACCGCATGATCGCCGCCATGCACGAAGACGAAGCGCGCCTCGCCGTGCTGCGCCCGGACATCGAGCCCCGCGCCACCGGCCACATCGCCGGCATGCACACGATGATCCAGACCCTGATCGACAAGGGCTTCGCCTATGCCCCCGGCAATGGCGACGTCTACTACCGCGTGGGCAAGTTCGAGGGCTACGGCAAGCTGTCCCGCCGTCGCATCGACGAGCTGAAGATCGGCGCGCGCATCGAGGTCGACGAATCCAAGGAAGACCCGCTGGACTTCGTGCTCTGGAAGGGCGCCAAGCCCGGCGAGCCGAGCTGGGAATCGCCCTGGGGCCCCGGTCGCCCCGGCTGGCACATCGAGTGCTCGGTGATGTCCACCTGCTGCCTGGGCGAGACCTTCGACATCCACGGCGGCGGCCCGGACCTGGTGTTCCCCCACCACGAGAACGAGATCGCCCAGAGCGAGGCGGCCACCGGCAAGCTCTACGCCAAGGCCTGGATGCACGCCGGCGCGGTACGCGTGGACGGCGAGAAGATGTCCAAGTCCCTGGGCAACTTCTTCACCATCCGCGAGGTGCTGGAGAAGTACCACCCCGAGGTGGTGCGCTACCTGCTGGTCTCCAGCCACTACCGCAGCCCGATCAACTATTCCGAAGACAACCTCAAGGAAGCCAAGGGCGCGCTGGAACGCTTCTACACCGCCCTGCGCGGCCTGCCCGAGGCGCCCGCCGCCGAGGGCGAAGCCTTCGTCGAGCGCTTCAATGCCTCCATGGATGACGACTTCAACACCCCCGAAGCCGTCGCCGTGCTGTTCGACATGGCCCGCGAGGTCAACCGCCTGCGCGACACCGACCTGGCCGCTGCGGCAGCCCTGGCGGCCCGTCTCAAGGCCCTGGGCGGCCTGCTCGGCCTGCTGCAGCTGGACCCGGACGCCTTCCTCCAGGCCGGTGCCTCCGGCAAGGTCGACGCCGCCGAGGTCGAAGCCCTGATCCAGGCGCGCCTGCAAGCGCGCGCGGACAAGAACTGGGCCGAGTCCGACCGCATCCGCGACCAGATCACCGCCCTGGGCGTGGTCCTGGAAGACGGCAAGGGCGGCACCACCTGGCGCCTCGCCGAGTAGGCGTACGCGCCATGAACGAGGCCGCTTTCGAGCGGCCTTTTTCTTGGGCGCCGAAACCTTCACCGAAACTCCACGGCAACTCCATCTGCGGTCCACGCAGCCAGCACGGCGCAGGTGCATAAAGGCGACCCGCCCCGAGGAAAAGGACGTCGCCGTGGACATCACCCTGATCAACCCGCCCCACACCGCCATCGGCAGCCGCATGCCCCGCGAGCACCTGCCGCCCCTGGGGCTGCTCGCCATCGGCGGGCCGCTGCTGGACGCGGGCTTCCACGTCTCGCTGCTGGATGCGGACCGCGAGGGGCTGAGCGTGGCGCAGATCGTGGCGCGCATCCAGGCGACGGCGCCGGATGTGGTGATGCTCGGGCACTCCGGCTCCAGCTCGGCGCACCCGACGGTGGTGGACATCTGCCGTGCCCTCAAGGGCGTGCTGCCCGGGCTGGTCATCGTCTACGGCGGCGTGCACCCCAGCTACCACTGGGACGAAATCCTCCAGGAGGTGGCGGAAGTCGACTTCATCGTGCGCGGGGAGGGCGAGCAGACCGCGCTCTCGCTGATGCAGGCCCTGGCGCAGGGGCACCCGCCACTGGACGTCCACGGCATCGCCCTGCGCTACCTGGGCGAACCCTACGCCACGCCTGCCGCCGCCATGCTGCGCAACCTCGACGACTACCGCGTGGGCTGGGAGCTGATCGACCACGCCCACTATTCCTACTGGGGTGGCAAGCGGGCGGTGGTGGTGCAGTTCTCCCGGGGGTGTCCCTACCTGTGCAACTACTGCGGGCAGCGCGGGTTCTGGACCCGCTGGCGGCACCGCGACCCGGTGCGCCTGGCCCGGGAGCTGGCACGCCTGCACCGGGAACAGGGCGTGGAGCTGATCAACTTCGCCGACGAGCTGCCCACCGGCTCACGCAAGATGTGGAAGGCCTTCCTCGAAGCCTTGATCGCGGAAGACGTACCGCTGCTGCTGGTGGGCTCCACCCGCGCCGGGGACATCGTCCGCGATGCCGACATCCTCCACCTGTACCGCAAGGCCGGGGTGATCCGCTTCCTGCTGGGCATCGAGAGCTATGACGAGGGCACCCTGGAGGCGATTCGCAAGGGCGGTACCACCCGTGAGGACCAGGAAGCGATCCGTCTATTGCGCCAGCACGGCATCGTTTCCATGGCCACCTACGTGATCGGCTTCCAGGAGGAAACCGACGCCGACTACTGGCGCTCCCTGCGCCACCTGCTGCGCTACGACCCGGACCAGATCCAGCTGCTCTACGTCACCCCGCACCGCTGGACGCCCTTCTACGAAACGGCCGAGCAGCGCCGGGTGATCCAGACCGACACCCGTCGCTGGGACTACAAGCACCAGGTGCTGGCGGTGCAGCGCGTGCCGGCGTGGCGGGTGTTCCTCTGGTTCAAGACGATCGAGGTCTGCATGCAGGCCCGCCCCAGGGCCCTCGGCCGCCTGCTGTTGCATCCGGATGCGGACTTCCGCCACGCCATGGCCTGGTACACCCGCATCGGTCGTCGCGTGTGGTTCCACGAGCTGGCGGAGTTCCTCTTCGCCACGCGGCTGCTCAAGGCGGGGCCGACGCTTCGCGAGTTCCTTGGCGCCTCGCTGGCAGGGCGTGAATACCTGCTGGACAAGCGCAAGGGCAGGGCGGCGGTGGAGGTGATTGCGCGGGCTGCGAACTGAATGGGGGAGCCGCGCGCTCCCCGGTCGCTCAGCGGGTCAGACCCACTGGTCGCTGCGCTTGCGTTTCACCCGCAGCATGGTCGGCAGGATCAGCCCGAGCAGCAGGCCTGCACCGGCGATGCTGCCGCCGTAGACCATGTAGCGCATCAGCACCTGCTTGTTCTCGTCGCCCAGTTGCGCCTGCACTTCGCGCAGCTCGGAGCGGGCCTGGCTCAGCTCGCTGTCCAGGGCCGCGCGGGCGGCCTGGGCTTCGTCGATCAGCGCCTTGCGCGAGTCCATGGTCTCCTGCATGCCTTGCACGCGGGTTTTCCAGGTCTCGTCGATACCGCCCAGTTCGGTGCTCAGCTCGGTCACCTTCTGTTCCAGCTGCGGCAGGCGCTCGGCCTGGCCGGGCACCGGTTGCAGGTCGCGGGTGGGGATCCACACGGCGCTGCCGTTCTCGCCGCGCACCTGGCTGTAGTCGCCCTGGGTGCTCAGCAGCTCGACTTTCTGCCCGGAAACCAGGGTGCCGACGATGCGGTAGCCATCGGTGGGGCCGCTGCGCACATAGGTGCTCAGGCTGTCGCTCACCCAGCGCGTGTTGTCGGCTTTCTCATCGGCCTGCGCGGGCATGCCGGCCAGCAGCAGGCCACCCAGCAGGCAGGCGCCGATGGCGCGGGAGGAGAACGAAGGAGCACGGGCGAGCAGATGACGGGTCAGGGGCATGGGGCAATCTTCACTGGCTATGGAACGGAACCCGAAGCGCGGGCGTGATAAGCGCCGGCCAGGCGAGCATCGCATTCAGAAAGGGCGATGGCTGCGCAGCGCCCGGGTGGCGAATGGCCACGCCATCCACCCGGTTCGAGCCGACAGCGAACTGACAATCCGCGACCCCGCGTAGTTCACTCATGGCCCCGCAAGCGAGACGGGTGGTCGAGCGAAAAAGGAGGGTAGTTAGTCGAGACAAGGGTGGACCACGCCCCACCGGGCACCCCGTGTAGCTGCACCGCATGGGTTTCGCAGCAAGCCGAACATCGCACCGTTGGGCTTCGCTGCGCTCGGCGCCAACCTACGGCGCGGTGCAGGTAGGTCGGGTGCAACCCGACATCGTCGATGCATGAACCACGCGGGTTTCACCCGCCCTACGGAGCTGATCGATGTGTAGGGTGGATGACGCTCTTTTCATCCACCGGCGATGCCGAGCCGGGCCGCGTTACCAACCCAGGGCACCCCGTAGCCCGGGCTTCAGCCCGGGAAGACAGGCCTCAATGCAGCGCTCGGGTCACCAGGTAGGTCAGCAGCTGCGGGTCGTCGCCCGGGTCGATGGTGTGCACCGGCTTGGGCAGGTCGTCCAGCACCGCGTGCCAGAAGGCCTGGGCGGCTTCGTCCTGGCGGTAGAAGCGCACCAGCCAGTCGTGGTCGCCCTCCTTCAGCACCTGGGTCGCCAGGGTGCGGCCGATGCCTTGCCGGCGGTAGCGCTTGAGGATGAACAGGTCCGCCAGTTCCAGCGCATCCATGCCCGGCAGCTCGCTGCGCTCGATCAGCAGGAAGCCGGCGATGAAGCCATCCACCAGCACCAGGTTGGCGCTCCATTGCGGCTCCTGCCAGTAGCGCGCCAGGTGCTCCTCGTGGATGTAGAAGCGTCCGTCCGCCTCCACGTCTTCCTCCTCCCAATCCGAGGACTCGTAGGAGTAGAACTGGTACAGGTTGCGGATCAGCTCGGCCTGTTCGGGGCCGGTCTGCAGCAGTTCGAGGGTGACGTCGCTCATGGTTGCGGTTCGTGATGGAAGAGGGCGCGGCATTCTACCCAAGGCGCCGCGCACTGCGCCTAGGGGAAGTAGCGTTTCTGCCGCTTCTGCCACACCGGGTCCTCCGGCAGGGCGTCGATGGCCTTGTCCAGCGCCGGCAGCAGCTTCTCGTAGCGGGGCGGCACCAGCAGCTGGCGCGGGTAGCGGTGGAGCACCGGCTCGGCGACGTGGATGCGTGCCCGCTGCTCGGGGTGCTGGCTCAGGTGGCGCTCCAGCGTGCGGATGCCCACCACCGTGGCGTCGATCCAGCCGCGCAGCAGCCGCTCCAGGTTGGCCAGCTCGCTGTTGGCGTTCTGCCGTTCCACCTTGCCGCTCTCCAGCAACGCCTGCAGCTCGGGATAGGAATGCCCGCCCACCAGCCCCAGGCGCTTGCCTTCGAGGTCGCCGATGCCCAGCCGGCTCGCCTGCCCATCGCTGCGCGACAGCAGCAGGTTGCCGTCCTCGATGAAGGGGTGGCTCCACTGGTAGCGGGAGGCATCGGCGAACCAGTCCGGGTTCGCGCCCACCACCAGCCCGTCGAGCTGGCCTTGCTCCAGCAGCAGGTCCAGGCGTCGGCGCGGGATCTCCTGCACCACGAAGCGGTAGTCGGGCATCTGCGCCTCGAGGCGTTCGGTCAGGTCGAAGTAAAGCCCCTGGCGATGCCCGGCATCCACCACATAGGGCGGCTTCTGCTGGTAGCTGTAGAGCAGGATTTCCTGCTGCGCGGCCTGCAGCGTGGTGCAGCAGCACAGCCAGAAGATGAACAGTATCGACCTCAAGCGACCCCCGTCTGACCAGGCTGGCCGGTTGCCCTACCTGATGTCTATGACCCGTGCGCAAAGCGTAGCGTTCGCCAGTGATGCGGGCATGACGCGCTTCACGAACGGTTTCGGCGCACACGAAAACGGGAGCCCCGTCGAGGCTCCCGTTTTCGTTTCAGGCTTGCGCCCGGTGCGTTACTTGTTGCCGGTCAGCGCCGCGTAGCTGGTCATCAGGTTGCGGTAGTCGGGGATGTGGTTGGAGCACAGGGCGGCCAGGCCTTCCACGTCGTTGCGCCAGTCGCGGTGCAGTTCGCAGGCCACGCCGAACCAGTTCATCAGCTGCGCACCGGCCTGGCTCATGCGGTTCCACGCCGCGTTGCGGGTCATCTCGTTGAAGGTGCCGGAGGCGTCGGTCACCACGAACACCTCGAAGCCTTCCTCCAGGGCGGAGAGGGCCGGGAAGGCCACGCAGACCTCGGTTACCACGCCGGCGATGATCAGCTGCTTCTTGCCGGTGGTTTTGATCGCCTTGACGAAGTCTTCGTTGTCCCAGGCGTTGATCTGGCCGGGGCGGGCGATGTAGGGCGCGTCCGGGAACAGCTCTTTCAGCTCAGGGACCAGCGGGCCGTTGGGGCCGGTTTCGAAGCTGGTGGTGAGGATGGTCGGCAGCTTGAAGAACTTGGCGAGGTCAGCCAGGGCCAGGACGTTGTTCTTGAACTTGTCCGGCTCGATGTCGCGAACCAGGGAGAGCAGGCCAGCCTGGTGGTCCACCAGCAGGACGGCGGCGTTGTCTTTGTCGAGACGGTTGTAGGTGAAGTTGGTCATGGTGCGTTCCTCGCTTTTCGATTCTGGGTGCCGGTTCGGCGTTGGGTTCTGCTTCTCGCTGCAGGCGTTGTCTGCATGTGAGAAAGATTAAATTCGGCACCCTTGATCCGCTAGACTGCGAAAATTACCTCTAGCGTTCTATTTGGAGAACGAGCGTGGAAGACCTCAACACCCTCTACTACTTCACCCAAGTGGTGGAGCACGGCGGCTTCGCCCCGGCCGGCCGCGCGCTGGACATGCCCAAGTCCAAGCTCAGCCGGCGCATCGCCCAGCTCGAAGAGCGCCTCGGCGTACGCCTCATCCACCGCACCAGCCGACATTGCTCGCTCACCGAGATCGGCCAGGAGTACTACCAGCGTTGCGTGGCCATGCGGGTGGAAGCGGAAGGGGCGGCGGAGGTGATCGAGCGCAACCGCAGCGAGCCGCGCGGCCTGGTGCGCATCGCCTGCCCGACCACGCTGCTCAACTCCTGGGTCGGGCCGATGCTCACCCGCTACATGCTCAAGTACCCGCTGGTGGAGCTCTTCATCGAGAGCACCAACCGCCGGGTGGACCTGCTCCACGAAGGTTTCGACATCGCCCTGCGGGTGCGCTTCCCGCCGCTGGAAAACACCGACATGGTGATGAAGGTGCTGGCCGACAGCACCCAGTGCCTGGTGGGCCGGCCGGACTTCCTCACCCGGTTGCCGGCAGGCTTCGCGCCGGAGGAACTGGGCCGCCTGCCGAGCCTGCACTGGGGCGGCGCGCAGCGGGACTACCAGTGGGAACTGTTCGGCCCGGACGGGGCGCGGCTGACCATCCCGCATCGCCCGCGCATGGTCACCGATGACCTGCTGGCGCTGCGCAACGGCGTGCTGGGCGGGGTCGGCATCGCCCACCTGCCACGGGTAGCGGTGCGTGAAGACCTGGCCAACGGCACGCTGGTGGAGATGCTGCCGGGCTTCTCGCCCAAGTGCGGCATCGTCCACGCCATCTTCCCTTCGCGGCGCGGGCTGCTGCCCTCGGTGCGCTCGCTGATCGACTTCCTCGGCGAAGAGTTCGCCGGCAGCGACATGGCGTGATGCGGTGCAGGGTGAGGGCGGTGGGCTGAAGCGGAGCGCCGCACGGCCCACCCTAAGGTGCGGGCGCGGGGAGGGGCGTCGGCGTCAGCCGAACTCCTCCATGCTGGCGCGCACTTCTTCCAGGGCCTCGCCCAGCAGTTGCTCCAGCGGCTGGCCCTTGATGCCGTCGCGCAGCATCTCCTTCAGCGCCTGCTTGGCGCCGGCGAAATCGTCCTGGTGGTAGTAGAGGCTGCCGAAGCGGCCCTCACGGTCGAAGAACAGGAAATAGGCGCCTTCGAGGATGTCCGCCACCCTGTACCAGCCGTAGCCGATGAAGCGTTCATTCAGCGCCGCGATCTCCTCCGCGCTGAAGTGGCGACCCGCGTCGAACTCCGGGCGATCACCGCCCCAATGGGCGCGGATCACGTCGATGATCCCGGCCGAACCGTCCTGCTCCTGCAGCCAGTCCGCCAGCTCGGCGGGGGCGGGAATCCAGAAGCAGTGGGAGTCGGATTCGGTCTGGTTCTTCAGCGCGCCGAGGCTGCGGTAGAAGCCTTGCAGCTCCGCCGGCAACGGGCCGGTGATGGACGCCAACTGCTCGATTTCCTCCTCCGACGCAGGGCCTTCGGTAAAGAGCTCGTCGTCTTCCCCGTTGATCTCGAGGTAGGTCTGGTTATAGGCATCGATACCGTCGCGGATGGTGTCCATGCTGTCCTCCGGTGTGCTGGCTAAGCCCCGTGGGGCGGATGGCACGCACCTTAGCCGAACGCCTTGAAGGCATTGTGAAACCAGTGCGCGTTTGCATGATCCGCTGGTCGGGAGCAAGCCCCCCGGGCTGAAGCCCGGGCTACCCAGCTTCGTAGGATGGGAAGAGCGAAACGAAACCCATGCTGCAACAGGGGGTCGCTCCGCGCTCCCTGGGCGAATGAATTCGCCCCTACAGGTATCCGGCCTGTATCACCAATCGCCGAAAGGCATGTGCCTCCAGCTCGGTTCATCGCTCAGGGCCGGGTCATCCCGGCTGGCGAGGAAGACCGGCAAATCCTGCCGGGCGATCCAGATATCCCCCTGCCATTTCAGAATGCCGATCCGCTGATTGGCCCAGCTCATTGCGGCTCGCCGGGGTGCCGCTTCGGGGCTGCTGTGGCGGTCATATAGCGTTGGCACCACCACCTCGCTAAGCCATTGGCTGATGCATCTGTGTTCCGGGTGATCGAAGCGGTACAGCAGCCGATAGGCGCCGGCCTCGCTGATGGCCAGCACCTCCTCGCTGCCACCGCTGGCGTGGCGAAGCACCACGACACGGCGCTGGTGCGGGTCCACCAGGCGGGTCATGCGGTAGGGGCGCAGAGCGCCGATCAGGCGAGCGAAATCGTGGGCTACGAACCAGGGCTGGTTGTCGACCATCACGGTGCGCAGCTGGTGGTTGTGGCGTTGGAAAACGATGGGGGTGGATGCGTCGTGCATGGCGGAGCTCCTACTAGGTCGGAAGAGCTGCCACCCACGTCGCCAAACGAGGGTGGCAGACCACGCGGGGTTGGCGAACCGGCTAGTAGGCACCGGCAGACCCGGAGGTCTCCCCGCGCGATCTGCCATAACGCAGAGCAGAGCATGACTGCATGCGTGCGGGGGCCTGCAAGAACATTCGCCGTTCTCGCAAGCACCTCGGCGCCATCGCGCCTACTAACTCTCGGGTCGCCAAACCCGGCCACGGGATTGACCGTGGCGGGGGGAGGATAGGGGGGAGGGAATAGGACGGCAAGCCGTTATCAATTGGCTGAGCTTAAGGGGCTGGCGTGGGTTGTGAGGTTTCAGAAGTAGCGGTTGCCAGTTCTGAGGGGCGAGACCTAATGGTGGTCAGAATTTCTCTGAGTAATGATTGATAGGAGTGGAATAGCTTTATTGCTTTAAGGTATTCATTCCATGACGCATTAAAAACTTGCTGCAGAGTTAGAGGCTGAGTTCCACCAAATCCATACCATATGGCTTTTTTCGTTGGGTGACTAACGGGTAGGTAGCCGCCGCATGGTTGTTTAACCAAGTCGCTCCAAGGCTCAACCGACCGATTTACGAAACTTGTTTCTCCCTGCTCGAAGCGGGGCGCTATACCATGACTGGCCAAGTTTCTGAAATTCCGACTGGCAGTTTCAAATGACTTGTTGTCTAGATTTCTAAGCGCTTGTAAAAAGCGTTGAAAGCACCGGTAGTCATGCCCAAGAATTGGAAGTTGTTCTTCGCGAAATCGTCGGGTGATGTATTTTTTGCCGTCTTGGTCCAAGTGGTCGTTGTAGTCCTCGCGTAGCTGTAGATTTGCTTGATGTAGCGCAGTGGTTGCGATCATCCCAAATCGCTCGCGCGTAGCGCTAGGCTGAAGCATGCAGTAGTAGGCGAGTTGTTCAACGTACTGCTGGCGGATATACCAGCGATCGTTACCTTCAAAGGCATCAAGGACTTCAGTCCAAAGTGAAAGGTCTACTAGATATCCATACCAACAATGAAGTTGGTTTATTGTTTCCTTGAGCTCTGTTGCTACCGCGAATGACATCATTGAGGAGCCCCACGAGACCTCTCGAATTTCGTCTGTGAGGTCGTATGACAAAGGAAACTCAATTTTGTCTATGAAGACTTCCAGCTTGTCCATAAACATGGAGTGAGCGGATTCATAAAGCTCACGCATAGCTTTCCTGGCCTCGCGGCAAGGGACGTCATCAGATGTGTCCGTCATTCCGTTCTCCAGATACCTAACTAGCATCAGTAGTTACATGCGATTCTGGTTTGGCTAAAACTATATGATCTTGGCTCGTAGCCCGGGCTTCAGCCCGGGGCAGGTTGGAAGCTTGCTGAAGCGCTCTGATACTAGCTGTCGAAAACTACGCAACCAACCCAAATGAAGGCGCATCAGGCGAGCAAAAGCCCCAGAATCTGCCGCGCCTCAATGGCGATTCATAGTTCAAGGAAGGATAAAAAATGACCACGGATGACCTGATCACGATGTACCGCCCCTGCGGCGAGAAGGAGCTTGCCCTGGTTGCCGCCAGCGGGTTCAAGCGCTGGCCGCCCAGGCTGCCGGGGCAGCCGATCTTCTACCCGGTGACCAACGAGGCCTACGCCATCGAGATCAACAAGTGGAACGTCACGGACGTCAAGAAGGGTTACGTGACCCGCTTCAGGGTGCGGCGCGAGTTCGTCGAAAAGTATCGGATCGAGCAGGTCGGCGGCAGCCGCCATACCGAGTGGTGGATCCCGGCCGAGGACCTCGAGGCCCTCAACGACAATATCGTCGGCGAGATCGAGGTCATCTACGAGGACGGACCGAAGAGTTAAGGAACTGGCCTTTCACCAAACCCCGGCGTTTCGAACCGTTTGGGCGTGCGCTTTCTCGGTCGACTGTGGCGGAGCACTTAACTTTTGGGCTCGGGGCAGTTCAACTGATCGGCGTGAATCTCGATGGTAAAGAGCTCGCCATCTTTGGCCCGGTAGAAATGCTCCATATGAGTGTTGTACTTGCGCATCGCTGCCAAGAACTTCGTTTCCTTGCAGGCCAATCGCTCCAGTCCACTACGCAATCCTGCTTCCATGTTGACCCTTTCCTCCTCGGACAAGGTGCTTGCCTTCATGTTGACCTGGTAGCGGTAGAAGATCGTGTCGGAGTAGGAGAGGCCCACGTATTCAAGCGTGGTCAATCCGTCGACCTTCTTTGGCAGGGTGGCGTTCAGCTGGGAGAGTTGCTGGGCCAGCAGCGCCAGTTGAGTTCCTTTTTCCCGCTCGGACTCAATCGCGAAATAGCGTCCGACACAAAGGACAAGGATCGCCGCCGCAACACTTAGATAGAAGTTACGCGGGTTGTGCTTTTTGGGCGCCAGTTTCATCAACATCTGATTGACTCGTCCTGAGTATGCAAACGCTATTGGATTGAAAGAATTGAAAAAGCGCCGTCGAATGGGGCGCTGGAGAGAGTGGCAAGCGCCTTGCCCATCTACCCTGTGCGGGTAGCGTTGGTAACCGCCGTTATGAAGGCAGTTGATGGAGGCGACTGCACGCCAAGTCGGCAGGCGACTCAACGCGGCGGCGAGATTACCACAGGGGTCCTGAGCGTTTTGAGCACTGGAGCCAGGCCTGTGAGGCGGTAGAGCGGATGCGACCCTTTACCCATCAAGCAGGCTTTTGAGGAGGTAGACAAAGAAACGGGCCCTGCCGGGCCCGTTTTCTTGTCACTTCGACAGGAACTTCATCCCGTCTTCCAGTCCGCTCAGCGTCAGCGGGTACATCTGGTCCTCGATCAGCTCGCGCACGATATTGGTCGAGGCGGTGTAGTTCCAGGTGTCCTTGGGGTAGGGGTTGATCCAGATGAGCTTCTTGTACTTCTCCATGAAGCGCTTGATCCACACGTAGCCCGGCTCTTCGTTCCAGTGTTCGACGCTGCCGCCGGCCTGGGTGATTTCGTAGGGGGCCATGGCGGCGTCGCCGACGAACACCACCTTGTAGTCCGCGCCGTACTTGTGCAGCAGGTCCAGGGTGGAGGTGCGTTCGGAGGTGCGGCGCAGGTTGTTCTTCCACACCGATTCGTAGATGCAGTTGTGGAAGTAGAAGTACTCCAGGTGCTTGAACTCGGTCTTGCAGGCGGAGAAGAGTTCTTCGCAGACCTTCACGTGGGCGTCCATGGAGCCGCCGATATCCAGCAGCAGCAGGAGCTTCACGCTGTTGCGGCGCTCGGGGCGCATCTGGATGTTGAGCAGGCCGGCGTCGCGGGCGGTGTGGTCGATGGTGCCGTCCAGGTCGAGTTCGTCCTGGGCGCCCTGGCGGGCGAACTTGCGCAGGCGGCGCAGGGCGACCTTGATGTTGCGGGTGCCCAGTTCCACCTGGTCGTCGAGGTTCTTGTACTCGCGCTGGTCCCACACCTTGGCGGCCTTGCCCTGGCGCTTGCCGGCGTCGCCAACGCGGATGCCCTCGGGGTTGAAGCCGCCGGAGCCGAAGGGGCTGGTGCCGCCGGTGCCGATCCACTTGTTGCCGCCGGCGTGGCGTTCCTTCTGCTCTTCCAGGCGTTTCTTGAACTCTTCGATGAGCTTGTCCAGGCCGCCGAGGGACTGGATCTGCGCGCGCTCCTCGTCGGTCAGCATGCGCTCGAATTCCTTGCGCAGCCATTCATCGGGGATCAGCGCCTCGATGTGCTGGTTGAGGTTTTCCAGGCCCTTGAAGTAGGCGCCGAAGGCCCGGTCGAACTTGTCGAAATGGCGCTCGTCCTTGACCAGGATGGTGCGCGACAGGAAGTAGAACTCGTCCATGTCGGCGAACACCACGTTGTGCTTCAGCGCGTTGATCAGGTCCAGCAGCTCGCGGACCGAGACCGGCACCTTGGCCGCGCGCATTTCGTTGAACAGGTTGAGCAGCATGGCTGCGCCCTCTTGCTGGTTGGCCTCAGGAACGGGGTTCCTGGGGCAGGCCGTCGGCTATGGCGTACCAGTCGGCCTTGGATTCGGGGTAGATGTGTTTCTGCGGGATCTCGCCCAGGGGCGAATCCAGCGTGCCCAGGGCGATCGACACCCAGTTCGGGTGGGCGTTGTCGCTGTACCACTGCAGGGTGGCGCCGCACTGCCGGCAGAAGCTGCGGGTGACGCCGGGGCTGGAGTGATAGTGGGTCACGAAGTCTTCGCCCGCGGTCCAGCGGAAGTCGCTCCAGCGCACGTTGCCATAGGTGGCGAACGCGGCACCGTGGCCCTTGCGGCACTGGCTGCAATGGCAATGAGTGGCGGATTCGATGGGGGCGTCGATCTGGTACTTCACCGCGCCGCACAGGCAGCTGCCGTTATGCATTGTCGCTGGCCTCTCCGTTGAGCTGGCGTTGGACTTCCAGGGCCCAGGCACCGTCGCTGACACCCGTCCCGCGGTTATGGCGGGAGGTCGAGGTCTGCTCTGTCACGTCATGCCAAAGGTTGCGGCCTTTGGCATCCAGCTTGGAGTAGTCCTCATTGGTATCGAGGTCGAACTCAATGAACCGGCAGTCCTGGGTCAGCAGCAGGCCGCTGACTGAATGACTGCCGTATTGCTCTATATGCAGGTCGACCATGATGGTGCGGCTCCAGTCGATCCCCAGTGCCTGCGGGTGGTGCAGGAGCACGCGAGGCAATTCGTCTGGCTGGTTGCGGTAGTACTCGGCGGTCAGTCGCAGCCCTTCACGCCGGAGCAGGGACTGCTCCTGAACGTTCTTCTGGCGCTTGCGTCTGATCCGCTCGATGTCCATCGCAGCCTCAGCGGCTGGCGCGGCGGCTCATGAACGCCAGGCGTTCCAGCAGCTGCACGTCCTGCTCGTTCTTCACCAGGGCGCCGGCCAGGGGCGGGATGGCCTTGGTGGGGTCACGCTCGCGCAGCACGGCTTCGCCGATGTTGTCGGCCATCAGCAGCTTCAGCCAGTCGACCAGTTCGCTGGTGGAGGGCTTCTTCTTCAGGCCCGGCACCTTGCGCACGTCGAAGAACACGTCCAGCGCCTCGGCCACCAGGTCCTTCTTGATGTTGGGGTAGTGCACATCGACGATCTTCTGCAGGGTCTCGCGATCCGGGAAGGCGATGTAGTGGAAGAAGCAGCGGCGCAGGAAGGCGTCCGGCAGTTCCTTCTCGTTGTTGGAGGTGATGATGATGATCGGGCGCTGCTTGGCCTTGATGGTCTCGTCGGTCTCGTAAACGTAGAACTCCATCTTGTCGAGTTCTTGCAGCAGGTCGTTGGGGAACTCGATGTCGGCCTTGTCGATCTCGTCGATCAGCAGGATCACGCGCTCTTCGGACTCGAACGCCTCCCACAGCTTGCCTTTCTTGATGTAGTTGCGAACGTCCTGGACCTTCTCGGAGTTCAGCTGCGAATCACGCAGGCGGCTCACCGCGTCGTATTCGTACAGGCCCTGGTGCGCCTTGGTGGTGGACTTGATGTGCCAGGTGATCAGGCGGGCACCGAAGGACTCGGCCAGTTGCTCGGCGAGCATGGTCTTGCCGGTGCCCGGCTCGCCCTTGACCAGCAGCGGACGTTGCAGGGTGATGGCGGCGTTGACCGCGAGCTTGAGGTCGTCGGTGGCGACGTAGGACTGGGTGCCTTCGAACTTCATCAGGGAATCCTCGAACGGTAACGCCCGGCTCGGCCGGGGCCTTCGGTATTTACGGAAAGGCCGACTATAACGCGCGGCCCGGCGCACTGTGAACGCAGACGGGGCATTCAGTCACTGAATGGGCGGTCACTCTCCCTCCAGCCTAGCCATTCCCTTTGCGCGGCGTACCCCGACCTGCGATGGGTGAAGGCTCAAGCACGGGCCTGCCAGGGCTTCGACTGTCACCTTCGGCTACAGGGGGCCACGCCCTGCGGGGGCGGATTCGTCCGCGATGGGCGTCGACGGTCAGTCGTTCTTCTCCGGCGGCGGCCGTTCGAAGCGGGTGGTGAAGGCCTCGATGAAGGCGTTGCGCAGGATCGACAGAAAGGCCTGGAAGGCGCTCACGTCCTGGCGGTGCACGTTGCCGCTGAGCTCCACGCGGGTGGCGAACTGGTCGCGCTGCTGGTTCTTCAGCACCGTCTCGCTGCCGCCCACCAGGGCCTCCCACAGGGAGCGGAGGAAGCCCTTGTCGTCGTTCTCCACGTCCTGCTCCCAGTCGAACACGTCGACGTTGCGCAGCAGCGGCTTGATGTAGCCGCTGAGCTGGGCGTTGTCGGCACGGGCCTCGATCACCAGGTCGCCGCTGCCGGCCTTGAAGTCGAAGCGGCCGTAGGCGCGGGAGAAGTCGTTGAGCCGGGGCAGGTCGACGTCGCGGGCACGCAGGCGCAGCTCGAAGTCCTCGAAGTTCTTGAACGGGTCGAAGCGCGCCTCCACCTCCAGCGGCGCGTGGCCGAGCAACTGTGCCCGGCCCTCGAAGCGCGCCACCCGCTCGCCGCTGTCGTCGGCGACGTTGGTCAGGTTGTAGAGGCTGGCGTTCACCTCGCTGGCATCGATGTCCACCTTGGGCGTGGAGCTGAAGTTGTGGAAGGCGATGCGGCCGTTGACCACGCGCACCTCGTCGAGGGTGATGGGCAGCAGCTTGTTCAACTGGTCGCGCCAGTCGGTGCCGGCACCGGTCTGGGAGTCCTGCTTGTTCTTGCCGCCGTCGACGAAGTTCACCTCCGGCGCCTCGAAGATCACCCGCGCCACCACGCCGTGCTCGTACCAGAGCGAATGCCAGCTCACCGCCAGGTCGATGCCGGGGGCATCCAGCAGCGGCACCGGGATATCGCCATCGGCCTTGACGATGGACAGGCCGTTGATGCGGTACGCGCCGCGCCACCAGGCCAGGTCGACATCGTTGATGTGGCCGCGGTACTCGCCCATGTCGGCGAGCTTGTCGTTGAGGTAGTCGCGGATCAGCCAGGGCAGCGCGAAATGCGCCACCACCAGCAGCAGGACGAGGGCGAGGAGGGCCCCGAGGGGCAGGCTGTAGCGTCGTTTCATGGGGGCATCCGCCGGGGGCGATTCTCTTTCATGGACTGCCATCCACCGCAATGAGTTCGGCTGGACTGCACCGGCACACGGGCATAGGCTGTTCGCCTTCCATCTGCCCGCTACCTCTAAGGACAGGACCATGACCCGCATCTACGCAGACAACTCCAAGGCCATCGGCAACACCCCGCTGGTGATGATCAACCGGCTCGGCCCCAAGGGCGTGACCATCCTCGCCAAGGTCGAGGGGCGCAACCCGGCCTATTCGGTGAAGTGCCGCATCGGCGCGAACATGATCTGGGACGCCGAGGAACAAGGCCGCCTGCGCCCGGGCATGACCCTGGTCGAGCCCACCTCCGGCAACACCGGCATCGGCCTGGCCTTCGTCGCCGCCGCCCGTGGCTACAAGCTGATCCTCACCATGCCGTCCTCCATGAGCCTGGAGCGCCGCAAGGTGCTCAAGGCCCTGGGCGCCGAGCTGGTGCTCACCGAGCCGGCCAAGGGTATGAAGGGCGCCATCGAGAAGGCCACCGAGATCGCCGCCGGCAACCCCGAGCAGTACCTGCTGCTGCAACAGTTCGAGAACCCGGCCAACCCGGCCATCCACGAGAAGACCACCGGCCCGGAAATCTGGAACGACACCGACGGCGCGGTGGATGTGCTGGTGGCTGGCGTCGGCACCGGCGGCACCATCACCGGCGTGTCGCGCTACATCAAGCAGCAGTGCAACAAGCCGATCCTCTCGGTGGCCGTGGAGCCGATCACCTCGCCGGTGATCACCCAGACCCTGGCCGGTGAAGAGGTCAAGCCCAGCCCGCACAAGATCCAGGGCATCGGCGCCGGCTTCGTGCCGAAGAACCTCGACCTCTCCATCGTCGACCGCGTCGAACTCACCACCGACGACGAATCCAAGACCATGGCCCTGCGCCTGATGCGCGAGGAAGGCATCCTCTGCGGCATCTCCGGCGGTGCCGCCATGGCCGTCGCCGTTCGCCTGGCCGAGAAGCCGGAGATGCAGGGCAAGACCCTCGTCGTCATCCTCCCCGACTCCGGCGAGCGCTACCTCTCCACCATGCTCTTCGACGGCCTGTTCACCGAGCAGGAACTGCAGCAGTAAGGCCTATCGGCATGCCCCCGGCACACGGGGGCATGCGTCCTTGTGGGAGCGAATTCATTCGCGAAATCCCGGCACCGATGCGCCGGGTTTCACCCGACCTACAGGCTTCCCGCTTCTAGCTTCCAGCTGCCTTCGCTTCATAACTCCCCGACTCATAACTGACCCCATGCCTCACCCGTGGCGGCTCTTCGCCTTCGTGGAGCATGGTCACGTTGTCGATGATCGCCTTGTCGGCGATGGTCAGCCGGTCGAGCATGCGCAGGTGTTGCAGCCAGTTGTCCACCAGGAGGATTTCCTGCCAGTTCTCCTGGTCGCTGGTGTCGCGGTACAGCGCCCAGCGGTCGGCGCCGTTGCGCAGGCGCAGGCGGCGGAGTATCTGCATGGCGCGGACGAAGTCGCGGGTGCGTTCCACCGGGATGCGGTATTCGATGGTCACCAGCACCGAGCCACGGCCGGGGTTGAAGACGAAGGTCGGCTGGCCGGGCAGGGTGGTCACCGCGTGGGCGATGCTGGTGGCGTCCAGCTCCGGCAGGCGCGACTGATAGAGCAGGAAGGCGCAGGCGATCATCAGGCAGCCGGCGGCGAACAGTGCGCCCTTCACCCCCATGGTTTCCGCCAGGTGGCCCCAGAGGAACGAACCCAGCGCCAGGCCGCCGTAGAGCGCCGTCTGGTACAGCGCCAGGGCGCGCGCCTTGACCCAGTCCGGCACCAGTATCTGCACCGCCGAGTTGTAGCTGGCCACCGCGGCGATCCAGCAACCGCCGCCCAGGATCAGCGCCGGGAAGATCACCCACAGGCTGTCCAGCGAGCCCAGCGCCAGCAGCACCAGGCCCAGC
The DNA here is from genome assembly GCF_025685765.1 of Pseudomonas sp. PDM13. Lineage (NCBI taxonomy): Bacteria > Pseudomonadati > Pseudomonadota > Gammaproteobacteria > Pseudomonadales > Pseudomonadaceae > Pseudomonas > Pseudomonas sp. PDM13. Next base: position 119,166 of record NZ_JAOTQU010000013.1, on the reverse strand, counting down.
AGCAGGCCGCCGAAGCTGATCAGGCGGCTGGTGCCGATGCGCCGTCGCGCCAGGTTCACCCCCAGGCTGCCGAGGATGGCCCCCACGCCCAGGGCGCCGAGCATGTAGCCGTACACCGCCGCGTCGCCGTCCGGGTTGCGGTGCGCGAGCAGCGGCAGCAAGGCCCACACGGCGCTGGCCGAGATACCGAAGGAGAAGGAGCGCAGCATCACCAGGCGGGTGACGCTGGAGTACTGGGTGAAGCGCAGGGCGGCGACCACGCCCTCCATCAGCCGCTCCGGCGGCAGGGTGCGCACCGGCAGCACGCGGCGCCAACGCCAGATCGCCCAGATCAGCCCCAGGTAGCACAGGCAGTTGAACAGGAAGACCCAGGCCGGTCCCACCGCGCTGAGCATCAGCCCGCCGATGGCCGGGCCGGCGGCACGGGCGACGTTGTAGTTGACGCTGTTGAGCAGCACCGCATCGCCCACCATCTTCGCCGGCACCTGCTCGTTCACCGCCGCCTGCCAGGCCGGGATGGTGATGGAGCCCCCGATGGAGATCCACAGGATGGAGACGATCAGCAGCAGTGGGTCCAGGTAGCCGAAGAAGGCCATGGCGGTGAGGAAGGTCGCCCCGCTCATCTCGAAGGCCAGGCCCGCCATCATGATCTTGCGCCGGTCGTGGTTGTCGGCCAGCACGCCCGACATGATCGACAGCAGCACCAGCGGCAGCGCGGCGGCGACCTGGATCATCGCCACCGTCGGCGGGCTGGCGTGGGCTTCGGTCACCACCCAGGCGGCGGCCACCGATTGCGCCCAGGTACCCAGGTTGGCGAACAGGTTGGCGATCCAGATGATGCGGAACGCGGTGATGGTGAAGGGGCTGAACAGGCCGCTCTTGGGGGCTTCCTCGGATTCGGGTGTGCGCGGCAGGTCGTTCTTCGGCGATACGGACTGGAGCATGGGGTGGTTCCTTGCGAGGCCGGACCGGGCCATGGGCGCCGGTCCCTGGTTACCGCGCAAGTGTAGTCAGCGTCCCGGCGGAAAAAGGCCGGATCGGCGGTTTTCGCCAGTGGCATTCTTCCTCGCGGGTCCGCTGGGACTTTTGTGCAATTGTCTCGCCTGGCCACCGGGGTAAAGCTGGCGCAACGGCAGTATCGACTACGCTTGCCGAGCCCCGACTCCAATCCGCAGCCAGGAAACAAAGACAATGAGAAGTTCCTTCGCGCCTCTGCTCCTGACCCTCGCCGTGTCCGGTGCCGCACAGGCCGCCGAAACGGTGAAGATCTACAACTGGACCGACTACATCGCGCCGGACACCGTCGCCACGTTCAGCAAGGAGACCGGGATCCAGGCGACCTACGACGTCTACGACAGCAACGAAACCCTCGACGGCAAGTTGATGACCGGCAAATCCGGCTACGACATCGTCGTCCCGTCCAACCACTACATGGCCAAGCAGATCGAGGCCGGCGCGCTGAAGAAGCTCGACAAGAGCCAGCTGCCCAACTGGAAGAACCTCAACCCGGCGCTGCTCAAGGCCCTGGAAGTCAACGACCCGGGCAACGAGCACGGCTTCCCCTACCTCTGGGGCAGCACCGGCATCGGCTACAACCCGGCCAAGGTCAAGGAAGTGCTCGGCGACAACGCCCCGCTGGATTCCTGGGACCTGATCTTCAAGCCCGAGAACATGGAGAAGCTCGCCAAGTGCGGCGTCGCCATCCTCGACAACGGCCCCGAGCTGCTGCCCATCACCCTCAACTACCTGGGCCTGCCGCACCACACCAAGAAGCCGGAAGACTACAAGACCGCCGAGGCCGCGCTGCTCAAGGTCCGCCCCTACGTGCGCTACTTCCACTCGTCCAAATACGTGGGTGACCTGGCCAACGGCGAAATCTGCGTGGCGGTCGGCTTCTCCGGCGACATCCTCCAGGCCGCCACCCGCGCCAAGGAGGCCGGCAACGGCGTCGAGATCAAGTACTCCACGCCCAAGGAAGGCTCGCCGATGTGGTTCGACATGGTCGCCATGCCGGTGGACGCCCCCGACGAGAAGGCCGGCTACGCCTTCATGAACTACCTGCTGCGCCCCGAGGTGATCGCCGGCGTCAGCAACTACGTGCACTACGCCAACGGCAACAACGCCGCCGAACCGCTGGTGGAAGCCGACATCAAGGCCGATCCGGCGATCTACCCGCCGGCCGACGTCATGGCCAAGCTGTTCGCCCTGGAATCCATGCCGCAGAAGATCGACCGCGTGCGTACCCGCACCTGGAACACCGTCAAGACCGGCAAATGACCCCTCGCTGAAACGAAAACGCCCCGGCTTGCCGGGGCGTTTTTCTTGGGGGCATTGTTCTTGTGGGAGCGGATTCATCCGCGATGGCCCAACACCGCAACGCAGGGTTTCACCCGACCTACAGGGCTGGCAACGCGTAGGGCGGGTGCAACCCGCGTAGGGGCGAATTGATTGGCTAAGTGTTGCTCGAGGATCTGAGCCCAGCTGATTGCCGAGTTCTGGTGATGCTTCTGGTTTCGCCCTCCCGGGCAAGTCCCTTTTAACAATCGCCTTAAAAGGAACCAAAAGGGCTTGCCCCATCATCCGGCCCGACTGCGTCGGGTTCCCTCACTCCATCGCCGTTACTCGCTACGCTCGCCCTTCGGGCCGCACTGAAGTGCGTTCGCCGCAAGCGGCGTCTGGGGGCCGGCGCGATGGGCCATCCATGGCCTGGCGCGCCTCTCGCGGCATCCATGCCGCTCGTCCCCCGGCGCAACGACTGCGTTCGGCCTCCTGGAGGGGCGTTGGTGGCTGCTCCAACTTTCTTCGTCCAGCGCATCACCACGTGGTGCGCACGGACTTTCGTAGGATGGGTAGAGCGGAGCGAAACCCATGCGGTGGAGGAGGCAGTGGAGGTGGCAGAGGCTCTTGGGCGCCCGGAACGCAACGTGCCTGAGAGCCTGCTTTAAAACCACAACAGCTAACGCAGACAGAGCGAATGTATTCGCCAACGGCGCCCCAATCCGCACCCACCTACGACGCCTGCTCCACCTTCACCGCCGCCACCGCCGGGCGCAGCACCAGCCAAAGCGCCAGGGCGATCAGCACGCCGCCCTGCAGGTGCGCCCAGGACAACGACTCGTCCAGCAGCAGCGCCCCCCAGAACACCCCGAACAGCGGGATGAGGAAGGTCACCGTCATGGTCTTCACCGGGCCGACGTTGGCGATCAGGCGGAAGTAGATGACGTAGGCGAACGAGGTGCACAGCAGCCCCAGCCCGGCCAGGGCCAGCCAGATGCCGGGTTCGGCGAGGGGCGCCAGGGGCATGGCGTGGCTGCTGGCGAGGAAGATCGGCAACAGGCACAGGGTGGCGCCGGCCTGGGCGCCGAAGGCCGAGAGGCCGCTGTCGAGCCCGCCGGCATCGTTGATCCAGCGTTGGGTGAAGAAGCCGGCGAAGCCGTAGCAGGTGGTCGCCATCAGGCAGGCCAGGGCCCCGCGCAGCAGGTCGGCGTCGAAGGCCACCGGCCCGGCACCGGTCAGCACCGCCACGCCGGCCAGGCCCAGCAGCACGCCGGCGGCCTTGGGCAGGGTCAGCTTCTCGCCGAAGAACAGCCCGCCGATCAGCACGCCCATCAGCGGCGTGGTGGCGTTGAAGATGGCCGAGTAGCCGGCCGGCAGCACCTCGGCGGCCAGGGCGTACATGGCCGCGGGGATGCCCGAGCTGACCACGCCTATCAGCAGGATCTTGCCCAGCTTGCCGCGGAAGTCCCAGGTCACCCGCAGCAGCGCCAGGATCGCCACCAGGCCGATGGCCGAAATGGCCACGCGGAAGAACGCCGTCGGCAGCGCGCCGATCACCGGCACCAGCACGCGCATGAACAGGAAGCTGGCGCCCCAGATGGCGGCGAGGCTCAGCAGGCGGACGAGATCGGCGGGTTTCATTGAGTGGCTCCGAGGCAGGAGCGGCACAGCTTACGCCGCCCCGGTAGCGGTGCAATCGACAACTTGCGATCAAATCGGCGGCACAGTTTGGCAAGGCGTCTGGGCTGGGCGTTGTGCGGGGAGGGTGGTTCGTTGGGCGAATGAATTCGCCCCGAAGGGCGGGGCGGTTGTAGGTCGGGTGAAACCCGGCGTTGTGGGGCGGGGCATCGCGGATGACTCCGCTCCCACAAGGGCGTCGGGGCGGGGCCGTTACAGGGCGGCTTCGAAGACTTCCTTGCCGCCGAACCAGGTCTTCAGCACCTGAGTGTCGCGCAGGGCCTCGGGCTCCACCTGGAACACGTCGCGGTCCAGCAGGATCAGGTCGGCCTGCTTGCCGGGGGCCAGCGAGCCGATCTGCCGGTCCAGGCCGATGGTGCGCGCCGCGTTGAGGGTGTAGGCCTGGAACATGGTTTCCCGGTCGATCTCCTCGCTCGGGTTGAGCACGCCCTTGGGCCCCTTGCGGCTGACGGCCTGGTAGATCGCCTTCCAGGGTTGCGGCGTGGTCACCGGCCAGTCGCTGGCGCCGGCGATGGTGGCGCCGTTCTTCAGCAGCGAGCGGGCCGGGTACTGGTACTGGAATGCCATGGCGCTGATGTAGGGCTGCACCAGGTCCAGGGTGGCGTCGTCGGCGCTGGCCCAGTAGAGCTGCATGGAGGCGATCACGTCGAGCGGCTTGAAGCGGGCGAACTCCTTGGGGTTGACCATCTGCAGGTGGGTGATGGAGTGGGGGATGCCGCTGTGCCGGTCCTTGCGTGCCTGCTCGATGCCGTTGAGGGACTCGCGCACCGCGCGGTCACCGATGGCGTGCACGTGCACCAGCCAGCCCCGGGCATCCGCCGCGCTGACCAGCTCGCCGAAGTGCGCCGGGTCGATCAGCAGCTCGCCGTACTTCCTGGAGTTCTTGTAGGGCTCCAGCAGGGCGGCGGTCTGCGCCGGGTATTCGGGTACGCCGTCGGCGAAGATCTTGATGCCCGGCAGGCTCAGGTTGGGCACGCCCTGGAACTGCCGGCGCACCTGGTCGAGGGTGTCCAGGTCGGCGGGGCGGCTCTTCGGATGGGCCACCAGCAGCGCGGCGACGTGAGCGGTCAGTTCGCCTTTCTCGGCCATGGCCTTGTACACCGGCAGGATGCCGAGGGTCTGGGCGGTGGGCTTGAAGTCGAACAGCGGCTCGCCGGGGGCTGCGTTGGCCGCCGGGTCCATCCAGGCGGTGATGCCCAGGCTGAGGTTGTAGCGCAGGGCCGCGCGGCCGGCCTCCAGCAATTGCTCGGGGGTCGCCGTCGGGTATTGCGCCAGCACCGGGTCGAGGCCGGCGTCGGCGAGGAAGCCGTTGGGGCGCTTGTCTTCGTGGTGGCCGACGGTGGCCAGCTGCTCGCCCTTGAGGGCTTTCACGGTATTGGCGTCGATGCCGGCGCGTTTCAGCATGGCCTGGTTGACCCAGCCGGTGTGCTGGTCCCAGCCGATGAAGGCGATGGGCACGTCCTTCCATTCGCCCTGGTTGAAGCGCCGCTCGAACTCCGCCACCTGGCTCCAGTAGGCCGAGGGCAGGCCGCCGACGCTGAGGATATCGCCCTGGCGTGCCTTGCCGTCGTCGCGCCACTGGCGCAGGCGCCGCTCCAGCTCGTCCATGGGCAGGAGCTGGGTGTCGACGGTAGCCGACGCCAGCTCCAGGCCGCCCATGACCGCATGGGAGTGGGAGTCGACGAAGCCGGGCATCAGCACCTTGCCGCCCAGGTCGACCACGCGGGTGCCGGCTTCCTTCAGCCGCAGCATGTCGGCGTCGCTGCCCACCGCGCGGATCTTGCCGTCCTCCACGGCCACGGCCTGCTGCAGGGGCTGGCCGGGCTCGGCGGTGTAGACCTTGGCGTTGTGCAGGATCAGGTCCACCGCCGCCATGCTTTCCATGGAGGCACAGATCAGGGCGGTGGCGAGGAGGGTGGGGGCGAGGCGCTTCATCGGCTGGGTTCCGGTTTTTGTTGGTATGGCGCTGAGCCTAACCAAGCCGGGGCGGCGGCAGAATGCTATGTTCGCGCACAACTTCTATGCCGGATCGGAACAGGTCGATGGACAAGCTCAGTGCCCTCTCGATGTTTATCGCCACCGCCGAGCACGGCAGCTTCAGCCGCGCGGCCGAGCAACTGGGCAAGACGCCCTCGGCGCTGACCAAGGCGGTGGGCCACCTGGAATCCGAGTTGGGGGTGCGCCTGTTCGAACGCACCACCCGGCGCATGGCGCTGACCGAAGCCGGGCACATCTACCTGGAAGGTGCGCGCCAGGCACTGATGCAACTGCAACTGGCCGGCGAGGAAGTGGACCAGCTGCAGCACGAGTTGCGCGGCACCCTGCGCCTCACCGCGCCGCCGTCCTTCGGCCCGGCCTTTCTCAATGAGGTCTGCTGCCGCTACATGGACGCCCATCCCCAGGTGCGTCTGGAGGTGGACCTCAACGACGCCTTCGTCGACCTCATCGACGGCGGCTATGACCTGGCCCTGCGCGACGGCCCCACCGACCTGCCGGGGTTGATCGCCAGGCCCCTGGCCGATAACAGCGTCTACCTGTGCTGCACCCCGGCCTACCTGGAGCGCAAGGGCATGGGGGGTGACCCTGGAGAACTTCCAGCAGCACGACTGGCTGATCTTCCAGCACCCCATGCTCAACCGGCACTTCTGGTGGCTGCGCCTGGGCGAGGAGCGCATCCGCCTGGCCCACCCGGTGGCGCACCTGGCCAGCGACAACTACGACTTCCTGCTCGCCTGCCTGCTGCGCGGCCACGGCCTGCAGCCGCTCCCGCGCTGGAGCGCCAAGCCTTATCTGGCCAGCGGCCAACTGCTGCGGGTGATGCCCGAATACCTGCTGGAGCCCGATGTCTTCGGCCCCTGGGTGCACGTGCTCTACCTCTCCCACCGCCGGCGTACGCGCAAGGTCCGGGCGTTCATCGACATGCTCGAAGGCTATATGCAGGAGCGGGGCATCGGCTGAGGGCGGGTGGTGGATCGGTGTCGATCCATCGCGAATGAATTCGCTCCCACGAGGTGTGTGGCGTGCGCTCCGGGTGGTGGGGCTGCCTCGTAGGATGGGTAGAGCGCAGCGAAACCCATGCGGTCTATCGCGGGCACGCTGCGCGCGCCTTGGGCGAATGAATTCGCCCCTACAGGCGGACCGGTGTGCGTTGCCTGGGGGCAACGCACCGGGCCATCAGAACGACTTGCTGACGCTCGCCACCACCGTCGCGCTGCAGGTGTCGGTGAAGCCGTAGTTGCTGGCGCACTGGCTTTCCGAGAGGTTGGTGTCGACGTAGGCGAGGCCCCAGGTGACGCCGAGGAAGTCACGGGTCAGCTTGGCTTCCCACTCGCGGTACGACTCGCTGCCGGTGCCGCTGCGCGACCAGAACAGCGGGTCCTTGAAGTCCATGCGCCCGTAGCGCAACTCCAGGCCCACCTCCAGGGGCAGCTGGGTCTCGTAGCCGACCCAGGTGTAGAGGGTGTCCTGGTCCTCGCCGATGATGTTCGGCGCGTCGTCCGAGTAATAGGCCGCGGCCTTGAAGCCGTAGGCGCTGAGGATGGCGTACACCTCGCTCTGGTTGAACTGGCTCTCCTTCGGGTAGGCGTACTTGATCACGCCCAGGTCCAGGCTCACATCGTCCGTGGCCTGCCAGTACCAGCCGGCGTAGTAGTCCACTTCCTGCCGGGTCTTGAGGCCGAAGCCGAAGTCGACGTTGGAGGTCCAGGCCCCCGCATACAGGCCGCTGGAGTGCAGCAGCGTGGCGCCGGCCTGGGCGGCGGGGTCGCCCTGGGTCTGGGAGATGCCGCGGGTGCGGTAGTCGCTGGCCAGGTTGAGGTCGATCTGCACGGCGAAGTCGTCGGTGATCGGCAGCGCGGCCTGGCTGCACAGCGGGGTCAGCGCGAGGCCGGCGAGGAGGAGGGTGGTGGAACGCTTCATGGTGGATTCCCGATCTTGTGGTTGTTATGGGCAGATGAAGGGCAAGGCTCCGCCCGACCCCCATGCAGCGGGGGCCAGGCATCACCGGTGGTGCAGTTGTTGTTATGGGGCGGGGGCGTAGATCTCGCGGCCGCCGAAGTAGGTCTTGAGCACCTGGGTTTCGGCCAGGGCCTTGGCGTCCACCTTGAACACGTCGCGGTCGAGGACGATGAAGTCGGCCTGCTTGCCGGCGGCCAGCGAGCCGATGCTCTTCTCCTGGCCGATGGTCCGGGCGGCGTTGAGGGTGTAGGCGTAGAACATGGTCTCGCGGTCCAGGCGCTCCTCGGCGTTGAGCACGCCTTTCTCGCCCTCGCGGGTCACCGCCTGGGCCATGGCCGCCCAGGGGTTGGGCGAGGACACCGGCCAGTCGCTGGCGCCGGCGATGGTCGCGCCCTGTTGCAGCAGCGAATGCGCCGGGTACTGGTAGCGGAAGGCGAAGGCGCTGACGTAGGGCTTGACCATGTCCAGCGTGTAGTCGTCGCCGGCGGCCCACAGCAGCTGCATGGAGGCGATCACGTTGAGCGGCTTGAAGCGCGCGAACTCCTTGGGGTTGACCAGCTGCAGGTGGGTGATGGAATGCACCACGCCGCTCTGCCGGTCCTTGCGCGCCTGCTCGATGCCGTTGAGTGCCTCGCGCACCGCGCGGTCACCGATGGCGTGGATGTGCACCAGCCAGCCACGGGCGTCCGCCGCGCTGACCAGCTCGCCGAAGTGCGCCGGGTCGATCAGCAGCTCGCCCTGCTTGTGGCTGTTGCTATACGGGTCGATCAGCGCTGCGCTCTGCGCCGGGTACTCCAGCACGCCGTCGGCGAAGATCTTGATCCCCGGCAGGCTCAGGTTGTCGATGCCCTGGAACTGCTGGCGCACCTTCTCCAGGGTGTCCAGGTCGGCGGGGCGGCTCTTCGGGTGGGCCACCAGCAGCGCGGCGACGTGGGCGGTCAGCTTGCCCTTCTCGGCCAGCGCCTTGTACACCGGCAGCACGCCGACGGACTTCTCCGTGGGCTTGAGGTTGAACAGCGGTTCGCCGGGGGCGCCATTGGCGGCCGGGTCCATCCAGGCGGTGATGCCCAGGCTGTTGTTGGTGCGCACCGCATTCTTGCCGGCGCGCAGCAGCAGGGCCGGGTCGATGGGCGGCAGCACGGCGGCGACGCGGTCCCAGCCGGCGTCCACCAGGAAGCCGTTGGGCGCGCCGTCCTTGCCCAGGCCGATGGTGTCGCGCTCGGCCTCGGGCAGGGCGGCGACCAGCTTGGCGTCGATGCCGGCGCGCTTGCGCATGGCGGCGTTGGCCCAGGCGGTGTGGTGGTCGCTGCCGACGAAGACGATGGGCACGCCGGCCCATTCGCCCTGGTCGAAGCGCTGGCCCATGGCGTCGGCCTGGGCCCAGTAGGCGGAGGTCATGCCGCCCACGTAGAGGGTGTCGCCGTGGCGCGCGGTGCCGTCGTCGCGCCAGCCGCGCAGGCGTTTTTCCAGTTCTTCCAGGCTCACCTGCTCATCGCCCATGTTGGCGGTGGACATCTCCAGGCCGCCGAAGATGGCGTGGGAGTGGGTGTCGATCAGGCCCGGCATCAGCGCCTTGCCGGCCAGGTCGATGCGTTGGGTGGAGGCGTCCGCCAGGGCCTGGATCTCGGCATCGCTGCCCACCGCCAGCACCTTGCCGTTCTCAACGGCGATGGCCTGCACCATGGGCCGGGCCTTGTCGGCGGTGAACACCTTGCCGTTGAACAGCACCATATCGGCGCCGGCCATGGCTTCCATCGAGGAAAAAGCCACCGCAGCGGCCAGTAGTCGTGGAACGAAGTTTTTCACGGGCTCCCCCCTTTGTTTTTATCGGTCTGCCAGCGAGACTAGCGGCTCCCCTGGGCTGGCAGAACGCCGGCAGCGTGCAAAACCCTTTTGCCTGAATGGAAAAACCATGGACAAGCTCGGTGCCATCGCCATGTTCGTCGCCACCGCCGAACAGGGCAGCTTCAGCCGTGCCGCCGAGCAACTGGGCAAGACCCCCTCGGCCCTGACCAAGGCCGTCAGCCACCTGGAGGCCGAGCTGGGCGCACGCCTGTTCGAGCGCAGCACCCGGCGCATCGTCCTCACCGAAGCAGGGCGCCTCTACCTGGACACCGCGCGCCAGCTGCTGCAGCGCCTGCACGACGTCGGCGAAGAAATCGGCCAGCTGCAGCACGGCCTGCAGGGCAGCCTGCGGATGACCGCGCCCCTGGCCTTCAGCCGCGCCTTTCTCGATGACGTCTGCGCCGGCTTCCTCGAGGCCTACCCGCAGATCAGCCTGCGGGTGGACCTCTGCGACGCCTTCGTCGACCTGGTGGAGGCCGGCTACGACCTGGCCCTGCGCGAAGGGCAAAGCGACCTGCCGGGGCTCATCGCCCGGGTGGTCGGGCGCAACCGCCTGGCCCTCTGCGCCAGCCCCGCCTACCTGGCACGCAAGGGCATGCCGACGCTCGATGATCTCGAGCGCCACGACTGGCTGGCCTACCGCCACCCGGCGCTGAGTCGGCAGTACTGGTGGGTGGAGTGCGACGGCCAGCGCACGCGCCTGGCCCAGCCCGCCGCGCCGCGGCTGGAGAGCGACAACTACGACCTGCTGCTGGCCAATGCCCTGGCCGGTGTCGGCGTGCTGCACACCCCGTTGTGGAGCGCGGCCCCCTACATCGCCGACGGCCGCCTGGTGCGCCTGCTGCCCGACCACGAGATCGACCCGGACGCCTTCGGCGACCAGATACTCGCCGTCTACCCCAGCCATCGCCGGGCTACCGGCAAGGTGCTGGCGTTCATCGATTACCTGGCGGCGTTCCTCGCTACACGGGGCCTGGCCTGAGCCCATGACCAGCCGGTCGCAAGCGGTCCGGCCGGGGCCGATGCAGCGGGAGCTTTTTTTCGGCGCGGGCTGTGGCTAAGCTCCGTCTTCCGAATTCCCAGCTGAGTGTTCCCCATGGCGCAGCAATGGCCGGCCGCAGATATCGCGCGACTGATCCTCGATGGTTTCGACGACTACCGTGAACATTTCCGTCAGATCACCGACGGCGCCCGTGCCCGCTTCGAGCAGGCGCAGTGGCAGGAAATCCAGCAGGCGGCCGCCGCGCGGATCGCCCTCTACGAAGAAAAGGTCAGCGAAGTCAGCGAGCGCCTGCGCAGCGCCTTCGATGAAGAGGTGCTGCTGGACGTGCAGCTCTGGCCGCTGGTCAAGAGCGCCTACATCAAGCTGATCGACCTGCGCTTCGACGACGAGCTCTCGGAAACCTGGTTCAACTCGATCTTCTGCGGCTTGTTCAGCCATGACCAGATCAGCGACGGCTGCATGTTCATCCACACCACGCGGCCGTCCCTGCGTGCCCACGAACGTGCCCCGCAGACCCGCAGCTACCACCCGCGCGGCGACCTCAAGGCGGCGCTGCTGCAGATCCTCGACGACTACCGCTTCGCCGTACCTTTCGATGACCTGGACCGCGACCTCGAACGCCTGGTGGCCCAGCTGCGCGACAGCCTGCCGGACTGGGTGATCAAGGACCCGGAGCTCTGCGTCGAGCTGTTCTCCTCCACCCTCTACCGCAACAAGGGCGCCTACCTGGTGGGCCGCATCTACACCCGCGACGAGCAGTGGCCGCTGGTCATCCCGCTGCTGCACCGCGAGGGCAAGGGCATCCAGGTGGACGCGCTGATCACCGACGAAGCCGACGTCTCGATCATCTTCTCCTTCACCCGCTCCTACTTCATGGTGGACGTGCCGGTGCCGGCGGAGTTCGTCAGCTTCCTCAAGCGCATCCTGCCGGGCAAGCACATCGCCGAGCTGTACACCTCCATCGGCTTCTACAAGCACGGCAAGTCGGAGTTCTACCGCGCCCTGATCAACCACCTGGCCAACACCGACGACCGCTTCATCATGGCGCCGGGCGTGCGCGGCATGGTCATGAGCGTGTTCACGCTGCCGGGCTTCAACACCGTGTTCAAGATCATCAAGGACCGCTTCTCGCCGTCGAAGAACGTCGACCGCAACACCGTGATCGAGAAGTACCGCCTGGTGAAAAGCGTCGACCGCGTCGGGCGCATGGCCGATACCCAGGAGTTCGCCGACTTCCGCTTCCCCAAGGCCAAGTTCGAGCCCGAATGCCTGGCCGAGCTGCTGGAGGTGGCACCCTCCACCGTCGAGCTGGAAGGCGACACCGTGCTCATCCGCCACTGCTGGACCGAGCGCCGCATGACCCCGCTGAACATCTACCTGGAAAGCGCCAGCGAACCCCAGGTGCGCGAGGCGCTGGACGACTACGGCCTGGCCATCAAGCAGCTGGCCGCCGCCAACATCTTCCCCGGCGACATGCTGCTGAAGAACTTCGGCGTCACCCGCCACGGCCGCGTGGTGTTCTACGACTACGACGAGATCAGCTACCTCACCGAGGTCAACTTCCGCTTCATCCCGCCGCCGCGCTACCCCGAGGACGAGATGTCCTCCGAGCCCTGGTACTCGGTGGCCCCGCACGACGTGTTCCCCGAGGAGTTCCCGCGCTTCCTGTTCGCCGATCTCGGCCAGCGCAAGCTGTTCAACCAGCTGCACGGCGACCTCTACGACGCCGACTACTGGAAGAGCCTCCAGGACGCCATCCGCGCCGGCAAGGTGATCGACGTCTTCCCCTACCGGCGCAAGGAACGCCCGGACTCCATCCAGTGACGGCCTGAAGGCCATGGGCGACTCGCTGTTCTCCCGGGCCACCTGGCTCAACTCGCTGCACATGTCGACGCTCACCGTGGCCTGCCTCGGTGAGCGCGGCATCGACGCCGCCAGCCTGCTGGAAGGCAGCGGCATCACCGAAGACGACCTGCGCGCCCTGCAGCGGCTGATCAACCCCGGGCAGGAGCAGCAGGTGTTCGCCAACGCCCTGCGCCTCGCCGACACCCCGGCGCTGGGGCTGGAGCTGGGCCAGCGCACACGCATCTCCGCCTACGGCCTGCTGGGCTACGCGCTGCTCTCCGCGCCCACCCTGGGCGAGGCCCTGCGCATCGGCCTGGGCTACCCGGTACTGCTGGGCACCTACTTCCACCTGCGCCTGGTGGAGGAGGGCGACCTGGCCTGGCTGCTGGCCAGCGGCTACGGCGAGCGCGAGGCGCTGAAACCCTTCAACACCGAACTCTGCCTCGGCTCGCTACGGGTGACCTGTGCCGACCTGCTCGGCCAGCCGCTGCCGGTGGCCGCGCTGGAGCTGGACTACCCCGAGCCCCCCGGCGCCGCGCCGCTCTACCGCCAGGCCTTCGACCGCGCCCCGCGCTTCGGCCGTGCGCGCAGCGGCTTCGGCTTCCCCCGCGAATGGCTGGAGCGCCCGCTGCCCCTGGCCGACCCGGTCACCCACCGGGAAATGCTCGAACAGTGCCGCCGGCAGAACGCCGAGTTCGCCACCCGCCGCGCCTGGCTGGAGCGCGTGCGCGACCTGCTCGCCCAGCGCCTGGCTGCGCCGCCGGGGCTGGAGGAGCTGGCCCGCGCCATGAACTGCTCCGCCCGCAGCCTGCGCCGCCACCTTGCCCAGCAGCAGACCAGCTACCAGCAACTGCTCGACGACCTGCGCTTCGCCCGCGCCAAGGAACTGCTGCAACAGGGCGAGCTGCCCATCTACCGCATCGCCGAGGAACTCGGCTTCAGCGAAACCGCCAGCCTGCGCCACGCCTTCCAGCGCTGGAGCGGCCAACCCCCCAGCCAGTTCCGCGGCTGACGCCAACACCGACATCTACGGCCCAGGTGCGTAGGGTGGATGGCGCTTTTCTCATCCACCAAGCGGAGCCCCCAATCGCGCTGAATCCACCCGTGACGCGCAGGTGGGCCGGGCGGCGCTCCGCTTCAATATGTAGGGTGGGCTTCAGCCCACCGCTTCCATGCCCCGCCCCCCACATTGCCTTGTCGGGTTGCACCCGACCTACAAAGGCGCTCTGTTGCAGGTCGCTCGTTACCGTGTTTCCCGTCGACACCGCCGGTGGATGAAAAGAGCGCCATCCACCCTACGCATCGATCGGCGCCGAGCGCAGCCCGGGTAGGGCGGGTGAAACCCGCGTTGTCTTTTGTCGGCGCCCGTCCATGCGTAACGTCATGGCCAGTCAGATTGGCCATTTCGATCCCCTATTGGCCACCCGTCCCCCTGCGCAAGGGGCCTCGATCCGCCACAGAATCCATCCACCAATAACAAGATGAGGTTCCCGGCATGCTGACCGTGTACAGCGACGACCACCGTCTCCATTTCGGCCAGTCCGAACTGGTGGATGGCAAGCTCCAGCCCTGCTTCGAGATGCCCAGCCGCGCGGACACCGTGCTGGCGCGGGTGCGCCACCAGGCGCTGGGGGAGGTGATCGAGCCCCGTGACTTCGGCCTGGAACCCATCCTGCGGGTGCACGACGCCGCCTACGTGGACTTCCTCAAGGGCGCCTGGGCGCGCTGGGCCGCCGAAGGCCACAGCTGCGACATGCTGCCGAGCACCTTCCCCGCGCGCCGCCTGCGCCGCGACGGCCCCATCCCCACGGCGCTGCACGGCCAGCTCGGCCACTACTGCTTCGACACCGAGGCCCCCATCACCGCCGGCACCTGGCAGGCCGTGTACAGCTCGGCGCAGGTCGCGCTCACCGCCCAGGACCACATGCGCAACGGCGCCAACACCGTCTTCGCCCTGTGCCGCCCGCCGGGCCACCATGCCGGCAGCGACTTCATGGGTGGCTACTGCTTCTTCAACAACGCCGCCATCGCCACCCAGGCCTTCATCGATCAGGGCGCGCGCCGCGTGGCCATCCTCGATGTCGACTACCACCACGGCAACGGCACCCAGGAACTGTTCTACAGCCGCGACGACGTGCTCTTCGCCTCCATCCACGGCGACCCGCTGGTGGAATACCCCTACTACCTGGGCCACGCCGACGAACGCGGCGAAGGCGCTGGCGCCGGCTGCAACCACAACTACCCGCTGCCCCACGGCACCGGCTGGGACGGCTGGGCCGCCGCCCTGGAAGACGCCTGCCGCAAGATCGCCGCCTACGCGCCCGAAGCGCTGGTGATCTCCCTCGGCGTCGACACCTACAAGGACGACCCCATCTCCCAGTTCAAGCTGGACTCGCCCGACTACCTGGCCATGGGCCGGCGCATCGCCGCCCTCGGCCTACCCACGCTCTTCATCATGGAAGGCGGCTACGCGGTTGAGGCCATCGGGGTGAACGCCGTCAACGTGCTGCAAGGCTATGAAGAGGTGGCCCGATGAACGCCCGCCATCTCGTCGCCCTGGCGCTGCTGGGCGCCTCCCTCAACGCCGCCGCCGAGCCGGTGGTGCGCATCTACAACTGGTTCGACTACATCGCCCCGGACACCCTGGAGAACTTCCGCAAGGACAGCGGCATCACCCCCAAGTACGACGTCTACGACAGCAACGAGGTGCTGGAGGCCAAGCTGCTCTCCGGCCACTCCGGCTACGACCTGGTGGTGCCCAGCGACGGCTTCCTGCCCAACTACATGAAGGCCGGCGTGTTCCAGCCCCTGGACAAGAGCAAGCTGCCCAACTGGAAGAACCTCAACCCGGCGCTGCTCAAGGTGCTGGCCGCCAAGGACCCGGGCAACCAGTACGTGATGCCCTACATGTGGGGCACCAACGGCATCGCCTACAACCTCGACAAGGTGCGCGCGGTACTGGGCGAGAACGCGCCGGTGGACTCCTGGGAGCTGATCTTCAACCCCGACAACCTGGCCAAGCTCAAGCAGTGCGGCGTGGCCTTCCTCGACTCGCCCACCGAGGTGATCCCCGAGGTGCTGCACTACCTGGGCCTGCCGCCCAACAGCCGCAACCCCGACGACTACGCCAAGGCCGAGGCACTGCTCACCCGCCTGCGCCCGAGCGTCACCTACTTCAGCTCCTCGAAGTTCGTCAGCGACCTGGCCAACGGCGAAATCTGCGTCGCCCTGGCCTGGTCCGGCGGCGCCATGCAGGCCGCCGCCCGTGCCGAGGAAGCCGGCAACGGGGTGAAGGTGGAATACCGTATTCCCAAGGAAGGCACCGCCGCCTGGTTCGACGTGCTGGCCATCCCCAGGGACGCGCAGAACGTCGAGCAGGCCCATGCCTTCCTCAACTACCTGCTGCGCCCGGAAGTGGTGGCGCCCATCTCCGACCACGTGGCTTACGCCAACCCCAACCAGGCGGCGGACGGCCTCATCTCCGCCACCCTGCGTGACAACCCCAACGTCTACCCGCCGGCGGAGGTGCAGGCCAAGCTGTTCTCGGTGGAGATGCTGCCGCCCAAGCTGGAGCGCATCCGTACCCGCACCTGGACCAAGATCAAGACCGGTACCTGAGGCGCCCGCACTCGCCTCGTAGGATGGCGTAGAGCGAAGCGAAACCCATCGTCACCGAAGGTGATGGGGGCACGGGGAAGGGCCGCACCGCGGCCCTTTCTCATTTGCGATTCCAAAATGAAATGCTATGTTATGTAGCGTTTCGTATATGGATCGATTGCCATGGGTATCGTCAAGATTTCCGATGTACTGCACGAAGAGGCGCGCATCGCCTGCCGCGCCATGTCCCGCTCCATCAACGCCCAGGCCGAGCACTGGATGCGCATCGGCATGCTCGCCGAGGCCCAGCCGGAGCTGACCTACGCCGACATCATCAAGCGCCTGATGGAAGAGGCCCGCGAGCTGGAACTCTCCGCCGCGCCACCGGTGGAGGCCGTGGAGTGAGCAAGGTCACCATCAAGAACGCCGCCGAGGTCGAGCGCATGGTCGTCGCCGGCCGCCTGGCGGCACGGGTGCTGGAGGCGCTGGATGATTTCATCGTCCCCGGCGTCACCACCGCGCAGATCGACGCCTTCGCCGAGCGCTACATAGTCGAAACCCTGCAGGCCATCCCCGGCAGCAAGGGCCAGTACGGCTACCCCTTCACCGTCAACACCTCGGTCAACCAGGTGGTCTGCCACGGCTGGCCCTCGGCGGAGGAGGTGTTGCAGGAGGGCGACATCGTCAACGTCGACGTCACGGTGATCAAGGACGGCTTCTACGGCGACACTAGCAAGATGTACTGCCTCGGCGCCATCAGCGACGACGCCCGGCGCCTGGTGCACACGACCCAGCAGTGCCTCTACGACGCCATCCGCCTGGTTCGCCCCGGCGCCACGCTGGGCGACGTCGGCCACGCCATCCAGAGCCGTGCCGAGGAGGCGGGCTACTCGGTGGTGATCGAGTATTGCGGCCACGGCATCGGCCGGCAGATGCACGAAAGCCCGCAGGTGGTCCACGTCGGCCATCCCGGCACGGGCCTGCGCCTGCAGCCGGGCATGACCTTCACCATCGAACCGATGATCAACCAGGGCCGCCGCAGCGTCCGCACCCTCGCCGACGGCTGGACCGTCATCACCCGCGACGGCAGCCTCTCGGCTCAGTTCGAACACACCATCCTCGTCACCGAAACCGGCTTCCGCGTGCTCACCCTGCGCGAGGAAGAGCGCGACGCCTTCCCGGCGACGCCGTAGCAGACAACCTGTAGCCGGGCTTCAGCCCGGGAGCGCGTTGCGCAAGGGGCTCCCCGTAGGGCGGGTGAAACCCGCGTTGCCTTGGCGCACGGCCCTGTCGGGTTGCACCCGACCTACAAGGTTCAACCCAACCTACGATGCGCGGCGGCCTGTCACTTACCCCCGGCACGCCGCCACGGTTTCCACTTTCACCTCTTCCCGCGCCTTCAGCATCAACCCACCCGCCAGCAGCAGGGCGCCGGCGGCGAGCAGCAGGGCGGGGCGCAGGCCGCCGCTGATGTGGCTGCTCAGGGCTGCCAGCAGCGGGCCGCCGAGCTGGCCCAGGGCGAAGCCGGCGGTGAGCAGGCCGACATTGCGGGCGTGGCCCAGCGGGTCGATCTCCCGGGCCCGTTGCATCACCAGCAGCATGCTGGCGAGGAAGGGCCCACCGCAGAAGATCACCCCCAGGGCCAGCCCGGCCATGCCCGGGAACAGGCAGGCCAGCACACCGAATGCCTGCAACCACAACGCGCCCACCAGCCAGCGGCCGGTGTTGCCGGAACCCGGGCGGCGCAGGCTCACCAGCAGCACGCCGAGGGTGGCGACCAGCCCGAAGGCGGGCCAGAACAGGTCGGCCAGCCACTGGCCGTGGAACTGCGCGGCGGCCATCTGCGAGAGGAAGGTGGCGGGGATGATGTAGCCGATGCCCACCAGCGAGTACGCCACCAGCAGCGGGTAGAAGGCCTTCGGGCGCGGGCCCGCCTGCTGCGGCACGGTATCGGCGCGGGCCTGAGGACGCGGCAGCAGCGGGTGGATGGCTGCGGTCAGCATCAGCGCGGTGACGCCATACAGCAGCCAGGCGCTGGACGAACCCTGGCCCAGCAGGTTGAGCGCCAGGGCCATCAGCCCGGTGGCCAGCACGCCCAGGCTCGGCCCGGTGAAGATCAGCCCGGCCAGGCGTGGTCGACCGGCCTGCACCGCCACCTGGGCGGCCAGGGCGGTGAGCACCACCAGCACCCAGGCGCTGGCCACGCCGGCGGCGAAGCGCAGCGCCACATGGGGCCAGAAGCCGAACGCCCAGGCGGAGGCGAGGGTGATGGCGACGCCGGTCCAGAGCCCGCCGAACAGGCGGCGCCGTGCCTGCTCGGGGGCGGTGGCGCGCAGGGCGTCGAGGGCGCCCACCAGGTAGCCGAGGTAGTTGGCGGCGGCGATCAGCCCGGCGCCGGTGAGGTCGACCTGGCCTTCGGCGATCAGGTGCGGCAACTGCGGAGTAAGCGAGAAGCGCCCCACGCCCATGGCGACGAACAGGGCGAGGATGCTGGCGAGGATGCGGATGATGGGCGACATGGCGGCCTCCGGGGTGACGATGGAAGCCATGCTAGGGTTTTGACTTGTTCAGTTAAAACGAATAATAAAGAACAACTTGTTCAACTAAAGAGAATTCTTGCCATGGAACTCAGCCAGCTGCGCATCTTCCAGGCGGTCGCCGAGGAAGGCTCCATCGCCAAGGCCGCGGTGCGCATGAGCCGCGTGCCGTCGAACCTGTCCACCCGCCTGCGCCAGCTGGAGGAAGCCCTGGGCGTGGACCTGTTCCTCCGCGAACGCCAGCGCCTGCAGCTGTCCGCCGCAGGCAAGGTGCTGCTGGGCTACGCCGAGCGCATGTTCAAGCTGCAGGCCGAGGCGGAGGCGGCACTCAAGGGAGGCGAGCCGGCGGGCGATTTCGTCATCGGTTCCATGTACAGCACCGCTGCCATCCACCTGCCGGGGATGCTGGCGCGCTTCCGCCGGGCCTGGCCGGCGGTCAACCTGCAGGTGCAGACGCTGCCCAGCGGCGAGCTGATCGAGGGTCTGGTCAGCGGCAAGCTGGACGCGGCGCTGGTGGACGGCCCCATGGACTACGCCGAGCTGGACGGCCTGCCGCTGTTCGAGGAAACCCTGGTGCTCATCACCAGCCTCGGCCACGCCCCGGTGGTCTCGGCGGCGGATGTGCTGGGCGAGGCGGTGTACAGCTTCCGCCCGCGCTGTTCCTACCGCAAACGCATCGAAAGCTGGTTCGCCGCCGCGCGGGTGCCCATGGGGCAGATCATGGAGATCGAGTCCTACCACAGCATGCTCGCCTGCGTGGTCGCCGGTGGCGGCGTGGCGCTGATGCCGCTGTCCATGCTGCAGACCCTGCCCGGCCGCGAAGCGGTGGCGGTGCACCACCTGGCCGAACCCTTCGACCACACCACCACCTGGCTGATGTGGCGCAAGGGCATGCTCGGCGCCAACCTCAAGGCCTGGATCGAGGTGATGGGCGTGGCGCCCATGCAACCCGCGTAACCATTGCCTGTAGGGGCGAATTCATTCGCCCAGCGGCGCCAGATCGTGGGAGCGGATTCATCCGCGAAGGGTACGTGCGGCAGCATGGGTTTCGCTTCGCTCGCGGAACGCCGCCCGACCCATCCTACGAAAGTCCGTGCGCACCACGTGGTGATGTTCTGGGCGAAGAAAGTTGGAGCAGCCGCCAACGCCCCTTCCCAGGAGGCCGAGCGAATCGTCGTGGAAGGGGTTGAGCGACATGGATGTCGCGAGAGCCGCGATGGGCCAGGGATGGCCCTTCGCGGCGTGCCCCTGGAACGATGATGGAGCGAGGGAAGTCTGGCTTCAGCCAGACCCGTATGGAGGGGCAAGTTTTTTGGTTCCTTTTCAACGATTGGAAAAGGGACTCGCCCGGGTGGGCGAAACCAGAAGCGTCAACAAAACTCGGCAATCAGCTGGACTCAAATCCTCTAGCAACACTTAACGCAGACAGAGCCAATTCATTCGCTCAGCGCTGCCAGATCGTGGGAGCGGATTCATCCGCGATAAGACTCGACCCTTGCACGAGGCCCGACACCCAGCGTTGGGCCTCGCTGTGCTCGGCGCCAACCTACGGTGAGCGTTACGCCACACTTCCCTGGAAACTCTGCCGCCACGCCGAGGGCGAGACGCC
Organism: Pseudomonas sp. PDM13; assembly: GCF_025685765.1. Lineage (NCBI taxonomy): Bacteria > Pseudomonadati > Pseudomonadota > Gammaproteobacteria > Pseudomonadales > Pseudomonadaceae > Pseudomonas > Pseudomonas sp. PDM13. Next base: position 98,798 of record NZ_JAOTQU010000013.1, on the reverse strand, counting down.
GAAGGCGCGGCCGAAGTGGTGGCGCAGGGAGACGGGGGAGCCGAAGCCGGCGAGGGTGGCGATCTTCTCCACGCTCTGGTCGGTGCTCTCCAGCAGGCGCTGGGTCAGGGCCAGGCGCTCGGCCAGCAGCCAGTCGCCGAGGGTGCTGCCGGTGAGCTGGCGGAAGTGGCGGCTGAAGGTGCGCCGGCTCATCAGCACGCGCTGGGCCAGGCTGTCGAGGCTGTGCTCCTGCTCCAGGTTGCTGCGCACCCAATCCAGCACGCAGGTGAGGCGGTCGTCGCGCGGGCTCGTAGGCAGGGGTTGCTCGATGAACTGCGCCTGGCCGCCCTGGCGGTGGGGCGGCACCACCAGGCGCCGGGCTACGCGGTTGGCAGTCTCGGCGCCGCAGTGCTGGCGCAGCAGGTGCAGGCAGCAGTCGATGCCGGCGGCGGTGCCGGCCGAGGTCAGCAGCTCGCCGTCTTCGAGGTAGAGCACGTCCGGGTCCAGCTGCACCTGCGGGTAGCGCTCGGCGAAGTCGCGGGCCCAGGCCCAGTGGGTGGTGGCGCGGCGGCCATCGAGCAGGCCGGCTTCGGCCAGCACATAGGCGCCCAGGCACAGGCCGACCATCTTCGCGCCGCGCCCGTGGGCGGCGACCAGGGCGTCCAGCAAGGCCTGCGGCGGGCGTTCGTCGGGGCGGCGCCAGCTGGGCACTATCACCGTGTCGGCGCTGGCGATGGCCTCCAGGCCGAGGTCGACGGCGATGGAGAAGCCCGCCGTGGTGCGCAGCGGCCCCGGTTCGGCGGCGCACACGCGCAGGTCGAAGGGCGCCATCTCCGGGCAGGTTTCGCCGAACACCAGGCAGGGCACGGAGAGGTGGAAAGGGATGATGCGGTCGAACGCGACCACGACTATCACGTGTTCCTGCATGGGCGGGGGCTCCTTGGGGTTGGCCCGATATTAGCGGAAGTTGGCAGTCGGGCCACTCACCGGCTGGGGTCGGCAGGGCAAAGAATGCGCACCAACCCACCCACAACAAGGAGCTCCACCATGTCCCAGCCGAAGCGTGCGCTGATCGTCATCGATGTGCAGAACGAATACGTCAGCGGCGATCTGCTGATCGAATACCCGCCCGTGGACCAGTCCCTGGCCAATATCGGCCGGGCGATGGACGCCGCCACTGCCGCCGGCATCCCCGTGGTGCTGGTGCAGCACCTGGCGCCGGAGGATTCGCCGATCTTCGCCCGGGGCAGCCGCGGTGCCGAGCTGCACGCGCAGGTGGCCGACCGTGCCCACGACCATCGGGTGCAGAAGGCCCTGCCCAGCGCCCTGACCGGCACCGACCTGGGCCCCTGGCTGCGCGAGCGCGGCATCGACACCCTGACCATCGTCGGCTACATGACCCAGCACTGCGACGAATCCACCGCCCGCCAGGCCCGCCACGAGGGCTGGAATGTCGAGCTGCTGCACGACGCCACGGGCTCGGTGCCCTTCGCCAATGCGTTCGGCTCGGCCAGTGCCGAGGAGATCCACCGCGTGTTCACCCTGGTCTCCCACACGGGTTTTGCCGCCGTGGCCAGCACCGAGCAGTGGGTCGACGCCGTCGCCACCCGCGAGGCGCTGCAGCCGGACAACCTCTACCTCTCCAACCAGCGTGCGGTGAAGGCGCGCGGCTGACGCAGCGGCAGGCCCGCCCCGGGCGCTCTGGGGCGGGCCTGTTGGCGGGGTGAAATTCTCCCTGAACAAAGGGCGCGGGGCTCGGTCGATGCAATGTTGCCCCTCATACGAAAAGGACCGAGCCATGGGCGAGCCCAACCCCCTGAACGTCGTATTCAGCCTTGCCGCCGGGCTGTTCCTGGTGATCGTCCTGGCGGGCTTCGCCCGTGCCGAGGAACTGCCAACGCCGGACCCGACCCACAAGGTGAAGAACTACAGCAAGGTCCAGGGCTGGGCCGAAGGGCGCACGCCCCAGGCGCCGCCGGGCTTTCGCGTCAACCGCTACGCCGGCGAGCTGAACAACCCGCGCTGGCTGTACGTGACGCCCAATGGCGATGTGCTGGTGGCCGAGGCCAACACCGAGTTGAAGGACGACAAGGCCAAGGAAAAGGCGCGCAAGGACGGCAAGCTGCAATCGCAGAACTACGGCAAGAGCGCCGACCGCATCACCCTGCTGCGGGACACCGACGGCGACGGCGTGGCCGAGCAGCGGGTGATCTTCCTCGACGGCCTCAAGCAGCCCCTGGGCATGCAGGTGGTGGGCGACTGGTTCTACGTGGCCAACACCGATGCGCTGTGGCGCTACCCCTACCAGCCGGGCGACCTGAAGATCCACGGCAAGGGCGAGAAGATCCTCGACCTGCCGGCCGGCGGCTACAACAACCACTGGACGCGCAACCTCCTCGCCAACGCCGACAACTCCAAGCTGTACATCTCGGTGGGCTCGGCCAGCAACCTGGGCGACCACGGCATGCAGGAGGAGGAGCGCCGCGCCAACATCCTCGAGATCAACCCCGACGGCAGCGGCGAGCGCATCTTCGCCAGCGGCCTGCGCAACCCGGTGGGCATGGGCTGGGCGCCGGGCACCCAGCAGCTGTGGACGGTGGTCAACGAGCGCGACAACCTCGGCGAGGACCTGGTGCCGGACTACCTGGCCAAGGTGGAGCAGGGCGCCTTCTACGGTTGGCCCTACGCCTACTTCGGCGCCAACGAAGACCCGCGCCTGGCCGGCAAGCGCCCGGACCTGGTGGCCAAGGCGCGCAAGCCGGAGCTCGGCCTCGGCGCCCATACCGCCTCCCTTGGCCTGGCCTTCTACACCCAGCAGGCCTTCCCCGAGCGCTACCGCGAAGGCGCCTTCATCGGCCAGCACGGCTCGTGGAACCGCAGCGTGCTCTCCGGCTACAAGGTGGTGTTCGTGCCCTTCAAGGATGGCGAGCCGAATGGCGCGCCGCAGGATTTCCTCACCGGTTTCGTCAAGGACGCGGAGAAGGCCGAGGTCTACGGCCGCCCGGTGGGCATCGCGGTGCTGCCCAGCGGCGCGCTGCTGGTGGCGGACGACGCCGGAAACAGCTTGTGGCAGGTTCGCGCCATTCCCTGAGGTGAAATTTGATCCAGGGCATTTTCGCTTTGGCGAGGCGGGGCTACTCTGTACTTGGCAGCGGAATCGTTCCGTTCGTCGAGGGCGGCCAACCTGTCTCGGGCCGCCCGACCAACCTTTTGATCGACTGGAGGGGCCCATGAAAGCTTGGCTGAGCCATATCGCCTGGCAGTTGTCCGTGACCCTTGGGCTGACCGAGCGTCCGCGCCTGCAACCCATCCCCGTTCGCAGCGACGAGCAACGTCGCCTGGCCGAGCAGCGTCGGCGCCGCTAGGGCGCCGGTTCCGCAGCGCCTTGCGCGCTCAGTGGTGCGCCTTGAACCAGGCGCCGATCAGCTCGCGCAGGCGCTCCCCGGAGAAGCTCGGGAAATGCCCGCCATGCACGGTGCGAACCGGAAGGTCGCGCAGCCGTGCGAGGCTCTTCGCGTAGTCATCCAGATTCGAGTGGTAGGCGTCCTCGATCAGCGGCCCGTCATAGACGATATCGCCGCTGAACAGGGTGCCGGTCCGCGCTTCCCACAGGCTGATGCCGCCGGGTGAATGCCCGGGGGTGTGCAGCACCTCGAGCGTCCTGTCCCCCAGGTCCAGCACATCGCCTTCTTCGATCAGCCGCGTGGCCGGCGCCGCCTTGACGCGGTACTCGGCGTAGCACAGCGGGCAGTCCGGGTGGGCCTCGAACATCTCGTCGCCCACGAAGGCCCGGGCCAGGGTGTTGTCGCCGTCCGGCGTGGCGAGGATGTCCGCTTCGGCGGGGTGCACCAGGCGCTCGGGGAACTCGTGGTGCCCGGCGATATGGTCGAAGTGGGTGTGGCTGGCCACCGCCAGCAGCGGCCGCTCGGTGAGCCAGGGCAGCTGCTCGCGCAGGCTTACCAGGCCGGAGCCCGAATCCACCAGCACATCGCGATCGCGGCCCTGCACGTGCCACAGGTTGCAGCGGTAGAAGGGCCTCACATAGGGCTCGCTGATCAGGCTCACGCCGTCATAGAGGTGCTCGACCTCGAACCAGCGGTCTCGGCTGACGATCTTCATCGGGGGCTCCCTTGTTGTCGTTGTGGGGGCAGCATACCTGTCCGTGGTGCGATGTCTTTGGCTGTGTCTGCGTTAAGTGCTGCTGGAGGATTGAGCCCAGCTGATTGCCGAGTTTTGCTGAGGCTTTTGGTTTCGCCCACCCGGGCGAGTCCCTTTTAACAATCGCCTTAAAAGGAACCAAAAGGGCTTGCCCCTCCATACGGGTCTGGCTGAAGCCAGACTTCCCTCGCTCCATCATCGTTCCAGGGGCACGCCGCGAAGGGCCATCCCTGGCCCATCGCGGCTCTCGCGACATCCATGTCGCTCAACCCCTTCCACGACGATTCGCTCGGCCTGCTGGGAAGGGGCGTTGGCGGCTGCTCCAACTTTCTTCGCCCAGACATCACCACGTGGTGCGCACGGACTTTCGTAGGATGGGTAGAGCGGAGCGAAACCCATGCGGTGGAGGTGGCAGAACGTAGCCCGGGCTTCAGCCCGGGGCTCTACGGCAGCCGCTCGGCTTCACGGCGCAAAGGGCGCGGCCTCGGCCACCTCGATGATCAGCGGCCGGTCGCCTGGTGCATTGCGCAGCAGTTCCTGCAGGTGCGCATGGTCGCGGGCCTTCTCCGCCAGGCAGCCGAAGCCGCGGGCGATGGCGATGAAGTCCGGGGTGTAGATGTCCACGCCCAGCGGGGTGATGTCGCGGCGCTCCATGTAGCGCTTGATCTCGCCGTAGCCCTGGTTGTTCCACAGCAGCACGATCACGCCGACCCGCGCTTCCACCGCGCTGGCCAGTTCCGGCAGGGTGAACTGGATGCCGCCGTCGCCCATCAGGCTGATCACCGGGCGGCCCGGTTCGGCCAGCTTGGCGCCGATGGCCGCCGGCAGGCCGTAGCCCAGGGTGCCGTAGCCGGTGGAGGCGTTGAACCAGCGACGCGGGCCGTCCAGCTCCACCAGGTGGTTGCCGCTGTACACGGTCTGGGTCGAGTCGCCGACGAAGCGGGCGTCCGGCAGGGTCTCGAGGATGCAATCGAACAGCTGGCGGTAATGGGCCCAGCCGGAGAAGTCCTCGGCCAGTTGCGCGCGCACCCCGGCGGCGCGCTGGGCGCCCGGGCTGCTGGTGCTGGCCTCGCGCGCCGGCAGTTCGGCGAGCAGCACGCGCATGGCCAGGCGCGCATCGCTGTGGATGGCCAGAGCCGGGGCGTGGTTGCGCACCAGTTGCTGCGGGTCGATGTCGATGCGGATCAGCTCGCCGCCGATGCGGAAATTGCCGTCGAACACCACGTCATAGTCGGTCTCGCCCAGCTCGGTGCCGATGGCCAGCACCACGTCGGCCTCCAGGGCCAGCTGGCGCACCGGGATCAGCGACTGGTTGCTGCCCACCAGCAGCGGGTGGTCGGGCTGCAGCAGGCCCTTGGCATTGATGGTCAGCGCGGTGGGAGCGTCCAGCGCGGTGGCCAGGGCGCGGGCTTCCGCCTGAGCCTCGACGCAGCCGCCACCGAGCAGCAGCAACGGGCGTTTGGCGTTGCGCAGGCGGCTGGCGGCCTCGCGCAACTGGGCCATGGCCGGGGCCGGGCGCGAAAGGGCAGGGCGGGGCTGCACCTGCAGGTGCTCGGCGGGCGCGGTGATGATGTCCAGCGGTAGCTCGATGTGCACCGGGCGCGGGCGCTGGCTGTCGAACACGGCGAAGGCGCGGGCCAGCACGGCCGGCAGCTCCTCGACGTTCATCAGGGTGTGGCTGAAGGCGGCGACACCGGCCACCAGGGCGCACTGGTTGGGCAGCTCGTGCAGGTAGCCGTTGCCCAGCCCCAGGCGCGAGCGTTCGTTGACGCTGGAAATCACCAGCATGGGGATGGAGTCGGCGTAGGCCTGGCCCATGGCGGTGGTGATGTTGGTCATGCCCGGGCCGGTGATGATGAAGCACACGCCCGGCTTGCCGGAGACGCGTGCGTAGCCATCGGCCATGAAGCCGGCGCCCTGTTCGTGGCGCGGGGTGATGTGGCGGATGCCGCTGCCGGGCAGGCCGCGATACAGCTCGACGGTGTGCACGCCGGGGATGCCGAACACGGTGTCGACGCCCCAGGCTTGCAGTTGTTTGACGAGGAATTCACCGCAGGTGGTCATGGCAGGTTCCTTGCTCTTCCGGTCTCGAATAAAACGAATCCCGGCCTGCGGGCGCAGGCCGGAATTCAAGGGTGGCCGTCGGGATGGGCGGCCGTTCACGCAAACTCAGGCCAGGCTGGTGCTGGCCGCCGGGCGACGGGACAGCAGGCTGACCAGCACGAAGCTGACCAGGCCGACGCTCAGGCTGTAGTAGATCGGGGTGTTGGCTTCCAGGCCATCCTTGAACATGAAGGCCAGGGCGGTGATGCAGCCCAGGCTCATGCTGGCGATGGCGCCGGCGGTGGTGGCGCGCTTCCAGTAGATGGCCCCCAGCAGCGGGATGAGCATGCCGCCCACCAGCAGGTTGTAGGCCAGGGTCAGGGCGCCGAGCACGTCGTTGACGATCAGCGCGATGACCAGCACGGCCACGCCGGTGAGCAGGGTCAGCAGGCGGGTCAGGGGCAGGCTCGACGGCTTGCCGTTGCGCAGGCGCGGCAGCAGGTCTTCGGTGATGGTGGTGGAGGCGGCGAGCAGGCCGGCGCTGGCGGTGGACATCATCGCCGCCAGGGCGGCGGCGATCACCAGGCCACGGATGCCGTCCGGCAGGGCCGACTGGACGATGGCGGCGAAGGCGTTGTTGGCGTTTTCCAGGTCCGGCAGCAGCACCTTGGCGCACATGCCGATGAGCGCACCCACCAGGCCGTAGAGCACGCAGTAGATACCGGCGACGCTGCCGGCGTACTTGGCCACGCCCTCGCTGCGCGCGGTGAACACGCGCTGCCAGATGTCCTGGCCGATGAGGATGCCGAAGAAGTAGATCAGGAAGTAGGTGATGATCGTGTCGTAGCCGATGGTGGTGAAGTTGAACGCGGTGGCCGGCAGCTTGGCCACCAGCTCGTCCCAGCCGCCCACGCGGTACAGGCAGATCGGCAGCAGCACGAACATCAGGCCCACGGTCTTGATGATGAACTGCACGATGTCGGTCAGGGTCAGCGACCACATGCCGCCCACGGTGGAGTACACCACCACCACGCCGCCGCCGAGCAGCACCGAGACCCAGAACGGCAGGCCGAACAGCACTTCCATCACCGTGCCGATGGCCAGGGTGGAGACCACGCCGATCATCAGCGCGTAGGCGAACATGATCACCGCGCTGGCCTGGCGCGCCATGGGCGTGTAGCGGCGCTCGAGGATCTGCGTGACGGTAAAGATGCGCAGCTTCAGCAGCGGCTTTGCGAGGAACAGGTTGAGCACGATGATGCCCGCGCCCAGTGCGGCGCAGAGCCAGAAGCCGGAGATGCCATGGACGTAGCCCAGGCGCACGGTGCCGACGGTGGAGGCACCGCCGAGCACGGTGGCGGCCATGGTGCCCATGTAGAAGGCCGGGCCGAGGTTGCGCCCGGCCACCAGGAACTCCTCATGGTTCTTGGCGCGGCGCATGCCGAACCAGCCCAGCAGGAGCATGCCGGCGGCGTAGATGAGTACGACGAAGATATCCAAGGCCATTGTTCAGCTCTCTCTTTCTCATTGTTGTAGTTCAGGCGGGTCAGGCCTGGCGTAGCATGTGGCGGGTGCAGCACCGGGGCGGTAGCCCCGGGTTGGACGGGTCACCGGCGGCCGGGCTCCGGCCACCGCTGCACGGGATGCGGATCAGGCGATTTCAGCGTTGCCCAGGCCGCTGGGTGCGTGCTTTACGCGTACCCAGCGCGGGCCCTTTGGGCCGTACACCTCGGCGGGCTCGGGGAACAGGTTGAGCAGCGCCAGGTAGAGCAGGGCGGCCATGCCCAGGGTCACCGGCAGGCTGATGTCGATGCCGCCGGCCAGCTCGCCCAGCGGGCCGACGAACTGCCCCGGCAGGTTGACGAAGCACAGGCCCACCAGCGCGCTGGGAACCCAGGCCCCCATGCCGCGCCAGTTCCAGCCGTTGTGGAACCAGTAGCGGCCGCCGGTCTCGCCGCGGGTGAACACCTGCAGGTCGTCCGGGCAGTAGAAGCCACGGCGGATCACCAGGCCGAGGATCATGATCACCATCCAGGGGCTGGTGCAGGTGATGATCAGCACGGCGAAGGTGGACACGCTCTGCACCAGGTTGAAGGCGAAGCGGCCGATGAAGATGAAGGCGATGGACATCAGCCCGATCATCACCGTGGCCTGCACGCGGTTGAGCAGGCGCGGGAACACCGAGGACATGTCCAGGCCGGTGCCATAGAGCGAAGTGGTGCCGGTGGACATGCCGCCGATCACTGCGATCAGGCACACCGGCAGGAAGAACCAGGCCGGCGAGACGGCCAGCAGGCCACCGACGTAGTTGTTCTGCGCGATGTAGTCCGGCGCCTGCACGGCGACGATGGTGGCGGTCACCAGGCCGAAGAAGAAGGGGATCAGGGTCGCCAGCTGCGCACCGATCACCGCCAGCATGATGCGGCCCTTGCTCGCCTCGCGGGGGATGTAGCGCGCCCAGTCACCGAGGAAGGCGCCGAAGGACACCGGGTTGCTCATGGCCAGCAGGGCGGCGCCGATGAAGGCGGCCAAGAAGCCCTCGCTGCCCACCTGCACCGAGCCCGCGTAGCTGGCGTCGAAGGGGCCGGCGAAGGCGAAGATGCCCAGCAGGAACAGCGCGCTGGCGCTCCACACCGCCACCTTGTTGACCCACAGCAGGAAGCGGAAGCCGTAGATGCACACCGTCAGCACCAGCACCGCGAACAGGCCGTAGGCCAGGCCCAGGGTCAGGTCGGTTTCCGGCAGACCCATCAGGCGCTTGGCACCGCCGATCAGCGCGTCGCCCGAGCTCCACACCGAGAGGGAGAAGAAGGCGATGGCGGTAAGCAGCGAGAGGAAGGAACCGACGATCCGCCCGTGCACGCCGAAGTGGGCGCCCGAGGAGACCGCGTTGTTGGTGCCGTTGAGCGGGCCGAACAGGCCCATCGGCGCGAGGATCAGCGAGCCCACCACCACGCCCAGGAGGATGGCCCACACGCCCGCCTCGAAAGACAGGCCGAACAGCACCGGGAAGCTGCCCAGCACGGCGGTGGCGAAGGTGTTGGCGCCGCCGAAGATCATGCGGAACAGGTCGACTGGCTTGGCGTTGCGTTCGTGATCGGGGATCTGCTCGACACCGAATGTCTCGATTCGGGTCAGGCTTTGCTCATTATTGTTGTTATGCATCGTTGTTCTCCCGGGGGAGCCTCATCAGGTTTGGGGCAGGTGCTCCGGCATTGCCGACAAGTGCTCGTGACAGGCCAGCCAACGGCCCTGTTCTTGTTGTTGGCGGAAGACGATGGTCTCCCGTTCCAGGCTCGTGATCGCTTCACCGCCCACACGCAGGCGGGTGACCACGTCGTGCATGAAGATCGCCACCTCGCCCTGCAGGCTCAGCAGCGGATTGCGCGATTCGCAGCCCAGCACGCGAAAACCCTCGCGCTGCCAGGCGTCCCAGAGTTCGCGGTAGGCCGCGCGGCCCTGCAGCACACCGGGGGTGGTGTGGAACAGGAAGCTGGCGTCTTCGCTGAAGGCAGCGAAATAGGCCTCGGTGTCGTTGCGGGCGAAGGCGGCCACCAGTTCCCTGGCGGCCTCCATGACCTGGGCGTGGCGGTCCATGCTCAACGGTGCTCCACGCCGGGGAGGATGCAGAGCATCTCGTACAGCAGGTTGGCGCCCAGCAGCGAGGTGTTGCCGGTGGTGTCGTAGGGCGGGGAGACCTCGACCAGGTCGCAGCCGATGATGTCCAGGCCCTGGCAGCCACGGATGATCTCGATCGCCTGGATGGTGGTCAGGCCGCCGATTTCCGGGGTGCCGGTGCCGGGCGCCCAGGCCGGGTCGATGCCGTCGATGTCGAACGACAGGTACACCGGGCCGCCGCCGACCTTCTCGCGTACTTCGGCCATCAGCGGGGCCAGCGACTTGTGCCAGCACTCCTCGGCCTGGACCACGCGGAAGCCCTGCTTGCGGCTCCAGTTGAAGTCCTCGGCGGTGTAGCCCTGGGCGCGCAGGCCGATCTGCACCACGCGGTCGCAATCCAGCAGGTCCTCTTCCACCGCGCGGCGGAAGGTGGTGCCGTGGGCGATCTTCTCGCCGAACATGTGGTCGTTGACGTCGGCGTGGGCATCGATGTGCACCAGGCCTACCTTGCCGTGCTTCTTCTTGATGGCACGGAGGATGGGTAGGGTGATGGTGTGGTCGCCGCCCAGGGTCAGCGGCAGGATGCCGTGGCCGAGGATGCGGTCGTACTCCTCCTCGATGATGCGCACGGCGTCGAGCAGGTTGAAGGTGTTGATGGCGACGTCGCCGATGTCGGCCACGTTCAGCGAATCGAAGGGCGCGGCGCCGGTGGCCATGTTGTAGGGGCGGATCATCACCGATTCGGCGCGGATCTCGCGGGGGCCGAAGCGGGTGCCGGAGCGCAGGGAGGTGCCGATGTCCAGGGGCACGCCGACGAAGGCGGCGTCCAGGGCGTCGAGCTCGGCAGGGGTCTGGATATGGGGCAGGCGAAGCATGGTGGCGATGCCGCCGAAACGGGGCATTTCATTGCCGCCCAGGGGCTGGTGGAGTTTCTTGTCCACGGGGTGGCCTCACGTTTGTTGTGGTTGTCGTGGGCCGATTCTGGTGACCTGGCGACGCGGGAAGAATCCCCACGGGCAAATAATCACTTCAGGTATTTCTAAACTATCCGCAGCGGGTAGACTGCGCCGATCTGTCGCAGCTGGAAGCTCCCTGTAGGGGCGAATTCATTCGCCAAGGGTCGCGAAGCGGCCCCAGTCGGGGCTTGTGGAGGGCAGGCCGGTGGCCTGCATGGCGAATGAATTCGCCCCTACAGATTTGTGCTGCCTTTCGAATCCCATGGAGTTTCCATGTCCAACGCCCTCCCCGATATCAAGCTCCTGCGCATCTTCGCCACCGTGGTGCGCAACCAGGGCTTCGCCGCTGCGCAGCAGGAGCTGAACCTCTCCACCTCGGCCATCAGCACCTACATGAGCCAGCTGGAAGGGCACCTGGGGCTGACCCTCTGCCACCGCGGCCGGGGCGGCTTCAGCCTGACCAGCAAGGGCGAGCTGTTCTACCAGGAGACCCTGCGCCTGCTGGGCGAGCTGGAGGGCTTCGAGCGCTATTCCGCCTCCCTCAAGGGCGAGCTGCGCGGCACCCTCAACCTGGGTGTGCTCGACTCCACCGTCAGCGACCCGGCCCTGCCCCTGGCCGAAGTCATCGGTGCCTACAGCCAGGAACACGCCGCCGTGCACCTGCACCTCTCGGTGATGAGCCCCTACGACCTGCAACTGGGCGTGCTCGACAACCGCCTGGACCTGGCCATCGGCGCCTTCTCCACGCGGATGAACGGCCTGGTCTACCAGCCGCTGTACCGCGAGCAGCACTGGCTCTACTGCAGCGACCGCCACCCGCTGTTCACCGAGCGGCGCATCCCCGCCGAGGTGATCACCCAGCAGCGCATGGTCGGGCGCGGCTACTGGAGCCAGGCGGAGCTGGCGCGCCACGGCTTCAAGCACAGCGCGGCGACGGTGGAGTCCATGGAGGCGCAGCTGATCCTGGTGCTCTCCGGCGCCTACATCGGCTACCTGCCCGAACACTACGCCCAGCCCTGGGCCGACCAGCAGCGCCTGCGTGCGTTGCTGCCCGCCACCTTCGGCTACCAGGCGCCGTTCTCCATGATCCTGCGCCGGGGCCGCGCCCGCGAGCCGCTGATCGTCACCTTCCGCGACCTCCTGCGGGCCCAGTTGAACCTGCACTGAGCTGCCGCTTCGCTGGCGTTTCCCTGACGCATGGGAGGTGTTCCAGCCCTTGATGCCAAAATAATGGCTGACGCCTCTGGCGGCCTCGCAACCCTGTGCTAGACCTAATTTCTGTGGGTCAGGAAGTACACACGTACCAATCACCAGGGATTTGCGTATGCGCCAGAATCTACCCGTCACCCAGCGTGAAAGAACCTTCCCGGCCAACGAACGCCTGATCTCCACCACCGATCTCAGTAGCAAGATCACCTACTGCAACGACGCCTTCGTCGAGATCAGCGGCTTCTCCCGCGAGGAGCTGATCGGCCAGCCCCACAACCTGGTGCGCCACCCCGACATGCCGCCCGTGGTCTTCGGCCACATGTGGGACACCCTCAAGCAGGGCAAACCCTGGATGGGCCTGGTGAAGAACCGCTCGAAGAACGGTGATTTCTACTGGGTCAGCGCCTACGTCACGCCCATCTACGAGAACGGCCAGATGGCCGGCTACGAATCCGTACGCTCGCTGCCCACCCGCGAACAGGTGCAGCGCGCCGACGCCCTCTATGCGCGCCTGCGGGCCGGCAAGTCACCGGTGCCCTGGGTCGAGTCCTGGACCTACGACATCGTCCGTTCCTGGCCGGTGATCCTCGCCACCCTGATCATCCTCTGCGGCCACTTCCTCATCAGCGGCCCAGCGCTTATCGGGCTGATGCTGGTGACCATGTTCGCCCTCGGCTCCTACCAGCTCTACAGCAAGCGGCAGACCATCCGCCGCACCCTGGCCGAGCACCCCAAGGCCTTCACCAGCGGGCTGGTGTCGCTCACCTATTCCAGCAGCAAGGGCGCCCAGGCGCTGCTCGACATGGCCATGATCAGCGAGGAGGCGCGCCTGCAGACGGCGCTCACGCGGCTGGAAGACGCCGGCGTCAACGTCAAGCTGCGTGCCTCGGATTCCTCCCGGCTGTCGCGCTCCAGCGCCGAGCTGCTGGAGCAGCAGCGCAGCGAGACGGACCAGTCCGCCACCGCCATCAACCAGATGACGGCGACCATCCAGGAGGTCTCGCACAATGTGCAGAACACCGCCCATGCGGCCGAGGAAGCCGACCGCCTGGCGCAGCAGGGGCGCGGCCTGGCCGGGGAAAGCCTGAGCGCCATGCAGCACATGGCCAGCGCGGTGAGCGAGATCGGCCAGGCGGTGAACGAGCTGGCCAACTCCACCCAATCCATCGGCAGCGTCGCCGACGTCATCACCTCCATCGCCGAGCAGACCAACCTGCTGGCGCTCAACGCCGCCATCGAGGCGGCCCGGGCCGGTGAGCAGGGCCGGGGCTTCGCGGTGGTGGCCGACGAGGTGCGCTCGCTGGCCTCGCGCACCCGCCAGTCCACCGAGCAGATCCACCAGATCATCGCCTCCCTGCGCTCCGGCGCCGACCGCGCGGTGGCCACCGCCAGCCGGGGCGAAGAGATTTCCCGCGACAGCGTCGGCAGTGTCGAAGCCGTGGGCAAGGCCCTGGACGGCATCAGCCAGGCGGTGACCCGCATCACCGGCATGAGCCAGCAGATGGCTGCCGCCTCCGAACAGCAAAGCCACGTGGCCGAAGACATCAGCCGGCAGATCACCCGCATCGCCCAGCTCTCCGACCACAGCGCCGGCCAGGCCCAGGAAGGCGCGCAGATCAGCCAGGACCTCGAGCACATGGCCGAGTACCTGCACAGCCTGGCGGAACGCTTCAACCGCTAGCGACCGAGCATGGGCGGCGGAGCCTCGCGGGAGGGTGCGGCTCCAGGGGCAGGGATGCCCCACTTTCCCGCTACGCTCCCAGGCGCTTCCGCAGCGTTGTCACCTCGTAGGAGCGAGCTCTGCTCGCGAAGGTCGAGCCCATCCGCCGCCCTCGTGGGCGCGAATTCATTCGCGAAAATGCCCCGCGCCGCGCCCAGGTTCCATGGCAAAATCCCCGCCCATGTCCCGCCCTCAATGCCCCCGCTGCCAACGCCCCGCCAGCCATTGCCTGTGCCCGCTGATCCCCAGCCTGCCCAGCCGTACCCGCGTGCTCGTCCTGCAGCACCCGAGCGAGGTGGGGCATGCGCTGAACACCGCACGGCTGGCGGCGCTGGGTCTGGAGAATGCCGAGCTGCGAGTGGGCGAGCACTTCCCTGAGCTTGCGGCCGAGCTGGCCGACCCGCGCCATGACGCGCGGCTGCTGTTCCCGGGGGACGAGGCCGTGTCGCTGGCGGAAGTGGACGGCACCGCTGGGCGCCCCGTGCTGCTGGTGGTGCCGGACGGCACCTGGCGCAAGGCGCGCAAGCTGTTGCACCTCAACCCTGCGCTGGCGGCCTTGCCCCGGGTCACGCTGCCGGCCGGCGGCGTCTCCCGCTACCGCCTGCGCAAGGCCCCGGCGCCGGGGGCGCTGTCCACCCTCGAGGCCATCGCCCAGGCGCTGGACCTGCTGGAAGCACCGGCCAGCTTCGATGCCTTGCTCAAGCCCTTCGACGCACTGATCGAAGGCCAGATCGCCGCCATGGGCGAGGAGACCTTCCAGCGCAACCACGGCCAGCCTCAGGCCGCTTCCCCCGTGCGGGAGAAGCCGTAGGCGCGCTCCACCCGGGCGATGCGCACCTCGAAGGCGCTGTACCAATCCGCCCGGCCCCGGGCACGCGCCAGGCTGTGCTCGCCCTGGCGCTTCCAGGCGTGGATCGCCGCCTCGCTCTCCCAGTAGGACACCGTGATGCCTAGCCCGTCCGCCCCGCGCGCCGACTCCACGCCGAGGAAGCCCGGCTGCTCGCGCGCCAGTTCCACCATGCGCTCGGCCGTGTCGCCGTAGCCGTCGTCCGTGGCGGTGCGCAGCGAGGTGAAGATCACCGCGTAGTAGGGTGCCGCCGGCGTCTGGGCGAACGCCTGCCCGTCGCCGCCGCTCATTGGGCGCAGGCCGCGACGAAGGCCGCCACCAGCGCGGGCAGGCGACCGGCGAGGGCGGCACGTTCCGGCTGGAACAGCGTGGCGACGAAGAAGGGATGGCCCTCCAGCTCTACGGCACGCACCTCGCCGCTGGCATCCCGCGCGCTGGCTTTCAGCGGTCCGCCCAGCAGCGCCGTGGCGAACTGCGGGTTGAGCCCGTAGCGGCAGTGGTAGCCCTCGAAGGCCAGCTCCGCACCATAGGCCCGGGCGATGCGCGAGCCGGGTTCCAGGCGCACCGAATCGATGGCCTCCACCAGCGAGCAGGCCAGCGGCGCGATCACCTGGCGGGCGGCGTCGGGTGCGCTCTCGCCGTGCTCGGCATCGGCCCAGCCCAGCACGTTGCGCGCGTACTCCAGCAACGCATGCTGGAAGCCGCCGCAGGTGCCGAGGAAGGGCACGCCATTGATCCGCGCATGGCCGATGGCGCGCAGCGCTGCTTCGGTGTCGCGGTAAGGGCTGCCCGGCACGCACCAGATGCCGTCGAAGCGGGCGAGGGCGCCCGCGTCGATGCGGTCGGTGGCCAGCCACTGGTGGGCCAGGCCGATATCCAGCGCCGATGCGGCCAGCGACAGCGCTTCGGGAATGGCCTGGTGGGCGGTGATCGAAAGGTCCTGGTCGCCGATCAGGGCGAGGCGGATGCGGGAAGTGCGAGGGCGGGCCATGTCCGTTCCTTGTCTGCGGCGCGATATGCGCGGTGGCAGGCGGACTATATAGTTGCGCTTCGGCACTCAATATTGGCGAAAACACAATTGATCATTGCAGCTGCGCACTATCGCCTGGAGCACGGCGACCTGGCCCTGGTGCTCGCCCTGGTCCGGGGCGGCAGCCTGGCGCGCGCCGCCGAACTGCTCAAGGTGGATGTCTCCACGGTATTCCGCGCGGTGCGCAAGCTGGAGAAGGCCCTGGGCGAGGAACTGTTCGAGAAGAGCCGCGCCGGCTACCTGCCCGGCAGCACCGCGCTGCTCCTGGCCCAGCAGGCGGAGCAGGCCGAGCAGGCCCTGGAGGTGGCGAGGGTGGCCCTGGAGCAAGGCCGCGAGGTGCTCAACGGCACGGTGCGCCTGACCTGCACCGACTCGGTGTTGCACGGCCTGCTGCTGCCGGCCCTGGCGCGCTTCATGCCCAACTACCCGGCGCTGCGCCTGGAGCTGGCCACCTCCAACGACTTCGCCAACCTCAGCCGCCGCGACGCCGACATCGCCCTGCGCCTGACCAACGCGCCGCCGCAGCACCTGGTCGGCCGCTGCCTGGGCCAGGTCGCCTACGGCCTGTGCGCCAGCCCGGCCTACCTGCAAGGGCGCGACACCAGCGACCTGGCCGCCATGGCCTGGATCGCCCCGGACGAATTCCTGCCCAACCACCCCAGCGTGGTCTGGCGCCGCCAGCGCTACCCGGCGCTGGTGCCGGCCTACCGCTGCAACAGCATGCTCTCGGTCGCCGAAATGGCCCGTGCCGGGCTCGGCGTGGCGGCCCTGCCGCGTTTCCTCATCGGCGACGGGCTGCAGGCGCTGGAGGGCGAGCTGCCCGATTGCGACACCGCCCTGTGGCTGCTGACCCGCCCGGACTGCCGCGCCCTGCGCTCGGTGGTGACGCTGTTCGACGAGCTGGGCGGCGCCATCCGCCTCGGCGTTTGAAGCGGCTAAGTCACTTAGCGCTGAAAGTAATTAATAAATGAAAATTGAGTATTTATAGGTATAAAAAGCCCGGTGATAGTCTCCTCTCCATCGAGTCAATCCAGCGCTCCCGAGGAGACATCCATGAGCCGCACCGCAGACGTCATCGACCTCACCAGCTACCGCACCCGTCGCCAGGCGCGCCGGATGGCCGAGCTGATGTGGAGCATGTACGCCCTGCGTTCCGGCTACGCGGCCTACCAGCTCGTGCAGAGCGGCTCGCTGGATCGCTCGCGGGAGGCCTGATCGATGAGCGTACCCAGCTCATTCCTCGCCACCGACAGCCCCGCCCTCGAACTCGCCCAAGCCAACGCCAGCAACCGTGACGACGACCTGATTAGCCAGCGGGTCGGCCATAACCTGCTGCGCCTGCGCAGCAAGCGGCAGCTTTCCCTCGATGCCCTGGCGCGGCTCTCCGGCGTGAGCCGGGCGATGCTGGCGCAGATCGAATCCGGGCGCAGCGTTCCCTCCATCAAGGTGCTGTGCAAGGTGGCCCAGGGGCTCAAGGTCTCGGTCGCCGCCTTCCTCGACGACCGCGCCTTCTCCGGCGTCGCGGTGTTGCCGGCGGCGCAGAGCAAGTGCCTGGTCAGCGCCGGCGAAGGCTTCGTCAGCCGCGCGCTGTTTCCCTTCGAGGTGAAGCGCCAGGCCGAATTCTACGAAGTGCGCCTGGCCGGCCTCACCACCGAGCACGCCGAACCCCATGCCCCCGGCACCCAGGAAAACCTGGTGGTCGCCCAGGGCGTGCTGGAAGTCAGCGTCAACGACGAGCGCTACCTGCTCTCCACCGGCGACTCCATCCTCTTCTACGCCGACCAGCCCCACAGCTACCGCAACCCCGCCAACAGCGAAGCGGTGATCTACCTGGTGATGACCTACCCGGAAAGCCTGGATTAGATCGGCGCTGCCATGCGTCGCCTTGGTGGGAGCGAATTCATTCGCGATGGAATATCCGGCCATTCGCAGCCCTGTGCCTGCGACGGGTCTTTCGCGGCTGAAGCCGCTCCTACAGGGTGTGTGAGCCTGTGAGCCGGGTGCAAGCCGGTGATGGGTTTCGCTGCGCTCTACGCCATCCTACGATCCGCTCATGGCAGCGCCCCGGCATCATGCGCGAGATGAAAAAAAGCCCGGCCCAGGTTTCCCTGGCCGGGCTTTTTCATGGGCGCTGTGTCAGCAGGTGCAGCACATCATCGGCATGCCGTTGCAGCTCATCATCATCGGCATGCCGCACTCCATCATCTTCATCATCAGGGCGCAGCAGTTCTTGAACATGTCCATGCTCATGCCCTGCATCGGCATCATCTTGCACATCATGCCGTTGCCCTGCATGGTGCATTCCATCATGCATTTCATCGACGGCATGGGCATGCCCATCATCGGCATCATGGTCATTTGCGGCATGCCCATCATGGGCATCATCGCCATGCCGGCGGGGGACATGCACATCATCGACAGGTTGCCGCTGTGCATCATCATCGGCATGCCGCAATCCATCATCATCGCCATCATTTCGCAGCTGTTGCGGAACATGGCCATGTCCATGCCGGCGGCCGGCATCATGGTGCATTCCATGCAATCGTCCATCATCTTGCACGTCATGGTGGCCATCATCATCGGCATGCCCATGGGCATCATCATGCCGTTCATGTTCATGCCGGCGTTCATCGGCATCTGCATCTGCATCGCGTTCATCATGTTCAAACTCCCTGAAGCCAGAATTGTTCGGATGGGTCGAAAGGTTTCGTGGGGCCGATTCTAGGCAGCGCGGCGGGGCCAACAAGATGTGCACGGAGCAGCGATCGAGCCCGTCCCGGCAGCGCCGATGACGGTATGGCAGGGAATTTCGACGCAGGGGCGTCCATCCGTCTGTTGCAGCGAATGGATGGGGTGCGGGGAAGGCCGGATCGCCGTTATGGATATTCACTCCAGTGCTATGCAAAGAACTGAAGTGAATAATCGATCTAACCAGCCATGGTTTTTTTGCGCCGAAGCGGCGCCGGGCGCTTCAGATGCCCCAGCGCGCCGCCTTCAGGCTCTCCCCCAGCTGGTGCGGCTGCAGCCGTGCGGGGCGACGCTGGAGGATTTCCAGCAACTGCTGCAGGCCGTCCCCCAGGCGCTGGCGCAGGTCGTCGGCGAGGGTGCCGCCCTGGTCGTCGTAGCTGACCTGGGCGTCGATGGCGAAGATGCCGTGCAGCACCTGCTGCGCCTTGAGCGCGGAGAGCACCGGCTTCAGCGCATAGTCCACCGCGAGCATATGGGCCAGGCTGCCGCCGCTGGCGATGGGCAGCACCGGCTTGTCGCACAGGGCGCGTTCCGGCAGCAGGTCGAGCAGGGTCTTCAGGGCGCCGGAGAAGGACGCCTTGTACACCGGCGTGGCGATCACCAGGGCGTCTGCCGCCGCTACCGCCTCGATCAGCGCCTGCACGTCCGGGCTGTCGAAGCGCGCGTGGAGCAGGTCCTCGGCCTTGAAGTCATGGATGCCGAAATGGCGCACGCTGGCGCCATGCTCCACCAGCCAGCGCTGGCCGTGGGCGAGGATCACGCCGGAGCGCGAGCGCAGGCCGGGGCTGCCGGCGAGGGTGACGATCCGCATGCTGCGCTCCTCAGGCCGCCTGGCCGGCGGTGGGGGTGTCGTGGCCGGTCAGCTCGGTGAGCAGCTCCTCCTTGAGCTTCTGCAGCAGCGGCGAAGCACGGTCGCGCGGGTGCGGCAGGTCGACCCGGATCTCGTGCTTGATGCGCCCCGGGTGGGAGTCGAGGACGATCACCCGGTCGCCCAGGTAAAGCGCTTCCTCCACGTCGTGGGTGACCATGATCATGGTGCTGCGCTGCTGGATCCAGATGCGCTGCAGCTCGCGCTGCAGGTGCACGCGGGTCAGCGCGTCGAGGGCGCCCAGGGGCTCGTCCAGCAGCAGGATCTTCGGCTTGTTCACCAGCGCCCGGGCGATGGCCGCGCGTTGTGCCATGCCGCCGGAAAGCTGGTGCGGCCAGGCGTTCTCGAAGCCCTGCAGGTTGACCAGGGCGATGTGCTCGGCCACCAGGCGCTCCTTCTCGGCGGCGCTGAGGCGGTGGTTCTTCAGGGCCAGGGCGATGTTCTCGCGCACCGTCATCCAGGGGAACAGGCGGTGGTCCTGGAACACGATGCCGCGCTCCAGGCTGGTGGCGGCGATGCGCTGGCCGTCGAGGAGGATCTCGCCCTGGTAATCGTTCTCCAGGCCGACGATCAGCCGCAGCAGGGTGGATTTGCCGCAGCCGCTGGCGCCGACGATGCTGACGAACTCGCCGGGGGCGACCTTCAGGTCGATGCCTTCGAGCACCGGCAGGTCGCGGCCCTCGATGCGGTACTGCTTGCTCAGGCCGCGGATCTCCAGGGCGCCGGGCAGGGTCTGTTGCTGCCCCGTGGGGGCGTGCTGTGCGATTGCTGTCATGGTCATCAACCTGCGTTCAACGGGTGTTGCGCCAGCGCAGCAGATAGCGCGCCAGGCGGGAAAAGGTAAGGTTCATCAGGTAGCCGAGCAGGCCGATGCAGAGCACCGCGAGGACGATCACTTCCATGCGCGAGCCAGCCTCGGCGCTCATCATCAGGTTGCCCAGGCCGGCCCCGGAGGAGAGGAACAGCTCGCTGCCCACCGCCGTCACCCAGGCGAAGGCCAGGGCGTGCAGCAGGCCGGTGGCGATGCTCGGCAGGGCGGCCGGCAGCAGCACATGGCGGAACTGCTGCAACGGGCCCAGCTCGAAGACCCGGCCCACCTCGCGGTAGCGCTTCTCCACCTGGGTGAAGCCTTCATAGGTGTTCAGCACCATCGGGTAGAAGGCGGCCAGGGAGACGATCAACACCTTGGAGAATTCGCCGTTGCCGAACCACATGGCGATCAGCGGAATCCAGCCCAGCATCGGCACCTGGCGGATGGAGTGGAACAGCGGGCCGATGACCCGGTCGGCCACCTTCGACAGCGCCATCAGCACGCCCAGGCCCAGGCCGAACAGTACGCCGAACAGCAGCCCGCCGCTGGTGCGCGCCAGGCTGGCGAAGAGGTTGACCAGCAGCTCGCCGTTGCCCAGCAGTTCGACCAGCGCCTGGCCGATGCGGCTCAGCGGGACGAAGGCGTAGGCGTTGGCGGCGTCCTGGCGCGACAGGGCTTCCCAGCCGGCCACCAGCAGCAGCGGCAGCACCAGGCCACGCAGGCGCGGCAGCAATGAAAGGATTCGGGACATGACGGGCTCCTAGCGCGACTGCCAGCGGAACAGGCGGCGTTCCAGCAGGCGGAAAACGAAATCGAGGCTGAAGCCGATCACCCCGGTGACCAGCACGCCCACCATCACCACGTCGATGCGCAGCATCTGCCGGCCCATCTCGATCATCTGCCCCAGGCCGCTGTCGGCCGCCAGCAGCTCGGCGGCCACCAGCACCACCCAGGCGCGGGTCAGGCTGATGCGCAGGCCGGTGATGATCGGCGGCGCGGCGGCAGGGAAGGCCACCTCGCGCACCAGGGTCGGCCAGCTCAGGCGGTACACGTCCGCCACCTCGAAATAGCTGCGTGGGATGGCCTTCACCCCCTCGCTGGCGGCCAGGGCCACGGGGAAGAACGCCGCCTTGGCGACGATGACGATCTTGAAGGTCTCCTCGATGCCGAAGAACAGCACGAACATCGGGATCAGGGCGATGCTGGGGATCTGCCGCAGGCAGTGGAACAGCGGGCCGCAATAGGCCTCCACCTGCTTCGACAGCGCCATCAGCACGCCGAAGGCCAGGCCGCCGACGGCGCCGAAGCAGAAACCCAGGCCCAGGCGCGACAGGCTGCCGCCCAGGTGCTCCTGCAGCTCGCCGCTCTGCAGCAGTTCTTCGAAGGCCTGCAGCACGTGCAGCGGCGGGATCAGCAGCTGGCGCGGGAACAGGCCGGCGTTGGCCACCAGGGCCCAGAGCGCGAGCAGCGCCAGGGGCGAGATCAGCCAGGTGAGCGCACCCGGCAGGCGTTTCAGGGTCGCGGTCATGTCAGGCCTCATTCAACAGCGAGGGGGAGTTGGCCGGCGTGCGGCGCCGGGCGCGCAACCAGCAGGCGAGGGCGGTGGCCAGCACCAGGGGAATCCAGCAGAGGAACAGGTTGCCGAGCCCCACCAGGTGGCTGACCAGCCCGCCGAGCATGGCGCCGCCGAAGCCGCCGAGCATGGTGGCGAGGTTGAACAGGCCGGAGATCTTGCTCTTGTCCATGGCGTGGCTGGCCAGCTGTGCCATGTTCACCAGGTGCACCTGGGCCGCCGCGATGCTCAGCAGCACCGCGCCCAGGGCCAGTAGCCAGTAGTGGTGGGCCAGCCCCAGCAGGACCAGCGCCGCCACCGCCGCCAGCAGGCTGGAGCCATAGGCGAAGGCGCGGCCGCCGAGCTGCACCAGGCGGCCGAGGCCGAACAGGGCGAGCACCGAGGCCAGCCCCTGGATCATCACCAGGCTCACGGCCTGGCCTTGGGTCAGCCCGGCCACCTGCATGGCCAGCAACAGGATGAAGGTGCCGTAGAGGGAACCGGTGGAGGCGCTGACCGCCTCGATCAGGCAGCTTTCGCTGATCGCCGGGTTGGCCAGCATGCCGCGCACCTCGTCCAGCAGCCCGCCACCGGGTGCGCTGGCGGCGCTCTCGTCGCCGCCGTCCTCGTTCCAGAAGCCCAGGCTGTAGGCGGCCATGGCGCCGAAGCACAGGCCGATCACCACGAAGCCCAGGGTGAAGCTGCCGGTGCCGCTCAGGGCATTGCCCAGCAGCGGGCCGATCAGCCCCATGCCCAGGGTCAGCGCGCCGCGGTACCAGCCGGCCTTGGCGTGGCCGATATGGCGCAACTGGCGGAGGAAGGCGCTGTTCATCGAAACGATGCGGAAGGGGATGCACAGGCCGATCAGCAGCCGCGCCAGCGCCAGCCACCACCAACTGGCGAACACCGGGATCAGCAGGTTCAGCAGCATCGGCCCGAGGCTGGCGAGGAAGTACACCCGCCGCGCGCCGAAGCGGGCGATGACGAAGCCGGCGGGCAGGGTGACGAAGATCATCCCCAGGGACTCCATGGCGGCGATCACGCCGATCTGCATGGAGTTGGCGCCCAGCTCCAGCGCATAGAGGGTGGTGACGATCTTCGCCATGCCGATGGTGGCGCCGCTGAAGGCGGCCAGCAGCAGGAAATTGAACAGGAAGGCGGACGGGCGCTGGCTCATGGTCGCGCCCAGCATTGCGGGAACGGCGCCGTGACGGGCGAGGGTGGAACGGGTATCGGCAGCATGGGTTGGATCCTGGGCGAACAGCTGGCAGTCGGTAGCGCAAGGCGCATCGACCGCATGGGCCAGGTGACATAGCAGCATGCGTGCCGCTTTTTGATTTCAATTCAACCTATTGAATTTAAAGGAATTTATTTTGATGGGTGGCGCGATTGCGGATGCCGTGCTGCAAGGCCAGCAGCCCGGTGCTTGCGCGGTGTTGCTGGGGCAGCAGTGCAGCGACAGGGTGTTTTTTCCGGTGCGCGGCGCGGTTTATGGGGGGGAACTGTGTGGGAGCGAATTCATTCGCGAAAGGCTTACCGCCGGCTCTCGGCTCCGATTGGCTGGACACTCCATCGCGAATGAATTCGCTCCTACAGCGATGGGCGACGCCTTGGTGCTCGGGGCGAGTCCGCTTGGTGGATAAAAGAGCGTTATCCACCCTACCCGGCGGGGTAGCCCGTGCGGGCACGATGCATCAGGCGGTGTAGGGTGGACCCCGCTTCACCGGTCCACCAATCGGGGTCATGCCGGGCTCCGTTGGTGGATGAAAAAAGCGTCATCCACCCTACAGGGGCAACCGCAAGGCCTCGGGATGGGAGGGCTTTTTATGTAGGGTGGGCTTCAGCCCACCAACCCCCCGCACAAAAGCTTCGCAAGCAACGCTCGATCCTACGGTGAGGCCCTCGCTCATCAACTGTTGCTCCAGCAACACCTGACCAACAGATTGCCTGCTCCAGCAGCCATGAAGTGTTGGACAAAAACTCTATCTGATTGAATTTAAAGGAAATAAAAATCAGGCACGGCTTGTGCTTTGTCTCTTTGCAAGCAAGGTCGCGGGTGTTCGCGATCCAACAGCACGAGCAGAGAGCCATGTCCCAAGACGTCATTTCCGCCCCCTATGCCCTGGGCATTCCGGACGCCCACATCATCCGCAGCGATGCCGAGGCCATCGAGGTCGCCCATCGCGTGGCGGCCTTCCTGCTGGAGGGCGATGCCGAGCGCGACCGCACCCGCGAGGTGCCGCCGGAGGTGGTGGATGTGTTCTCCAACAGCGGCCTCTGGGGTATCACCGTGCCCAAGGTGTTCGGTGGCGCCGAGGTGAGCTACGCGACCCTGGCCGAGGTGATCGCCATCATCTCCGCCGCCGACGCCTCCCTCGGGCAGATTCCGCAGAACCACTACTGCCTGCTGGAAGACATCCGCCTGCAGGGCACCTATGAGCAGAAGCGCGTGTTCTTCGGCCTGGTGCTGAAGGGCAACCGCTTCGCCAATGCCCTGTCGGAAACCGGCGGCAAGAACGTGCAGGACATCCAGACGCGCATCCGCCGCGACGGCGACGCCCATGTGATCAACGGCCGCAAGGGCTACTGCACCGGCTCGCTCTACGCCCACTGGCTGGCGGTGCTGGCCGTGGACGAAGAGGAAAAGGGCCAGCTGGCCTTCGTCCAGCGCGGCAGCGAGGGGCTGGTGGTGGTGGACGACTGGTCCAGCATCGGCCAGCGCAACACCTCCAGCGGCACGGTGCTGGCGCAGAACCTGCGGGTGCCGGCCGAACACCTGTTCCCCACCTACCGCTCCTACGAGAGCCCGACCCTGGCCGGGCCCTTCGCCCAGATCACCACCGCTGCCATCGACGCCGGCATCGCCCGCGCCGCCCTGCGCGACACCCTGAGCTTCGTCCGCGAGCACGCGCGCCCCTGGATCGACGCCGGGGTGGACAAGGCCAGCGAAGACCCGCTCACCCTCATCCAGATCGGCAACCTGGGCATCCGCCTGGAGGCCGCCGAAGCCCTGCTGGAACGCGCCGGCAAGGTGATGGACGCCGCGCGCCCGGCGCCGGACGAAGACAACGTCGCCCTGGCCTCCATCGCCGTGGCCAAGGCCAAGGTGCTGACCACCGAGATCGCCATCGAGGCCGCCAACCGCCTGTTCGAGCTGGGTGGCACCCGTTCCACCCTGCAGCAGCACAACCACGACCGCCACTGGCGCAACGCCCGGGTGCACACCCTGCACGACCCAGTGCGCTGGAAGTACCACATCGTCGGCAACTGGCTGCTCAACGGCGTCAAGCCGCCGCGTCACGACTGGTCCTGAGGCGCGCGCCATGAGCAAGCAGATCCGCCTCAACGCCTTCGCCATGAACACCGTCGGCCACCTGTCCCCGGGGCTCTGGCGCCACCCGCGCGACCAGGCGCGGCGCTACACCGACATCCACTACTGGATCGAGCTGGCGCGCACCCTGGAGCGCGGCAAGATCGACGGCCTGTTCATCGCCGACGTGCTGGGCGTCTACGACGTCTACCACGGTGGCCCCGAGCACGCCCTGACGCACGCCGCCCAGGTGCCGGCCAACGACCCGCTGCAACTGGTGCCGGCCATGGCCGCAGCCACCGAGCACCTGGGTTTCGGCGTCACCGCCTCGGTGTCCTTCGAGCACCCGTACCCCTTCGCCCGGCGCATGAGCACCCTGGATCACCTGACCCGCGGCCGCGCCGGCTGGAACATCGTCACCTCCTACCTGGAGAGCGGCGCACGCAACATCGGCCTCAAGCAGCAGCTCGACCACGCGCAGCGCTACGCCCTGGCCGCCGAGTACCTGGAGGTCTGCTACAAGCTCTGGGAAGCCAGCTGGGAAGATGACGCGGTGGTCGCCGATGCCGAGCGCGGCGTCTATGCCGACCCGGCCAAGGTGCACCCCATCGCCCACAAGGGCGAGCACTTCGAGGTGCCCGGTTTCCACCTCAGCGAACCCTCGCCGCAGCGCACCCCGGTGCTCTACCAGGCCGGCGCCTCCAGCCGTGGCAAGGCCTTCGCCGCCGGCAACGCCGAGTGCGTGTTCGTCGCCGCGCCCACCCGCCACATCCTCCGCAACCAGGTCGCCGACCTGCGCCGCCAGGCCGAGGCCAACGGCCGCAAGGGCAGCGACCTGCTGGTGTTCAACCAGCTCACGGTGATCGTCGCGCCCACCGACGCCGAGGCCCAGGCCAAGCTGCGCGAATACCGCGAGTACGCCAGCCACGACGGCGCGCTGACCCTGATGTCCGGCTGGACCGGCATCGACTTCGGCCAGTACGCGCCGGACCAGGTGCTACGCCAGGTCGAGAGCAACGCCATCCAGTCGGCGGTGGACGCCTTCACCGCCGCCGACCCGAGCCGCACCTGGACCACCGCCGAGATCGCCGACTACTGCGCCCTGGGCGGCGACGGCCCGCTGCTGGTGGGCTCGCCGCAACGGGTCGCCGACGAGCTCCAGGCCTGGGTCGAGGAAACCGACGTCGACGGCTTCAACCTCTCCAGCATCGTGGCGCCGGAAACCTTCGTCGACATCGTCGACCTGCTGGTGCCCGAGCTGCAGGCGCGCGGCCTGTCAAGCGCGAGTACGAAACCGGCAGCCTGCGCCACAAGCTGTTCGGCCAGGGTGACCGCCTCGCCGAACCGCACCCGGCGGCGCGCCTGCGCAGAAGGGGCGGGGCATGAACGAACTGCTCGCCAACCTCGACTGGGTGGAGATCGGCCAGGCCTGCATCGACACCCTGACCATGCTCGCCCTGGCCCTCGGCTTCACCGTGCTGCTGGGCCTGCCCCTGGGCGTGCTGCTGTACCTCACCGGCAAGAAGCAGCTGCACGAGAAGCCCGGCTTCTACCGCCTCGCCTCGGCCCTGGTGAACATGCTGCGTTCGCTGCCCTTCATCATCCTGCTGATCGTGATGATCCCGCTGACCACGCTGCTCACCGGCACCTCCCTCGGCGTCGCCGGGGCCATTCCGCCGCTGGTGGCCGGTTGCACGCCGTTCTTCGGGCGCCTGGTGGAAACCGCCCTGCGCGAAGTCGACCGCGGCCTGGTGGAGGCCACCCAGTCCATGGGCGCCAGCACCTGGCAGATCATCTGGCACACCCTGCTGCCCGAGGCCCGCACCGGGCTGATCGCCGCCGTCACCGTCACCGCCATCGTGCTGGTGGATTACACCGCCATGGCCGGGGTGATCGGTGGCGGTGGCCTCGGCGACCTGGCCATCCGCTTCGGCTACCAGCGTTTCCAGACCGACGTGATGGTGGTCACCGTGGCCCTGCTGGTGGTGCTGGTGCAGGCCCTGCAGATGAGCGGCGACCGCCTGGTGGTGCGCTACAGCCGCCGTTGAATCCCTATCCCGCCGGCAGCCGGGCACCGCTGCCGAACACGGCCCCACGTCCGCCCCACGACGGCCAACCCCACATTGCCCCAGGAGCAACACCCATGAAAAAGGCTATCGCCGTACTGGCCGCCGTCGTCGCTTTCTCCGCCCAGGCGGGCGAAAAACTGGTGGTGGGCGCCACCCCCGTGCCCCACGCGGAAATCCTCGAATTCGTCAAACCCACCCTGGCCAAGGAAGGGGTCGACCTGGACATCAAGGTGTTCACCGACTTCATCCAGCCCAATGTGCAGCTGGCGGAGAAGAACCTCGACGCCAACTACTACCAGTACCGCCCGTTCCTCGATGAATTCAACAAGAGCCGCCACACCGACCTGGTGCCGGTGGTGGGCATCCACATCGAACCCTTCGGCGCCTACTCCACCAAGATCAAGACGCTCGGCGAGCTGAAGGACGGCGCCTCGGTGGCCATCCCCAACGACCCGGTCAACACCGGCCGCGCCCTGGTGCTGCTGCACGAGGCGGGGCTGATCACGCTCAAGGACCCGAGCAACACCCTGGCCACCCAGCGCGACATCGCCGAGAACCCGAAGAAGCTGAAGATCCGCGAGCTCGAGGGCGCGCTGCTGGCCCGCTCGGTGAGCCAGGTGGACCTCGCCTTCGTCTTCGCCAACTACGCCCTGGAAGCCGGCATCGACACCAACAGCGCGCTGATCGTCGAGAAGGGCAAGGACCTCTACGCCGAATTCCTCGTCGCCCGTCCCGACAACCGCGAGGACCCGGGCGTGCAGAAGCTGGCCAAGGCGCTGAACTCGCCGGAGGTCCGCCAGTTCATCCTCTCCCGCTACAAGGGCCAGATCGCCCCGGCGTTCTGACTCACCGGCCCCGTGAAGCCGGCCCTTCGGGGCCAGCGGCGCGGGGCGCAATCCGCAACCTAAGGCCACATGCATGACTAACGAAACCGAACCCAAGGTTCTTCGTGATGAAGCGCCGCCGCTACTCCCGGCGGCGCTGATCGAGAACGATGCCCAGGCCCTGCTCGCCGCCCACGAAGTGGCGAAACTGGCCAAGGAAGGGGCTGCACACCGTGACCGCGAACGCCTGCTGCCCTGGCGCGAGCTGGAACGCTTCACCCGGCTCGGCCTGGGCGGCATCCGCATCCCGCGCGCCTATGGCGGCGCCGAGGTGTCCCATGTCACCCTTGCCGAGGTGTTCCGCATCATCTGCGCGGCCGACCCGGCGCTGGGGCAGATCCCGCAGAATCAGTTCGGCCTGCTCAGCGTCATCGAGTACGTCGGCAGCGAGGAACAGAAGCGCAAGGTCTTCGCCGGCATCCTCGAAGGGCGCCGCCTGGCCAACGCCGGGCCCGAGCGCAACACCAAGCACACCCTGGAGATCAAGGCGCGCATCACCCGGGGCGACGCCGGCCTTGAGGTGAGCGGCGAGAAGTTCTATTCCACCGGCGCGCTGTTCGCCCACTGGGTGGCGGTCAAGGCCATCGACGACAGCGGTGTCGGCGTGCTCTCCCTGGTGGAGCGCGGGGTGCCGGGGCTGGCGATAGTCGACGACTGGTCCGGCTTCGGCCAGCGCACCACCGCCAGCGGCACCGTGCTGCTGGACCGCGCCCCCGTGGCCGACGACCTGGTGTTCCACAACGGCCGCCTGGCCGAGGTGCCGAGCATCCAGGGCGCGCTGTCGCAGCTGATCCAGGCGGCCATCGATGCCGGCATCGCCGAGGCCGCCATCGACGACGCCATCGCCTTCATCCGCGAGCGCTCGCGGCCCTGGGTCGACGCCGGCGTCGAGCGCGCCAGCGAAGAGCTCTACACCATTGCCGAGATCGGCCGCCTGAAGGTCGAGCTGAACGCCGCCAACGCGCTGCTGGAACGCGCCGGGCAGGTACTCGACGAGATCGCCGCCGCGCCCATCGACGCCGCGGCCGCCGCCCGCGCCTCCATCGCCGTCGCCGAGGCCAAGGTGCTGACCACCGAGATCAGCCTGCTGGCCAGCGAGAAGCTGTTCGAGCTGGCCGGCAGCCGCGCCACCCTCGCCGAGTTCAACCTCGACCGCCACTGGCGCAACGCCCGGGTGCACACCCTGCACGACCCGGTGCGCTGGAAGGTCCACGCCGTCGGCAACTACCACCTCAATGGCGCCTTCCCGGCGCGTCATTCCTGGATATGAGGCAGCGCCCATGACCCTCCTGCAACCGCAACAGGGCCCGGCGGTGGCCATCATCCGCGACGACGCCGAGGCGCTGGCCGTGGCCCGGCAACTGGCCGAGGTATTCCGCAGCGGCGCTGCCGAGCGCGACCGCGAGCGGCGCCTGCCCCATGCCGAACTCGACACCTTCAGCCGCTCCGGCCTGTGGGGCATCACCGTGCCCCGCGAGTTCGGTGGCGCCGGGGTGTCCCGCGTCACCCTGGCCCGGGTGGTGGCGATCATCTGCGCCGCCGACAGCTCCATCGGGCAGATTCCGCAGAACCATTTCTACGCCCTCGAAGTGCTGCGGGTGAACGGCAGCGAGGCCCAGCAACGGCGCCTGTTCGCCGCCGCCCTGGCCGGCGAGCGCTTCGGCAACGCCCTGGCGGAAATCGGCACGCGCACCTCCAACGACCGCACCACCAGGCTGGTTGGCGACGGCGATGATTTCCGCATCCAGGGCCGCAAGTTCTACTGCACCGGTGCGCTCTATGCCCAGCGCGTGCCGACCCTGGCCATAGGCGAGGACGGCCACCAGCACTTCGCCTTCGTCGAGCGCGATGCACCGGGGCTGGAGATCGTCGACGACTGGTCCGGTTTCGGCCAGCGCACCACCGGCAGCGGCACCGCGATCTTCGACGACGTGCCGGTGGCGGCGGAGGACGTGGTGTCGTTCCAGGCCGCCTTCGAGCGCCCGACCACGGTCGGCCCCTTCGCCCAGATCCTCCACGCCGCCATCGACGCCGGCATCGCCCGCGAAGCCTATGAAGACGCCCTGGCGTTCGTACGCACCCGCTCGCGGCCGTGGATCGACGCCGGGGTGGACAAGGCCAGCGACGACCCGCTGGCGATCCACGAATTCGGCCGCCTGGCCATCCGCCTGCATGCCGCCGAGGCCATCCTCGACCGCGCCGGGCGCATCCTCGACGCCGCCACGGCGGAGCCCACGGTGGAGAGCGTCGCCGCCGCCTCCATCGCCGTCGCCGAGGCCCGCGCGCTGACCACCGAGGTGTCGCTCAGCGCCGGCAGCAAGCTGCTGGAACTGGCCGGCACCCGCGCCACCCTGGCCGAGCACAACCTCGACCGCCACTGGCGCAATGCCCGGGTGCACACCCTGCACGACCCGGTGCGCTGGAAGTACCACGCGGTGGGCAACTACTACCTCAACGAGGTGCTGCCACCGCGGCGGGGGACGATCTGATGGCGCGCAAGCAGATCCTCCTCAACGCCTTCAACATGAACTGCGTGGGGCACATCAACCACGGCCTCTGGACCCACCCGCGCGACCGCTCCAGCGACTACCGCAAGCTGGCCTACTGGACGGAGCTGGCGCAGCTGCTGGAGCGCGGCCTGTTCGACGGGCTGTTCCTGGCGGACATCGTCGGCGTCTACGACGTCTACCAGGGCAACGTCGACCTGACCCTCAAGGAGAGCATCCAGCTGCCGGTCAACGACCCGCTGCTGCTGGTCTCCGCCATGGCCGGGGTGACCCGCCACCTGGGCTTCGGCCTCACCGCCAACCTCAGCTACGACGCGCCCTACCTGTTCGCCCGGCGCATGAGCACGCTGGACCACCTCAGCGACGGCCGCGTGGGCTGGAACATCGTCACCGGCTACCTCGAAAGCGCGGCGCGGGCCATGGGCCTGACCCAGCAGGTGGAGCACGACCGCCGCTACGACCAGGCCGACGAGTACCTGGAGGTGCTCTACAAGCTCTGGCAGGGCAGCTGGGAGGAGGGCGCGGTGCTCGGCGACCGCCAGCGGCGCGTCTATGCGCAGCCGGAGAAGGTGCACAAGGTCCACCACCACGGCGAGTTCTACGACGTCGAGGGCTACCACCTCTGCGAGCCCTCGCCGCAGCGCACGCCGGTGCTGTTCCAGGCCGGCTCCTCGGCGCGCGGCCTGCGCTTCGCCGGCGAGCATGCCGAGTGCGTGTTCATCAGCGGCAACAACCGCGAGGCCACCCGCGCCCAGGTGGACAAGGTGCGCGCTGCCGCCCAGGCCGCCGGTCGTGATCCGCAGGCGGTGAAGGTGTTCATGGGCATCAGCGTGATCGTCGCGCCCACCGAGGCCGAGGCCCGCGCCAAGCACGCCGAGTACCTGGCCTATGCCAGCGCCGAGGCGGGCGTCGCCCACTTCGCCAGTTCCACCGGCATCGACTTCGCCGAGTACGGCCTGGACGAGCCCATCCGCCCGGTGAAGACCAATGCCATCGAATCGGCCACCAACAAGCTGCGCGAGAACAGCCTGACCCGCCGCCAGCTCCTGGAGCAGCACGCCCTGGGCGGCCGCTACATCCTCCTGGTGGGCTCGCCGACCCAGGTGGCCGACGAACTGCTGGCCTGGATCGACGAGACCGGGCTCGACGGCTTCAACCTCACCCGCATCGTCACCCCCGAGAGCTACGCCGACTTCATCGACCTGGTGATCCCCGCGCTGCAGGCCCGCGGCGCCTACAAGACCGCGTATGCCGAAGGCACCCTGCGCCACAAGCTGTTCGGCGCGGGTAACCACCTGCCCGCTGACCATCGGGGCACCCATGTTGGGGCGAATTCATTCGCCCAGCAGGCCGCAGGCCTGCCCCACGGTGCCCCCGGGAGCGCTACGCGCTCCTTGGCGACTGAAGTCGCCCCTACACAGTGATTCCCCATTACCCAAGGATAGAAACCATGCCCAGACACAGCCTCAAGACCCTCACCCTCGGCCTGCTCCTGGCCACCGGCATCGCCCAGGCCGCCGAGCAGACCCTGAAGGTGGGCACTACCGCCGCCTTCGCCCCTCCCCTGGAAGTGGCGGTGGAAGAAGCCGCCAAGCAGGGCCTCAAGGTGGAGCTGGTGGAGTTCACCGACTGGAACACGCCGAACATCACCCTGGCCCACGGCGACATCGACGTGAACTACTTCCAGCACACGCCCTTCCTGGAGAACGCCAACAAGGAAAGCGGCTTCGCCCTCAAGGCCTTCGCGCCCGGGGTGATCAACAACGTCGGCCTCTACTCGACCAAGTACAAGGCCATCGCCGACCTGCCCGAAGGCGCCAAGGTGGCCATCGCCAACGACCCCATCAACGGCGGTCGCGGCCTGCAACTGCTGCAGAAGGCCGGCCTGCTCAAGCTCAAGGACGGCGTGGGCTACAAGGCGACCCTGGACGACATCATCGACAACCCCAAGCACATCGACATCATCGAGCTGGAAGCCGTGCAACTGGTGCGCGCCCTGGACGACGTCGACCTGGCCCAGGGCTACCCGCACTACATCCGCCTGGCCGGCACCCTCGACCCCAACAGCGCGCTGCTCTTCGACGGCATCGAGAACAAGGAATACATCATCCAGTTCGTCACCCGTGGCGATTACCAGGACGACGGCCGCCTGGCCAAGTTCGTGGATGTGTACCAGCACTCGCCGCAGGTGCGCGCCGCCTTGGATAAGGCGCACGGAAGCTTGTACCAGCCCGGCTGGCAGTGACGCCCCGGAGGCGCCATGCGGCGTTGCGGGAACCGCGAAATCCAATCACATGGAGCACCCATGCTCATGAATTTCACGAACCCGCGCCTTGCCTGACACCACCTGGACCATCCCTGGATCGGTGTTGTTGATTTTTGTAGGGGCGAATTCATTCGCCCCTACAGCGGGCTCCTGTTTTCGGGCTTTAAACATATTTTCGAGAGGCCCTTATGGTCAGTTTCAACCGCACTATCAGCCTGGACCTGCCGCACATCCGCCTGCAGGGGCTGGGCAAGGCCTACCAGGGCAACCAGGGGCCGGTGCAGGCGTTGCAGGGCATCGACCTGGAGATCCGCCGGGGCGAGGTGTTCGGCATCATCGGCCGCAGCGGCGCCGGCAAGTCGTCGCTGATCCGCACCCTCAACCGCCTGGAGAAGCCCTCGGTGGGCCAGGTGGTGATAGACGAGGAAGACATCGGCGTCTTTGACGAGAAGCAGCTGGTGCTGCTGCGCCGGCGCGTCGGCATGATCTTCCAGCACTTCAACCTGATGTCGGCCAAGACCGTCTGGCACAACGTCGCCCTGCCGCTGAAGGTGGCGGGCGTGGCCAAGGCCGATATCGAGCGCAAGGTCGGCGAGCTGCTGGCCCTGGTCGGCCTGTCGGAAAAGCGTGATGCCTACCCGGCGCAGCTTTCCGGCGGGCAGAAGCAGCGCGTCGGCATCGCCCGGGCGCTGGTGCACCAGCCGGAGATCCTGCTCTGCGACGAGGCCACCTCGGCGCTGGACCCGGAGAGCACTCAGTCGATCCTGGCGCTGCTGCGCGACATCAACAAACGCCTGGGCCTGACCATCGTGCTGATCACCCACGAGATGGGCGTGATCCGCGAAATCTGCGACCGTGTGGTGGTGCTGGAACGCGGCCGGGTGGTGGAGCAGGGCGAGGTGTGGCGGGTGTTCGGTGACCCGCAGCACGAAGTCACCCGCACCCTGCTGGGCACCCTGCGCCACGAGCTGCCGGACGACCTGCAAGGCCGCCTGGCCAGCGAGCCGGTGCCCGGCGGCGACCTGCTGCTGGACCTGCACTTCACCGGCGCCAGCGGCCGCGAGCCGGACCTGCTGGCCATCACCCAGGCCCTGGGCACGCGGGTGAGCCTGCTGCACGGCGGCATCGACCGCATCCAGGGCCGCGCCCAGGGGCACCTGCTGGTGCGCATCAGCGATGTGGGGCAGGGCGGTGCCTGGGTGCTGGAGCAGGCCCACGGCCTGGCGGACAAGGCGGAGGTGCTCGGCTATGTCGCCCATGCTTGACCGCCTGCTGCAGGGCATCCTCGACACGCTGCTGATGATCGGCGCCTCGTCGCTGATCGTGTTCCTGGTGGGCATCCCCCTGGCGTTGGTGCTGGTCACCACGGGCCCGGGCGGGATCTTCGAGGCGCGTGCGCTCAACCGCTCGCTGGGCAGCGTGGTCAACGTGCTGCGCTCGATCCCCTTCCTGATCCTGATGGTGGCGCTGATCCCCTTCACCCGACTGATCGTCGGCACCAGCTACGGCGTCTGGGCCGCGGTGGTGCCGCTGACCATCGCCGCCACGCCCTTCTTCGCGCGCATCGCCGAGGTGAGCCTGCGCGAGGTGGATTTCGGCCTGGTGGAAGCGGCCCAGGCGATGGGTTGCCAGCGCCGCCACATCATCTGGAACGTGCTGCTGCCCGAGGCGCGCCCGGGCATCGTCGGCGGCTTCACCATCACCCTGGTGACCATGATCAACTCCTCGGCCATGGCCGGCGCCATTGGCGCGGGCGGGCTGGGCGACCTGGCGTATCGCTACGGCTACCAGCGCTTCGACACGCAGATCATGCTCACGGTGATCATCCTGCTGGTGGTGCTGGTGACCCTGATCCAGTTTGGCGGTGATCGCCTGGCGCGGCTGCTCAACAAGCGCTAGAAAAACTAACTGCGTTGCCGCTGCGGCGTTGAAAACGGCCTCAAAATGCTCATTTACCCGCGTAAACTGCGCTTTTTCGGCCGTTTTCGCCTTGCATCGGCTGCCTCGTCTACGTTTTTCAATGCCTTGTTAAGTGGGCGAAGGCTCCTCGGGCGTGTCGGGGACCTCGCGCTTCACGTAGCGATGGGCGCCGCAGCGTGTGCAGCGTTGACAGAGCATGGGCTCGGCGCCCACGTCGGTTTCGTGTCCTTCGGTCCAGCTGCATCCGAACAGAAAGCAATGGAGTCGCATGTAACCTCCCGGGGCTCGCCCCGATCAACCAGGCAGGGGTTGGGGTGCAGTGCATGCGCCTTGTTGTTGTGCGTGTCGGCCAGGGGAGCATCCGCGCTGCGGTCTAGAACGGACAACCTAAATTGCCGGCGGCGGGCGATCCGCCATTTCAGGGTGTTGCGCATCAGCGCTTCCTCTCGCGGTCCAGCAGGCCTTCCAGCCAGTCGATGAAGGCCCGCACGCGGCGGGGCAGGTGGCGGTGGGCGTAGAGCAGGTTGAGCGCCAGGGGCGGCGCCGGGTAGCCGGGCAGCAGCTCCACCAGGGCGCCGCTGGCCAGGTGCTCGCGCAGGCCCATGCGCGGCGCCTGGATCAGCCCCAGGCCGCCGAGGCAGGCGCCCTCGTAGGCATCGGCGTTGTTCACCGTGAGGTTGCCGGCCATGGGCACCTGGTGGACCTTGCCGCCCATCAGGTACTCGAAACCGTCGGGCCGCGCGCCGAGCACCGGCAGGTAGTGCACCAGGCGGTGCCGGGCGAGGTCGTCGAGGCTGTGCGGCGTGCCGTGGCGGGCCAGGTACTCGGGGCTCGCGCAGTTGACCATGGGCATGGCGCCGAGGGAGCGCGCCACCAGGGTCTCGTCCACCAGGTTGCCGGCGCGCAGCACGCAGTCGAAGCCCTCGCGCACCAGGTCGACGCGGCGGTCGGTGCCGCTCAGCTCCAGCTCCAGGCCCGGGTGGGCGTCGAGGAATTCCCCCAGGTGCGGCATCACCAACTGGCGGGCGATGCGGCTGGGCATGTCCACCCGCAGGCGCCCGGCGAGCACTTCGCCGTCCTGGCGGAACATGCCTTCCAGCTCGTCCATCTGCGCCAGCAGCGCCTTGCTACGCTCATACAGCGCCAGGCCATCCTGGGTCGCCTGCACCTTGCGTGTGGTGCGTTGCAGCAGGCGCGCGCCCAGCAACTGCTCCAGCGCCTGCACCTGCTCGGAGACGCTGGAGCGGGGCAGGCCGAGGCTTTCCCCGGCCTGGGTGAAGCTGGACAGCTCGGTGACCCGGGCGAAGGTACGCAACAGCTCGAGCTTGTTCATGGCCCGTTCCCGTTTGTTCGGTTGAGGCGATCAGTATTTCCGATTTCGCGGCGTTTATCAGCATCCGGCCGGACAATAAGCTGGCTCCACTTCCAACCCATGAGGAGCTCCACCATGACCCGCAAGATCGCACTCATCACCGGCGCCAGCCGTGGCCTCGGCAAGAACGCCGCCCTGCACCTGGCGGCCCAGGGCGTCGACATCATCGGCACCTACCACAGCAAGGCCGACGAAGCCCAGGCCGTGGCCCGCGAAGTGGAACGCCTCGGTGGCCGCGCCCGCATGCTGCGCCTGGACGTGAGCGACAGCACGGGCTTCGGCGCCTTCGCCGCCCAGGTGAGCGAGACCCTGCTGCAGGAGTTCGGCCGCGAGACCTTCGACTTCCTGGTGAACAACGCCGGCATCGGCATCCACGCCAGCTGCGCCGAAACCACCGAGGAGCAGTTCGACACCCTGGTGAACATCCAGCTCAAGGGGCCGTTCTTCCTCACCCAGAAACTGCTGCCGGTGCTGGCCGACGGCGGCCG
Source organism: Pseudomonas sp. PDM13 (assembly GCF_025685765.1). Lineage (NCBI taxonomy): Bacteria > Pseudomonadati > Pseudomonadota > Gammaproteobacteria > Pseudomonadales > Pseudomonadaceae > Pseudomonas > Pseudomonas sp. PDM13. The sequence goes on along the minus strand of NZ_JAOTQU010000013.1, from coordinate 62,443 downwards.
CATCATCAACATCTCCACCGGGCTGGCGCGCTTCTCCCTGCCGGGCTACGGCGCCTACGCGGCGATGAAGGGCGGCATCGAGGTGTGGACCCGCTACCTGGCCAAGGAGCTGGGCCCGCGCGGCATCACCGTCAACGTGCTGGCCCCCGGCGCCATCGAGACCGACTTCGGCGGCGGCGTGGTGCGCGACAACAGCCAGGTCAACGACTTCATCGCCGGCAACACCGCCCTGGGCCGCGTCGGCCTGCCGGACGACATCGGCGGCGCTATCGCCATGCTCCTCTCCGACGGCGGCCGCTGGGTCACCGGCCAGCGCATCGAAGCCTCGGGCGGCATGTTCCTCTGATCGCCCCGCCGGGCGGGTGAAACCCGCGTGGCCCGATGCACGGCAGCGTCGGGCCCGACCTGCAGGCCCGGAGGGAGGCTTGGTGGGAGCGAATTCATTCGCGATCGAAGATCAACGGCTGCGTTTCTGGACACCCGGGCGGCGGTCACAGGCAAGTCCGCGCCGGGCATCCTGCCTATGGTGGCCGCTCGATTCCGCCAAGCATGGAGCTCACATGTCCGATTTCATCACCGTCCTGCGCGAAACCTGCCCCGTCCCCGTGGTCGACGCCACCAAGTGGAAGCGCATCGGCGGCGACCCGCACACGGTCAACCTCAACGCCTACCTCTCGGCCGACGGCAGCAAGATCATGGGCACCTGGATCTGCACCCCCGGCAAATTCGAGGTGAACTACGAGAAGTGGGAGTTCTGCCACTTCCTCGAGGGCTACTGCATCATCACCCCGGAAGGCGAAGCGCCGGTGCACCTGCGCGGCGGCGACGTCTTCGTCATCGAGCCCGGCATGAAGGGCACCTGGGAAGTGGTGGAGACGGTGCGCAAGTACTTCGTCTTCGCCTGATCGTCAAACCGGCCTCGCCCCGTACTTCCCCGGAGCACCCGTAGGAGCGAGCTCTGCTCGCGAAGCGCTTCGGGGTGGCTCGTACAAGGGGCGGGTGGGCTTCAACCCACAGTTCTCCGTTCAACCAAACGGGCCACGTACCCCAACAAAAACCGGCCGCTGTGTACTCACGCAGCGGCCGGTTTTCTTTTCGCGGGGCGGCTCAGGCGGCGATGCTGAGCTGGCTACCGACGCGGGCCTCGTAAGTGCCGGCGCTGCTTTCGTACTGCTTGAGCAGGGCGGCGGCCAGGCGCGCGTAGACGTCATCGCTGCCGGCGCTGGTGCTGCTGGTGTCGCTGTCGCTTCGGCTGCCGCTCTGGCCGAACAGGCTGCTCAGCTCGTCCTGGCTGATGCTGCCGTTGCCATCGGCATCCAGGGAGCTGAACAGTTCTTCGCTGTCGCCACCGAAGCCGGCGACTGGCGGCGGGGGAGGCGGCGGGGCGAGGGCGGCGGTTTCATCGATGCTGAGGCTGCCGTCACCGTTGGCATCGAGGCTGGCGAACAGCTCGCTGCTGTCGATGCCGCTGTCGTCGCCCAGGGCGCTGGTCAGCTCGCTCTGGTCGATGGCGCCATTGCCGTCGGCATCCAGTTCGGCGAACAGGTCCTCGGGGTTGGGGCCGCCGTGCGGGGGCGGTGGGGGCGGGGTGAGGGCGGCGGTCTCGTCGAGGTCGATGGAGCCGTCGCTGTTGGCATCCAGCTGGGCGAACAGCTCATCGATATCGATGGTGATGCCGCTGTCGCTTTCCTTGGCGTTGGCCAGCGCGGTGCTCAGCTCGTCCTTGGCTACGCTGCCGTCGCCGTTGCTGTCCAGCAGGCTGAACAGCTTTTCCTGCAGTTTCGATTGCCCCGAAGCGCAGCCGCCACTGCTGCTACTGCTGCTACTGCTGCTGGCGGTGCTTTTCGAGGAGAGCGCCGAGCTGTAGCTGCTGTAGCTGCTATAGCCCGAGTAACCACTGACGCCACTGATCATGGGAGTCACTCCTGTGCGTGATGGCAAGGCCGGAGTGGGTTCTCCGGTTCTCGCAGGTTCAGGCGCAAGCGTGTCGGGGGTTTATGCGCTTTGTATCAGCGTGGAGACGGGGTCAGGCGCGGGGGATGGTGAGGGTGGCCAGCAGGCCGCCGCCGGGGTTGTCCCCCAGCACCAGGTCGCCGCCCTGGCGTCGGGCGGCCTCGCGGGCGATGGTCAGGCCCAGGCCGACGCCGCCGGAGCTGCGGTTGCGCGAGCCTTCGAGGCGGAAGAACGGCTCGAACACCGCTTCGCGTTGCTCGAGGGCGATGCCGGGGCCACGGTCGCTGACGTGGATGCGCACCTCGGTGGGGCCGTCTTCGAGGCGAACCAGCGCATGGCCGGCGTAGCGCAGGGCGTTCTCCACCAGGTTGCTGACGCAGGAGCGCAGCGCCATGGGTTGGGCCCGCAGCGGCGCGCACTGGCCTTCGGCACGCACATCGGCGCCACGGTCCTGGGCGTCCTCGGCCATGGATTCCACCAGGGCCTGGAGGTCGAACAGCTGCAGCGCCTCGTCGGCGCGCTGCTGGTGCAGGTAGCTGAGGGTGGCGTCGAGCATGGCGACCATTTCCCCCAGGTCCTGGTCCATGCGGCTGCGCAGCTGGGCATCCGGCACCTGCTCCACGCGCAGCTTGACCCGGGCGATGGGGGTGCGCAGGTCGTGGGAGACGGCGGCGAGCATGCGGCTGCGCTGGGCCACCTGTTCGCGGATGCGCTGCTGCATCAGGTTGAAGGCGTGGGCAGCCTGGCGCACCTCGCGCGGGCCGCGTTCATCCAGGGGCGGGGCCTGGAGGTTTTCGCTGAGGCGGTCGGCGGCGCTGGCCAGGCGCTGGATGGGCCGCGACAGCACGCGGGCGCCGTACCAGGCGGCGACGATCAGGGTCAGCAGCTGGAAGGTCAGCGGCACCAGGGGGCCACCGAAAAGCGGGCGCGGTGGCGGCGGCTGGCCGGGGCGCGGGCCATCGGCGGCAAGGGGCGGGCCGGGCTGGGGCTGCGGCGGCGGGCTGCCGTATTGCTGGAACCAGAGGAAGGCCAGCAGGTGGGCGAGGACGATGGCGGCCAGGAAGATGCCGAACAGGCGTGCGAACAGCGTGTCGGCCTGGCGCATCAGCCAATCTCCCTCGCGTCGAACAGGTAGCCCTCGCCGCGTACGGTCTTGATCAGGCGTGGGGATTTGGGGTCATCGCCGAGCTTCTGCCGCAGGCGCGAGACGAGCAGGTCGATGCTGCGGTCGAAGGCTTCGATGGAGCGGCCCCGGGCGGCGTCGAGCAGCTGTTCGCGGCTGAGCACCCGGCGCGGGCGTTCGAGGAACACCCAGAGCAGGCGGAACTCGGCGTTGGACAGCGGCACCACCAGGCCTTCGGGGGATTGCAGCTGGCGCAGCACGCCGTTCAGGCGCCAGGCGTCGAAGCGGATGCTCGCGCGCTGGTCGGCCCGCAGGCCTTCGCGGTCGTCGCGCACGCGGCGCAGGATGGTCTGGATGCGCGCCACCAGCTCACGGGGCTCGAAGGGCTTGGCCATGTAGTCGTCGGCGCCCAGTTCCAGGCCGATGATGCGGTCGGTGGGCTCGCAACGGGCGGTGAGCATGAGGATCGGGATATCGGACTCGCCGCGCAGCCAGCGGCACAGGGAGAGGCCGTCTTCGCCGGGCAGCATCAGGTCCAGCACCACCACGTCGAAGGGGGCATTGGCCAGTGCCTCGCGCATCGCCTCGCCATCGTCGACGCCCACGGCCTCGATATTGAAGCGGGCGAGGTAGTCGCAGAGCAGGTCGCGGATCGGCACGTCGTCGTCCACCAGCAGGGCGCGGGTGTTCCAGCGGCGGTTGTCGGCGGGGGCGGGGGTTTGGTTGTGCATGGGTGTTCTTGCCATCTGGCGGGTTCACCGGGCCGGTGGACCACTGTGCTTCGCGTCTGGCGGCGGGGCGTCGAGCGGCGGGCCGTCGGCATCCATCGGGCGCATGCTACTCCGCCGTCCTGCTGCCGGCCATCGCGGCGAGAGGCTCGCCCATGGCGGTGTCGCCAGCGTGTCGGCTTTGTATCGGGCTCGATACAAAGGCGCGGCGTTCATCTCGGAAAGGGCGCTCGCGACCCGGGGAAGGGCCATGGCTGCTTTCCCGGGCTGGATGGGTTACTTATGTCGCGCCGCGCTCGGATGCGCTTCCCCCACAGGAGTTGTCATGCAGATTTCCACCACCCTGCTCGCCGGTTTCTGGGGCTGGCTGGCCGCCAGCAGCCTGTTGCTCGGTGCCGCCATCGGCTTCTGGGTGTCCCTGCCCAAGGCGGTCACCGCCTCGGTGATGGCCTATGGCAGCGGGGTGCTGATCGCCGCGCTGTGCTTCGGCCAGATCCCCGAGGCCGAGCGCCTCGGCGGGATGGGGCCGACCCTGGCGGGCATGCTCGCCGGCGGCGCGCTGTTCGTCCTCGCCAGCCAACTGCTGGACCGCTGGGAGGTGCGCCATCGCCAGCGCAGCGGCGGCACAGGCTCCATGGTGGCGCTGCTGATCGCGGTGGGCGCCTTCCTCGATGGCATTCCCGAGTCCCTGGGGCTCGGCCTGGGCCTGCTGGATGGCGGCCAGGTGAGCCTGCTGATGCTGGTGGCGATCTTCCTGTCCAACCTGCCGGAGGGCCTGGCCAGCGCCGCCGGGCTGCGCGAGGAGAAGCGCAGCGGCCTGTTCGTGTTCGGCCTGTGGGGTGTCATCGTGCTGCTCTCGGGCCTGGCGGCCATGGCCGGCCCGGGGCTGATGAGCGACCTGCCGCCGGCCTGGCTGGGCTTCGCCCTGGCGTTCTCCGCCGGTGCGGTGCTGTGCATGCTGGTGGACACGCTGATCCCCGAGGCCTTCGAATGCACCCACGCCTGGACCGGGCTGATTACCCTGGCCGGCTTCATGACCGCCTTCGCCCTCGATCACCTGGCGTGAGCGCGGGCGATCACCGGGGCAGCGGCGGGCGCGGGCTTCCGCTACAATGCGCGCCGTTTTCGACTTGCCAGAGAGCCCGCCCATGTCCGCCTGCCAGACGCCCATCATCGTCGCCCTCGATTTCCCCACCCGCGAAGCCGCGCTGAAGCTGGCCGACCAGCTGGACCCCACGCTGTGCCGGGTGAAAGTGGGCAAGGAGCTGTTCACCAGCTGCGCATCGGACATCGTCACCACCCTGCGTGACCGCGGCTTCGAGGTGTTTCTCGACCTGAAATTCCACGACATCCCCAACACCACCGCGATGGCGGTGAAGGCGGCGGCGGAGATGGGCGTGTGGATGGTCAACGTGCACTGCTCCGGCGGCCTGCGCATGATGGCGGCCTGCCGCGAGACCCTGGAGCAGTTCAACGGGCCCAAGCCGCTGCTGATCGGCGTGACCGTGCTCACCAGCATGGAGCGCGAGGACCTGGCCGGCATCGGCCTGGACATCGAGCCCCAGGAGCAGGTGCTGCGCCTCGCTGCCCTGGCGCAGAAGGCCGGCATGGACGGCCTGGTGTGCTCGGCCCAGGAAGCGACCGCGCTGAAGGCGGCGCACCCGGCCCTGCAACTGGTCACTCCCGGCATCCGCCCGGCGGGCAGCGCCCAGGACGACCAGCGCCGCATCCTCACCCCGCGCCAGGCCCTGGACGCCGGCTCCGACTACCTGGTGATCGGCCGCCCCATCAGCCAGGCCGCCGACCCGGCCAAGGCCCTGGCTGCCGTGGTCGCCGAACTCGCCTGAGGCTCGATCGGCGCGCCCCGTGTGGAGTCGCGCGATGGTTGGTCGGGTTGCACCCGACCTACATGAGCCCCAAATGAAAATGGCCCGGACTGCACTGCAGCCCGGGCCATTTTTATTGGCGCGGAAGGGTTACTTGACCTTCAGCACCAGCTTGCCGAAGTTTTCGCCGCTGAACAGCTTGCCGAGGGTTTCCGGGAAGGTTTCCAGGCCTTCGACGATGTCTTCCTTGCTCTTCAGCTTGCCGGCGGCCATCCAGCCGCCCATTTCCTGGGCAGCGCTGGCGAAGTTGGCGGCGTGGTCCATGACCACGAAGCCTTCCATGCGCGCACGGTTGACCAGCAGCGACAGGTAGTTGGCCGGGCCCTTCACCGCTTCCTTGTTGTTGTACTGGCTGATGGCGCCGCAGATGACGATGCGCGCGCGCGGGGCCAGGCGAGTGAGCACGGCGTCGAGGATGTCACCGCCGACGTTGTCGAAGTACACGTCCACGCCTTTCGGGCACTCGCGCTTGAGGCCGGCGGCGACGTCTTCGTTCTTGTAGTCGATGGCGGCGTCGAAGCCGAGTTCGTCGATCAGGAAGCGGCACTTGTCGGCGCCACCGGCGATGCCGACCACGCGGCAGCCTTTGATCTTGGCGATCTGCCCGGCGATGCTGCCGACCGCGCCGGCGGCGCCGGAGAGCACCACGGTGTCACCGGCCTTGGGCGCACCGACATCGAGCAGGGCGAAGTAGGCGGTCATGCCGGTCATGCCCAGGGCGGAGAGGTAGAGCGGCAGCGGTGCGCGGCTCGGGTCGACCTTGTAGAAGCCACGGGGCTCGCCGACGAAGTAGTCCTGCACGCCCAGGGCGCCGTTGACGTGGTCGCCCACCGCGAAGTCCGGGTGGTTGGAGGCGATCACCTTGCCCACGCCCAGGGCGCGCATCACTTCGCCCAGGCCCACCGGCGGGATGTAGGACTTGGCGTCGTTCATCCAGCCGCGCATGGCCGGGTCGAGGGACAGGTAGAGGTTCTCCACGACAATCTGGTTCGGGCCCGGCTCGGCCACCGGCTTCTCGACATAGGAGAAGGTGTCGCGGGTGGCCGCGCCGACCGGACGCTTGGCGAGCAGGAACTGGCGGTTGAGCTGGGACATGGCAGGGCACTCCGAATAGGGAAACCACCGGTTTAGTCTGCACGGCGGTGGAGGGCAAGCTTAGTCGCGGCAAGGAATGTCCGGCCATGAATCGCAATGATCATTGCCGGGGTGCTTCATCAGCAGATTGGATGCAGCACCCACCACGCACCTGATGATGCTGACGCCGAGCCCCCTCCAGTGACTAGACTCCAGCCCGGTTCCCCCATTCCAACCGAGGTTGCATAGATGAGCATGACTTTCTCCGGCCAGGTCGCCCTGGTGACTGGCGCCGCCAATGGTATCGGCCGCGCGACCGCGCAGGCATTCGCCGCCGAGGGCCTGAAGGTGGTGGTGTCCGATGTCGACGCCGCCGGTGGCGAAGGCACTGTGCAACTGATCCGCGATGCCGGTGGCGACGCCACCTTCATCCGCTGCAACGTCACCGTCGATGCCGAGGTGAAGGCCCTGGTTGAAGGCACCGTCGCCGCCTATGGCCGCCTCGACTACGCTTTCAACAATGCCGGCATCGAGATCGAGAAGGGCAAGCTGGCCGAGGGCTCCGAGGCCGAGTTCGACGCCATCATGGGCGTCAACGTCAAGGGCGTCTGGCTGTGCATGAAGTACCAGATCCCGCAGATGCTGGCCCAGGGCAGCGCCGGTGCCATCGTCAACACCGCCTCCGTCGCCGGCCTCGGCGCGGCGCCGAAGATGAGCATCTACGCCGCCTCCAAGCACGCGGTGATCGGCCTGACCAAATCGGCGGCCGTCGAGTACGCGAAGAAGAAGATCCGCGTCAACGCGGTGTGCCCGGCGGTGATCGACACCGACATGTTCCGTCGCGCCTACGAGGCCGACCCGAAGAAGGGCGAGTTCGCCGCCGCCATGCACCCGGTGGGTCGCATCGGCAAGGTCGAGGAGATCGCCGGCGCGGTGCTCTACCTGTGCAGCGACGCTGCGGGCTTCACCACCGGCCATTCCCTGGCCGTGGACGGTGGCGCCACCGCCATCTGACCCTCCATGCGGTCATGCAGAGGCGCCTTCGGGCGCCTTTTTGCATTCTGTTACAGGTCGGGCCGGGGCTGGCCTGCGGGGCCACTATCCAGCCACGCGTCGCGTGCGCAGAATCCGCCAAGGTCCGACAAGGAGAACAACATGACCGCAAGCCCCCTGGTAACCCTCTTCCTGCCCCTGGCACTGGGCATCATCATGCTCGGCCTCGGGCTGTCCCTGACCCTGGCGGACTTCGCCCGGGTGGTGAAATTCCCCAAACCGGTACTGATCGGCCTCGGCTGCCAGATCCTCCTGCTGCCGCTGGCCTGCTTCCTGCTCGCCAAGGGCTTCCAGCTGGAAGCGGCGCTGGCGGTGGGCATGATGCTGCTGGCGGCATCCCCCGGCGGCACCTCGGCCAACCTCTATAGCCACCTGGCCCACGGCGACGTGGCGCTGAACATCACCCTGACGGCGGTGAATTCGGTGATCGCCATCCTCACCATGCCCTTCATCGTCAACCTGTCCCTGGCCCACTTCATGACCGGCGACCAGGCCATCCCGCTGCAATTCGCCAAGGTGGTGCAGGTGTTCGCCATCGTCCTCGGCCCGGTGGCCATCGGCATGTTCCTGCGCAGCCGCTTCCCCGGCTTCGCCGCGCGCATGGAAACACCGGTGAAGATCATCTCGGCGCTGTTCCTGCTGCTGATCATCGTGCTGGCGGTGGCCAAGGACTGGCGCACCTTCGTCGACTACGCCCCGGTGGTGGGCCTGGCGGCGCTGGCGTTCAACCTCATCAGCCTGGCGGTGGGCTACTTCGTGCCGCGCCTGTGCCGCCTCAGCCAGCGCCAGGCAGTGGCCATCGGCATGGAGATCGGCATTCACAACGGCACCCTGGCCATCGCCCTGGCGCTGAGCCCGATGCTGCTGAACAACCCGACCATGGCCATCCCGGCGGCCATCTACAGCATCATCATGTTCTTCACCGCCGCCGCCTTCGGCTGGTGGGTCAACCGTGTGCACGGGCGCGAGTTGGCGTCGGAGGCCTGAGGGTGCGTGCCAGCGTCCCGGGCTGAAGCCCGGGCTACGGTGCGGGTCCGGGCTCCGCTGCGGTGGACCGGTGAAGCGTGGTCCACCCACATTCCCAAGCGGTGCCGGCCGGGGCACAGGAGACACCGTAGGTTGGGCTGAGGTACGAAGCCCAACGTCGCGAGGCCGGACATCGCACCGTTGGGCCTCGCTGCGCTCGGCGCCAACCTACGAAGCTGATCGATGTGTAGGGTGGATGACGCTCTTTTCATCCACCGGCGGTGTCGGTCATGGCACCGATGGATGCCAGGCCGCCCAGCACGTCAGTTCTTGCCGGTATTCCAGTTGAGGATCACCAGGGTCAGCACCCCGGCCACCAGGCCCCAGAAGGCCGAGCCGATGGACAGCAGGCTCATGCCCGAGGCGGTGACCATGAAGGTGATCAGCGCCGCTTCGCGTTCCTTGGGTTCGTTCATCGCCACGGTGAGGCCGTTGCTGATGGAGCCGAACAGCGCCAGGGCGGCCACCGAGAGCACCAGCTCCTTGGGGAAGGCGGCGAACAGCGCGGCGAGGGTGGCGGCGAAGGTGCCGGCGATGCCGTAGAAGATGCCGCACCAGACGGCGGCGGTGTAGCGCTTGTTGCGGTCCTCGTGGGCGTGGGGACCGGTGCAGATGGCGGCGCTGATGGCGGCCAGGTTGATGCCGTGGGAGCCGAAGGGCGCCAGCAGCAGCGAGGCGAAGCCGGTGACCGAGATCAGCGGCGAGGCCGGTACCTGGTAGCCGTCGGCGCGCAGCACGGCGATGCCGGGGATGTTCTGCGAGGCCATGGCGACGATGAACAGCGGGATGCCGATGCTGATGATGGCGGTGAAGGAGAAGCTCGGCGTGGTCCACACCGGCTGCGCCAGGGCGAAGTCGAAGCCGCTGAAGTCCAGCAGCCCCAGTGCCGCTGACATGGCACAGCCCACCAGCAGCGCCACCAGCACCGCGTAGCGCGGTTGCAGGCGCTTGAGCAGCAGGTAGCTGAAGAACATCGCCAGCACCAGCGCGGTGCGGTGCTGCGCGGCGACGAAGATCTCGCTGCCGATCTTGAACAGGATGCCCGCCAGCAGTGCGGCGGCCAGGGAGCCGGGCAGGCGGCGCATCAGGCGCTCGAAGCCGCCGGTGAGGCCGACCAGGGTGAGCAGCACGGCGCAGACGATGAAGGCGCCGATGGCCTCGTCATAGGAGACGCCCGGCAGGCTGGTGATCAGCAGTGCTGCGCCGGGGGTCGACCAGGCCACGGTGATGGGCGTGCGGTAGCGCAGCGACAAACCGATGCTGCAGGCCGCCATGCCGATGGACAGGGCCCAGATCCACGAGGAAATCTGCCCGGCGCTGAGCCCGGCGGCCTGGCCGGCCTGGAACATCAGCACCAGGGAGCTGGTGTAGCCGGTGAGCATGGCGATGAAGCCCGCCACCACCGCCGAAGGCGAGGAGTCGGCCAGCGGGCGCAGGCGGGGCAGGGCGGCGCTGGAGTCGGAAGCCTGGGTCATCAGACGGTTCCCTTGAAGTCGACGAGGATCGGGTAGAGCGAGGCCACCAGCAGCAGGGCCATGCCGATATTGAAGGCACGCAGCACCCGTGGCGAGGACAGCCAGCGGCGCAGCAGGCTGCCGGCCACGGTCCAGAGCCCGACGCTGGGGCAGTTGATCAGGGCGAACAGCGCGGCGATCAGCAGCGCGTTGGTGACGAAGTTGTCCTGGGGGGTATAGGTGGTGATGGCGCCGATCGCCATGACCCAGGCCTTGGGGTTGACCCACTGGAAGGCCGCCGCCTGGAGGAAGGTGAAGGGCCGCGCGCCGCTGTCACGGCTGTCGGGGGCGCCGGAGCCGGCGATCTTCCACGCCAGGTAAAGGAGGTAGGCCGCGCCCAGGTAGCGCAGGGTGGTGTAGAGCACCGGCACCTGCTCGAAGACCTGGTGCAGGCCGAGGCCGACCGCGATCACCAGGACCATGAAGCCCAGGCTGATACCGAGCATGTGCGGCAGGCTGCGGCGCACGCCGAAGTTCACCCCGGAGGCGAGCAGCATCATGTTGTTGGGGCCCGGCGTGACCGAGGTGACGAAGGCGAACAGGGCGAAGGCGAGCAGCAGTTCCAGGCTCATGGCGGGGCACTCTTTTTGGAATGCTGGAAGCCTACGGCGTGGCGCGTTGCCGCGCCCCGTACAGCGAAGCGCGCAAAAAGCGATACAGTCGCGTGACGAGCGTGGATACAGCCAGTACTGTTCCGGTTTCGAGTTTCCCCAGGAGCCCCGCCACATGGACGAAAACCCCTACGCCGCACCCCAGACTGATCTGGTGGGCACACAAGCTCCTCACGAACTGCCGGGCTGGAGCCCGGGGTTGCTCAACCTGCTGGGCTGGCTGTGCCTGATCTCGGCCCTGGGGTCGGTGGCGGTGCTGGTGTTCATCTTCCTGGGGGATTTCATCGGCATCCACAGTGCCTCGCTGGTCGCCGACTGGCTGGGCCTGGCGGTGATGCTGCTGGGCAGCTACCTGAGCCTGCGCCTGAAGGGCTTCGCCGAGGCGCGCTTCGCCGCCACCGGGCTGGCCTGGCCGACCTGGCTGGTGATCCTGGCGGGCGTGGTGTCCCAGGTGATGATGATGCTGGTGGACGACGCGGCCATGGCGCGCCTGGGCTGGCAGCTGGGGGCGTACCTGGGGCTGATGGTCGGCTATGGCGCCGTGGTCATCTGGCTGGCGGTGCGCCTGCTCAAGGTGCAGAACGTCTATCCGCCGTTCCGCGTCATGGCCTGGTTGCTGCTGGTGGGCGGGGTGATGATGGCGACGGTATTGCTGGTGCTGGTTTCCCTGCTGCCGCTGCTGGGCTCGTCCATCGCCATGGCGCTGGTGTTCTTCCGCGGCGCCAGGGACATGGCCGGGCGGGCCTGAGTCAGGCGGCTTCTTCGCTCTCGCCCGGGCGCGCGCTGGACAGTGCCTGGTTGACCTTCAGCCAGCCATCCACCGCGTCCGCCCCGGCCTCGCTGAAGGCGCGCTCCAGCAGGCGTGCCTGCTCGCGGCGCAGGCTCTTCTCCAGTTTCGAACCGTCGGCGGTCAGGCCCAGTTGGCGCTTGCGCTTGTCGTCGTCGGCGGCGGCGCTCTGCACCAGGTCCATCTCCATCAATTGGCGCAGGGGCGTGTTCAGTGCCTGCTTGCTGACGCCCAGGTAGCCGAGCATCTCCTTGACGCTGAGCCCCGGGTACTTGGCGATGAAGAACAGGATGCGGTGGTGCACCCGCGACAGGCCGCGACGGGCGAGCATTTCGTCGGGCTTGCTGGTGAAGGCCTGGTAGCCGAAGAAGAAGGCTTCCATGGCGGCGTGCTGGACGGCTGGGTTTTTAAGGTCAAGCATATTGACGTATCCATCCCGGGCATCGTAATTTCGGTCAAGCAGTTTGACTCAATTTTCCCGCCTTCGCACCCGGTGACAACCCATGGCCTTCTCCGAACGCATCGCCCGCCTGAAAAGCTCCTTGATCCGTGAAATCCTCGCCGCGGCGCAGCGCCCGGAGGTGATGTCCTTCGCCGGTGGCCTGCCGGCCGAACCGATGCTGCCGAAGGTGGAGTGGGCGGACATGCCGGTGAGCATGGGCCAGTACGGCATGAGCGAAGGCGAGCCGGCGCTGCGCGAGGCCATCGCCGCCGAGGCGCAGAAGCTGGGTGTGCAGTGCGACGCCAGCCAGGTACTGATCGTCAGCGGCTCCCAGCAGACCCTGGACCTGGCCTCCAAGCTGTTCATCGACCCGGGCACGGAAGTGCTGCTGGAGGCGCCGACCTACCTGGCCGCCCTGCAGGCCTTCCAGCTGTTCGGCGCCGATTGCATCGCGGTGGCCCAGGAAGCCGACGGCCCCGAGCTGGCCTCCCTGCGCCAGCGCCTGGAGCAGCACAAGCCGGCCTTCGCCTACCTGATCCCGACCTTCCAGAACCCCTCGGCCGTGCGCTACAGCGAAGCCAAGCGCGATGCCGTGGCGGCGCTGCTGGACGAGTTCGGCGTGACCCTGATCGAAGACGAGCCCTACCGCGAGCTGGTGTTCGACGAAGGCACCGCCACCCCCATCGTCAGCCGCCTGAAGAAGGCCAGCTGGATCTACACCGGCACGGTGTCCAAGACCCTGCTGCCGGGCCTGCGCGTGGGCTTCCTGATCGCCAGCCCGGACCTGTTCCCCTACCTGCTGCGCCTGAAGCAGTCCGCCGACCTGCACACCAACCGCATCGGCCAGTGGCAGGCCCTGCAATGGCTGGGCACCGAGCAGTACCGCGAGCACCTGGCCGAACTGCGCGACTTCTACCGCCAGCGCCGCGACGCCATGCAGGCGGCGCTGGAGGAACACTTCGCCGACCTCGCCACCTGGCAGATTCCCCAGGGCGGCCTGTTCTTCTGGCTGGCACTGAAACAGCCGCTGGACACCCGCACCCTGCTCAAGCCGGCGCTGGAGCAGAACGTCGCCTTCATGCCGGGCGAGCCTTTCTTCATCGACCCGGACCAGCATCCCGGCTATCTGCGTCTTAACTTCAGCCATGTGGCACCCGAGCGCCTGGGCGAAGGCCTGCAGCGCCTCGCCGGGGTCATCCGTCACGCACTGGCCGCCGAGGCCGCCTGATCGAGGAGTACGACATGTACAAGGTTCACGGCGATTACATCTCCGGCAATTGCTACAAGGTCAAACTGATCCTCACCCTGCTCGGCAAGCCCTACCAGTGGGTGCCGGTGGACATCCTCAAGGGCGAGACCCAGAGCGAGGCCTTCCTGGCGTTGAACCCCAACGGCAAGATCCCGGTACTGGAGCTGGAAGACGGCACCACGCTGTGGGAGTCCAACGCCATCCTCAACTTCCTCGCCGACGGCAGCGACCTGCTGCCCAGCGAGCCGCGCCTGCGCACCCAGGTGCTGCAGTGGCAGTTCTTCGAGCAGTACAGCCACGAGCCCTACGTGGCGGTGGCGCGCTTCATCAAGCTCTACCAGGGCATGCCCGCCGAGCGCGAAGAGGAATACCGCACCTGCCTGGCGCGCGGTTACAAGGCGCTCAAGGTGATGGAACAGCAGCTTTCGCGCACGCCGTACCTGGTGGGCGAGCAGTACTCCATCGCCGACATCGCCCTCTATGCCTACACCCATGTGGCGGAAGAGGGCGGTTTCGACCTCTCGCGCTTCCCGGCCGTGCTGGCCTGGATGGACCGCGTGGCCAGCCACCCGAAACACGTGAGCATGCTGGGCTGACGACACACCACGGGGCAGGGAGGCCCGCACATGACGACGCCATCGCTCAATGGCCCGCGCGTCGCGCTGCGCCCCTTCAGGGCCGACGACGCGCCCGAGGTCCGGCGCCTGGCCGGTGACCCGGCCATCGCGGCGACCACCGCGACCATTCCCCATCCCTATCCCCTGGAACTGGCCCAGGGCTGGATCGCCAGCCTGGAGCCCGGCTACCCGCAGCGCCCGCGTATCACCTGGGCCATCGTCCGGCGCGAGGACGATGCGCTGCTCGGCTGCATCAGCCTGATGGGGCTGCGAGCCGGCGCCGAATCCGGCGAACTGGCCTACTGGATCGGCAAGCCCCATTGGGGCCAGGGCTACATGCAGGAGGCCGCACGCCTGGTGCTGGCCCACGCCTTCGAGGCGCTCGGCCTGGCCTGGGTGGAGGGTTACTGCCTGGCGCACAACCCGGCCTCGGCGCGGGTGATGACCGGCATCGGCCTGCAGCCCCTGGGGCAGTGCTTCCCCCGCGAGTTCCGGGGTCGCGAGGAGACGCTGCTGGGCTTCCGCCTGGACGTGGCGCACTGGGCGACCCTGGTCTAACGTGGCGACATCGGCCTGCGACGGGCCAGGCAGGGAGAGACCCATGAAATACAAAGGCGGCTGCCATTGCGGCCGGATCGCGTTCGAGGTGGACGGCAGCCCGCTCGCCGAGGTGATGGAGTGCAACTGCTCGCTCTGCAGCAAGCGCGGCTACCTGCTGTGGTTCGTGCCACGGGCGCAACTGACGCTGTCGACCCCGGACACGGACCTGTCCACCTACCGCTTCAACCGCATGCACATCGCCCATCACTTCTGCGCCAACTGCGGCTGCGCGCCCTTCGGCGAGGCGGCCGATCCCCAGGGCAATGCCATGGCGGCGGTGAACGTGCGCTGCCTGGAGGGCGTCGACCCCGACACCCTGAAGGTGGTGAAGGTGGATGGGCGGAGCTTCTAGCTCGCTTGGTTCAGGTAAAACGATGTGCTGCACCCGGCTCCGCCGGACTTGTGTGCGAATTCATTTGAACGTGGGAAACCACGTCCTTGGGGCGTAGTCATGAGTCATCGGCTCTGCCTGTGGCGATTTGAATTGAGAGCCCTACAGGATGAACGCGTGTCGTAGGGTGTGCCGTGCGCACCTCCGCGCGGTGCTTCCGGTGAGTCCGAGGTGCGCGCAGCACACCCTACGTCCGGAGTGAGCGGCTGCTGCTTGCTCCAAGGTCTGATTGCGCCTCCCTTCTAGGGGGGCCAAAAAGCAAAGCCACGTTCTAAGGACGTGGACTTTTACTCGCGAGAAGAGCTCACCTCGAATCCTGAAACCCGATAAACGAAAAAACCGGCCGAGGCCGGTTTTTTCATGGGCGCGCGACTCAGCGGATCAGGCTGAGGAACTCGCTGCGGGTCGCGGCGTTCTGGCGGAACTCGCCGAGCATCACCGAGGTGACCATGGAGGAGTTCTGCTTCTCCACGCCGCGCATCATCATGCACATGTGCTGGGCTTCGATGACCACGGCGACACCGGCGGCGCCGGTGACCTGCTGCACGGCCTCGGCGATCTGGCGGCTGAGGTTTTCCTGGATCTGCAGGCGCCGGGCGAACATGTCGACGATGCGCGCGACCTTGGACAGGCCCAACACCTTGCCGCTCGGCAGGTAGGCGACGTGGGCCTTGCCGATGAAGGGCAGCAGATGGTGTTCGCACAGGGAGTACAGCTCGATGTCCTTCACCAGCACCATTTCGCTGTTGTCGGAGCTGAACAGTGCACCGTTGGTGACTTCCTCCAGCGTCTGCTCATAGCCGCGGCAGAGGTACTGCATGGCCTTGGCGGCGCGCTTGGGGGTGTCCAGCAGGCCTTCGCGGGAGACGTCCTCGCCGAGCTGGCCGAGGATCGCGGTGTAGTGTTGCTCGAGTTTCTGATTGCTAGATTCCATGGGGCTTCCAGGGGCTAGTGGAATATCAGCGTGCCCTTCGTGGGCCTCCCTTCCGGGGGCCGCACCGCTTGCCCATCGTGGGTGGGCTTGGGACAGCTTCTGCACGCTATGGCCGGATCGAGTGGCGATAGAGGCGGGCATCATACCCGCCACGACGCGTCGGGTCGCCTGGGCGAGGCGGCAATTGTACTGCGGGCGGGGCCGTTGCCGGCTATCCGCACACGCCATGGAGAGGGTCAGGCGCCGACGCTGTCGCGATTGAAGCGCAGGTAGGAACCCCTGAAATTCTCGCCGTTGGCCAGCACGCAATCGGCGCGGGTGATGGCCATGCCGTAGCCGAGCTCGGCCATCTCGTGGTGGAAGGCCTGCTGGTCGTCGCGGTCCGGGTCCACCAGCAGCACTTCCACGGAGCGGGCGGAGTGGCGGTCGATGAAGTCGGCCAGGTCCTCCTGGTGGTCGCGGTCGTAGAGCAGGTCGCTGCCGATGATCAGGTCGAATTCGCCGAAGGCCTCGCTGCCACCCCAGTCGCAGGTTTCGTAGCGCATCGGCGGCAGGGCATTGAGGCGGGTGTTCTCGGCGAGGAAGGCCGGGATCAGCGGGTGGATGTCGCTGGCGGTCATGTCGCCGCCGCGCTGGTGGCCCACCAGGCTGGCCAAGCACAGGCCCGCGCCCACTTCCAGTACGCGCAGCCCGGTGAGGTCGCGGGTGGCGATCTTTTGCGCCAGCGCTTCGCCGGCCGGCCAGACCTGGCCGAACAGGGCCCAGGTGTCTTCGGTGATGCCACGGCTGGCGGCTTCGCCCAGCGGGTCGTGGAACTGCTCGGCATCCAGCAGCGATTGCATGTGGAAGTCCCTGCCGCCCACCCGGAAGGTACTGGTCTTGATCAGATAGCCTGGCATGTCGCTCCGCTGCGCTGAAAAAGGAGAAGGCAAAAAAAAGCCCCGGAAACCCGGGGCTTCTTTCGAGGCGGGGGTTAGACCACCTGAACTTGCTCGGCTTGCAGGCCTTTCGGGCCTTTGGCGACGAGGTAGCTCACCTGCTGGCCTTCAGCCAGGGATTTGAAGCCGGCGCTTTCGATGGAGCGGTAGTGAACGAAGAGGTCCGGGCCTTCCTGGGGGGTGATGAAGCCGAAGCCTTTTTCATCGTTGAACCATTTGACGGTGCCGGTTTGACGAGTGGACATGATGTATCTCCAGGGAAATGGAAAGGGCATCGACGCCGGGACATCCGGGTCGAGACTGAGGGCGAAAGCGAAAGAAGCCGAGGAGATGAAAGATGGGAATCGTTACATCAGGTCAGAAATCGCAATGACACGTTGCATCCAGTGGGCACACCATACTCTTCTCTGGCGAATAACCCAGGTTTATTTGCGCGGGGGTGGCTGATGAGCCTCTCGGAAGGGGAGGAAAGGGCCGCCATCAGTTGAATTGGGGGGACCGATGGCGGCCCTACTGCAAGCCCTCAGCAGGGCTTCCAGAGGATAGTGAGGCTCCCGCCGAGCGCCATCGCCGCCCGTCGCCGGGCATGGGCAGCGTCATTCGGCCGAGGGTGGCGGCAGGCGTTCGGCCCAGGTTTCAGCCCATTCGGCGAGGGGCAGGCAGCGCTGGATCAACTCGTCGCCATTTTCGCTGAGCCGATAGCCGGCATCCCCCAGGTCGACCAGCAGCGCCTGGCGCAACTCGCCCATGCGGGTGTTGAGCACGGAGGGCGAGAGGCCTTCGCAGCGCGCCTGGAGTTCACGGAAGGTGGCCGGGCCCTGGTGCAGTTCCCAGAGGATGCGCAGGCTCCAGCGACGGCCGAGGAGGTCCAGCAGGGCCATGATCGGGCGGCCGCTGGTGGAGCCGCGAACCGGTTTGCCGGGGAGGGGAAGGGTCATGATCGGTTTCCTTGCTACTTTTTTAGTAGCAGACGAAACGCTTTGCTGCTACGTTTTGCGTAGCGTAACAGCCCGACAGGAGATCCGGCCATGAGCACTGCGCGTATCCAGCCCCTCGATGCCCCCTATGACCCGGCCGTGCAAGCCGCCTTCGACAAGGTCATGCCGCCCGGCGTGCCGCCGCTCAAGCTGTTCCGCAGCATGGCGCGTAACCCTCGCGTACTGCAGCGCCTGATCGCCGGCGGCCTGCTGGACCCCGGCAGCATCACCCTGCGGGAGCGCGAGGTGCTGATCCTGCGCACCACCGCCCGCTGCCGGGCCGAATACGAATGGGGCGTGCACGTGGCCTTCTTCGCCGAGCGCGCAGGGTTCAGCGCGGAGCAGGTGGCCGACAGTTGCAGCGAGCACCCCGACCCGGCGCTCTGGAGCGCGGCCGAACTGGCGCTGATGGAGCTGGCCGACGGCTTGAACCGTTCGGCGCAGGTGGAGGAGGGGCTGTGGCAACGGTTGGCCTCGCACTTCAGCGAGGAGCAGTTGATCGAGTGCCTGATGCTGGTCGGCTTCTACCACGCGGTGTCGTTCGTGGTGAACGGCACCGGCGTGGAGCGGGAGGCGGGTGTGCCGCGCTTTCCGCGCTGACTACTCGTCGCGGCCTTCGAGCATGGTGCGGCGCAGCATCACATAGACTGCGCCGGTGCCGCCGTGGCGCGGCAGGCAGGAGGTGAAGCCCAGCACCTGCGGGTGCTGGCGCAGCCAGGTGTTGACGTGGCTCTTGATCAGCGGGCGCTTGCCATCCAGGCGTGCGGCCTTACCGTGGGTGATGCGCACGCAGCGGATTTCGAATTTCGCCGCTTCGGCGAAAAAATCCCACAGGGTTTCGCGGGCTTTTTCCACGCTCATGCCGTGTAGGTCGAGGCTGCCTTCGAAGCCGATCTGGCCGAGCTTGAGCTTGCGCATCTGGCCTTCCTGGACGCCGTCGCGGGCCCAGTGCAGTTCGTCCTCGGCACCGACGTCGATGACGAACAGGTCGGAGAGGCCGTCCACCTTGGTCGACTCGGTTATCTGGGTCGCATTCTGGCGCAGGCTGGCGACCTGCTTGCGGTCGGCCTTCGGCTTGCCGGTGTCGGCACGGTCGTGCTGGATGCGCTTCACGCCACGCATCTGGTCGTTGAACAGGGAAAAGTCGTCGTCTTGCATAAGGCCTCCACGAAGGAGGCCTAGTTTACCCAGCGCCTGGGCGTCAGTCGCGTTTCTTCATCAGCCCGGGGGACAGGCTCAGGTCGTTGCGGCGGCGCGAGCGGCGGCGGGCGATGCGCCAGCCGGCGACACCGAACCAGAGGCACAGCAGGCCGATCACCAGCAGCGTCATGGCGGCGCCGGTGCTGTCATTCAACGTACCCAGTGCCGGCGGCCGGCCGAGCAGGGTGGCGGCGCCGGCCATGGCGAGCAGGATGCCGAAACCGGCGACCAGCGCAGCGAAGGCTGCGGCGATACGCCAGCGCCAGCTGCCCGGCCCACGTGGACGCAGGCGGCGGGCATCGAAACCATCGGATAACTTCATCCGGACGTCCTCATTGGCAATCGGGCGTATGACCGGCGCACGTCAGCGTGGTTCCGGTCGTTCGCCCGATTGGATGTCGCGAGATGTGTAGCGCTCAGGCTCAGGCCAGGGCGCGGGCGTGGGGCACGACGCTGGCGAAGTTATCGGCGAGGGCGATGACTTCGACGCGGTGCATCTCGTCGGCGCTGATCACGCCGCCATCGAGAGTGGGCAGGTCGCGGGTGGCGCAGGCGGCGCTGACCAGGGTGCAGCGGTAGCCGTAGTCCTTGGCGGCACGCACGGTGGTGCTGACGCTGGAATGGGTCATGAAGCCGCAGACCACCAGGTCCAGGTGGCCGATGTCCTGCAGGCGGTCATGCAGCTCGGTGCCGGCGAAGGCGTTGGGCAGGCGCTTCTCGACCACGGTTTCGCCCGGCAGCGGGGCGACTTCGGGGAGGTGCTGGCCACGTTCGCCCTGGGGGTCGAGCAGGCCGCCGGGAACGCCCAGGTGCTTGACGTGGACCACGGCGCTGCCGATGGCGCGGGCGGCTGCCAGCAGGGTGGCGATCTCCTCCAGCGCGGCATCCAGGCCGGGCAGGGCGAGAACACCGCTGCGGTACTCCTCCTGCGCGTCGATGATCACCAGGGTGGCGTTGTTCAGGCTGGCGGGCGGGTAGCCGCGGCCACTCAGTTGGAACATGGATTTGGGGGCGGACATGCGAATCTCCGGTACGGCTTTGTCGGCCATTGTCCGCCGAGCGGAGCGATAAGTGAACCATGTCGCGCAACTGACTTGTCGATCGTCGGGCGGCCGTGCACTATCGGTGTGTTTCGCAGGACGCGAAGCCCCCCGCAGAAGGAGCTGCCCATGCCCGATTTCTCTGAGGTCCCCGCTTATTTCTGGTTGCTCTTCGCCCTGGCCGTGTCCATCGCGGTGATGCGCGAGTTGCGTCGCGAGCGCGAGGAAGAGCCCGGCCCGCCAACGCGTCGCAAGCCGTGAGCCGACGGGTGTAGAATCACCCACCCGAGTTTTCTGAGGTCGTCTTCGTGTCCGAGTCCCGTTTGCGCACCCTGCGTGATCACATCCGCTGGGCGGTCAGCCGTTTCCATGCGGAAAACCTGTTCTTCGGCCATGGCACCGACAACGCCTGGGACGAAGCGCGCCAGCTGGTGCTGGGCGCGCTGCACCTGCCTTATGAAGTGGCCGACAGCTACCTCGATTGCCGCCTGGAAGACGACGAGCGCGCCCACGTCCAGGCGCTGCTGCGCCGCCGCATTCTCGAGCGTGTACCGGTGGCCTATCTGCTGGGCGAGGCCTGGTTCTGCGGCATGCCCTTCGTGGTGGACGAGCGCGTGCTGGTGCCGCGTTCCCCCATCGCCGAGCTGATCCAGCAGAACTTCGAGCCCTGGCTGGCCGCCGAGCCCGCGCGCATCCTCGACCTGTGCACCGGTTCCGGCTGCATCGGTATCGCCACGGCCCATGCCTTCCCCAATGCCGAAGTGGTGCTGGCCGACCTGTCTTTCGATGCCCTGGAAGTCGCCAACCTGAACATCGAGCGGCATGACCTGGAAGAGCGCGTCTTCACCGTCCAGGGCGACGGTTTCGAGGGGCTGCCGAACCAGCGTTTCGACCTGATCCTGTCCAACCCGCCCTATGTGGACGCCGAAGACTTCGCCGACATGCCCGAGGAGTTCCAGCACGAGCCGGCCATGGGCCTGGCGTGCGGTGACGACGGGCTGGACCTGGTGCGCCGGATGCTGGCCGAGGCCGCCGACCACCTCACCGAGCGCGGCACGCTGATCATCGAAGTGGGCAACAGCCAGGTACACGTCGAGGCGCTGTACCCGGAAGTGGATTTCACCTGGCTGGAGTTCGCCCATGGCGGCCACGGCGTGTTCCTGCTCAGTGCCAGCCAGTGCCGCGAGCACCAGGCGTTGTTCCGTTCGCGCCTGAACGGCTGAGCCACGGCAAGCCCGAAAGCCCGTCCCCGCCAGGCGACGGGCTTTTTCATGCCTGGGCATTTGGGGGGGACGTAGGGCGGGTGAAACCCGCGTGTCGGGTTGCACCCGACCTACAGGCCCTGCCTCGCATTGCGTGCGTGGGTAGCGCGCGGGCTCAGTGGGTGGCGATCCAGATCAGCAGCCCGGCCTGGAACACCGCGAACACCACCAGGCAGGCGATGGTGAAGCGCAGGCCACTGTCCTCGCGGCGAAAGGCGTTGACCTGCTGCTGCAGCTTGCGGATTTCGATCTCCTGCTGGTGCAGGTTGTGGTCGGCCTGCTGAAGCATGGCGGCAGCGTCGAGCATCTCGACGACCTGCACCTTTTCCTTGTTCCAATCCTCGTGCAGTTCGCTGACGCGCCCGGCACGGTATTCGGCCTTGAGCTGCAGGGCGTCGAGGTAGGTGACTTCGAAGCCCTGGGCCTTGAGAAAGTGATCCCGGCGCAGGCGGAGCTCTTCGGCCACCGCGTCCTTGGCCGCCAGGGCGCCGCCTTCGACCTTGTAGTGCGGCCAGTGGCGGCGGGCCCAGCCGATGCCGCGTGCCAGCAGGAAACGGCCCAGGCCGCGGTTCTGCGGTTCCAGTTGCAGGCCGCTGTCGGCGCCGAAACGCACCTCCTTGCTGCGGTGATCGGCCCAGACCTCGAACAGGTTCTGTTCCTTGCGCACCCGCTGGCCGGGCAGGTGCAGGCTCAGGTGCAGCACGCTCTGATCGGCGCTGTGGCGTTCCACCTCACCGAGCTGGACGAAGCGCAACGGCCGCGCGCCGGTCTGCCTGTCGGTGGGCAGCGGGGCGAGGCGCAGCAGCTGGAAACGCTCCGGCTCCAGGTCCGTCCACGGGTGTGGCTGGGCTATGGGTTCGGCGGTTTCCGTCTGTTCGGTTTCGTCTTCGGTCATCGAGCACAATCCTGTGGCTGGGCGCAGCGGGCCCCATGACGGCGCGCTGACCTGTCCCTTATCGGCCGTTTTCCCCGGCACTGGAGGGCAGCCGCTCGATGAAGGCGATCAGGCGCTCACCGAGCTCGCGGGCCAGGGGCAGGCCCGGGGAATTATAGGTGGCGAGCGGGTCGGGGGCATCCGCCGGGGTGATGCGCAGGATGTGGTTCATGCCGGGGATGATCGCCAGCTCGGCGTCCGGGCGGATCGCCTGCAGGGCGCGGGCGTCGTCCACGCTCACCTGGATGTCGTGGCTGCCCTGGACGATCAGCGCCGGCGCCTGCACGGCGGTGAAGGCGGCGGCCGGGTCCTTGGCGAACAGCGAGATGAGGTAGGGCTGCACGCTGGGGCGGTAGAGCACCAGCAGCGGCTTGGGCACGTGCAACACCTGATGCCCGGCCTTGAGGCTGGCGAGGATTTCGTCGCTGCGGGCCATCAGCGGCGGCGGCAAGCGCTGCTGCAACTGCTCGCGCAACAGCGCGTCGATGGGACGGGCGCTGCCGGCGATGGACACCAGCGCATCGGCCCCGGCACCCGGCGCGGCCAGGCTGGCGATCAAGGCGCCCTCGCTGTGGCCGATCAGCACCAGGCGCGAGAAGCGTGGGTCGGCCTTCAGCTTGCGGCCCCAGGCCACCGCATCGGCCACATAAAGGTCGACGCTCAGTTGCCGCTCGTCGGGGCCGGCGGCCTGGCTCGCGGCGATGCCGCGCTTGTCGTAACGCACGCTGGCGATGCCGTTGCGCGCCAGCAGCTCGGCGAGTTTCTTCAGGCTGTCGTTGCGCCCGCCCATGGGGTTGTTGCCGTTGCGGTCGGTGGGGCCGGAGCCGGCCAGCAGCAGCGCCACCGGCACCGGCGCGTCGGTCTTGGGCCGCAGCAGGGTGCCGTGCAGCGTGCCGGTGGCGGTCTCCAGCTCGATGGGGCGCTGGAGGATGGTCCAGGGGTCGGCCAGGGCGGTGCCGGTGAGGGTCAGGAAGAGGAGGGCGAGCAGGGGGCGGAGGCGTGGCATGAAGGGTTCCGGGTACGGCGATGTGGCTTGGACGCCGGCGCCGGCGCAAGGTTCGTGGGTGAACTGGCCGGGCGCCGCAGGTATACTCCTCGGCCTTTCTTCGAGGCCCAATTTCAGCGGAGCACTGTGCATGTCCGGCAACACCTACGGCAAGCTGTTCACCGTCACCACGGCTGGCGAAAGCCACGGCCCGGCGCTGGTCGCCATCGTCGACGGCTGCCCGCCGGGGCTGGAGCTTTCCCTGGACGACCTGCAACGTGACCTCGACCGCCGCAAGCCGGGCACCAGCCGTCACACCACCCAGCGCCAGGAAGCCGACGAGGTGGAAATCCTCTCCGGCGTCTTCGAGGGCCGCACCACCGGCTGCTCCATCGGCCTGCTGATCCGCAACACCGACCAGAAGTCCAAGGACTACTCGGCGATCAAGGACCTGTTCCGCCCGGCCCACGCCGACTACACCTACCACCACAAGTACGGCATCCGCGACTACCGTGGCGGCGGCCGTTCCTCGGCGCGCGAGACCGCCATGCGCGTCGCCGCCGGCGCCATCGCCAAGAAGTACCTGGCCACCCTGGGCATCAGTGTGCGCGGCTACATGAGCCAGCTCGGCCCGATCGAAATCCCCTTCAAGACCTGGGATTCGGTGGAGCAGAACGCCTTCTTCAGCCCCGACCCGGACAAGGTGCCGGAGCTGGAGGCCTACATGGACCAGCTGCGCCGTGACCAGGATTCCGTCGGTGCCAAGATCACCGTGGTCGCCGAAGGCGTGATGCCGGGCCTGGGCGAGCCGATCTTCGACCGCCTGGACGCCGAGCTGGCCCATGCGCTGATGAGCATCAACGCGGTGAAGGGCGTGGAGATCGGCGCCGGTTTCGCCAGCGTCGCCCAGCGTGGCACCGAGCACCGTGACGAGCTGACCCCGGAAGGCTTCCTCAGCAACAACGCCGGCGGCATCCTCGGCGGCATCTCCTCGGGCCAGCCGATCGTCGCCCACCTGGCGCTGAAGCCCACCTCCAGCATCACCACCCCGGGCCGTTCCATCGATGTCGACGGCAACCCGGTGGACGTGATTACCAAGGGCCGCCACGACCCCTGCGTCGGCATCCGCGCCACGCCCATCGCCGAAGCCATGATGGCCATCGTGCTGATGGACCACCTGCTGCGCCATCGCGGCCAGAACGCCGGCGTGCAGGTCGCCACCCCGGTGCTCGGCCAGCTGTGACGGGCAGCGCGCTGCCTTATTGGCGGCTGTCCGGTTTCTACCTGTTCTACTTCGCCCTGCTGGGCGCCACGGCGCCCTTCCTCGGGTTGTACTTCGCCCACCTGGGCTTCTCCCCGGCGCGCATCGGCGAGCTGGTGGCCATCCCCATGCTGATGCGCTGCGTGGCCCCCAACCTCTGGGGCTGGCTGGGTGATCGCAGCGGCCGGCGCCTGGCCATCGTGCGCTTCGGCGCGCTCTGCACCCTGTGCACCTTCGCCCTGATCTTCATCGACAAGAGCTACGCCTGGCTGGCGATGATCATGGCCCTGCACGCCTTCTTCTGGCACGCGGTGCTGCCGCAGTTCGAGGTGATCACCCTGGCGCACCTCAAGGAGCAGGCCGCGCGCTACAGCCAGATCCGCCTGTGGGGCTCCATCGGCTTCATCCTCACCGTGGTCGGCCTGGGCAAGGCCTTCGAGGTGTTCAGCCTGGACGTCTACCCGCTGGCGCTGGTGATCATCATGGCCGGCATCGTCGCCAGCAGCTGGTGGGTGCCCAACGCCACGCCGCTGGCCCGCGACAACGGCCTGGAGCAGGGCGGCTTCATCGCCCAGCTGCGCCAGCCGGGCGTACTGGCGTTCTACCTGTGCGTGGGGCTGATGCAGCTGTCCCACGGGCCTTACTACACCTTCCAGACCATCTACCTGGAGGCCCTCGGCTACCCGCGCGGCTTCATCGGCCAGCTCTGGGCGCTGGGCGTGGTGGCCGAGGTCTTGATGTTCCTGGTGATGGCGCGCATCCTCGCGCGGTTCTCGGTGCGCCAGGTGCTGGCCGCGAGCTTCCTGCTCGCGGCGTTGCGCTGGCTGCTGCTGGGCCATTTCGCCGACAACCTCGCGGTGCTGCTGTTCGCCCAAGTGCTCCATGCGGCGACCTTCGGCAGCTTCCATGCGGCGGCCATCCATTTCGTGCAACGCCAGTTCGGCCCGCAGCAGCAAGGCCAGGGCCAGGCGCTCTACGCGGCACTCGCCGGCACCGGCGGCGCGCTCGGAGCCCTGTACTCGGGTTACAGCTGGACCAGCCTGGGCTCCTCCTGGACCTTCGTCATCGCCAGCCTGGCAGCCATGGCCGCTGCCGTTATCATTGCCACTCAATTGAAAGAGGAGCGGGCATGAACCGCCAACAACTCGCCCAGCAGATCATCGATGCCGGTCGCTTCCTGTATGGACGCGGCTGGTCGCCGGCCACCAGCAGCAACTACTCCACGCGGCTGTCCGCCGACCAGGCGCTGCTGACCGTTTCCGGCAAGCACAAGGGCGAACTGGGCCTGGACGACGTCCTCGCCACCGACCTCGACGGCAACAGCCTGGAACCGGGCAAGAAGCCCTCCGCCGAAACCCTGCTGCACACCCAGCTGTACCGCTGGAAGCCGGAGATCGGCGCCGTGCTGCACACCCACTCGGTGAACGCCACCGTGCTCTCGCGCATGACCCTGGCCGACTCCCTGGTGTTCGCCGACTACGAGCTGCAGAAGGCCTTCAGCGGCATCGCCACCCACGAATCCCAGGTGCTGGTGCCGATCTTCGACAATGACCAGGACATCGCCCGCCTCGCCGCCAAGGTGCAGCCCTGGCTGGACGAGCACCCCGATTGCGTGGGCTACCTGATCCGTGGCCACGGCCTCTATACCTGGGGCCCGCGCATGAGCGATGCGCTGCGCCAGGTGGAAGCCTTCGAGTTTCTTTTCGAGTGCGAGCTGAAGGTTCGCGCCATCACCCGACCCTGACGCTTCCTTCCGCCGAAGGTGCATGACCGATAGTGCGTCCGCCCGACCCGCCCCAGAGCGGGAGCGCGGCGCCAGGAGTAGCCAGATGAGCAGCCTTACCGTCTACCACGAGACCAGCCCCGACGTACCGAACAAGGTACTGACCCATGTCGACGACATCGCCAGCACCCTCGCCGATGTCGGCGTGCGCTTCGAGCGCTGGCAGGCCAGTGCGCCGATCACCGCCGGTGCCCCGCAGGAGGAGGTGATCGCCGCCTACCGTCCGCAGATCGATGCGCTGATGAAGGAGCGCGGCTACGTTACCGTCGACGTGGTCAGCCTCGACCGCAGCCACCCGCAGAAGGCCGAGCTGCGCGCCAAGTTCCTCGACGAGCACCGCCATGCCGAGGACGAAGTGCGTTTCTTCGTCGCCGGGCGCGGCCTGTTCACCCTGCACATCGACGACTACGTCTATGCCGTGCTCTGCGAGAAGAACGACCTGATCTCGGTGCCCGCCGGTACCCGCCACTGGTTCGACATGGGCGAGGAGCCGCACTTCGTCGCCATCCGCCTGTTCAACAACCCCGAGGGCTGGGTGGCGCAGTTCACCGGCGAGGAGATCGCCAGCCGGTTCCCGCGGTTGGAGGATTGAGCGTCCGGTGCTGGGGGAAAAACGGTGGGCTGAAGCCCACCCTACGCCCACTCTACGCCCAGCCTGCGTCCACCCCCAGCCTGCGCTCGTCCCGCACTTGCCAGCAGCCCCGTTCGGGGCCCATTGAATAACGCGAAACCGGAGCCTGCATGCCCATCAAAGCCATCCTCACCGACATCGAAGGCACCACCAGCGCCGTCAGCTTCGTCTTCGACGTGCTCTTCCCCTATGCCGCCCGCCACCTGCCGGAGTTCGTGCTGACCCACGCCGAGCGGCCGGATGTCGCCGAGCAGCTGCAGGCGGTGCGCGTGGAGAGCGGTGAGCCGGCGGCCGAGCCGTTGCGGGTGGTGGAAATCCTCCTCGGCTGGATCGCCGAAGACCGCAAGGCCACGCCGTTGAAGGCGCTGCAGGGCATGGTCTGGGAACAGGGCTACGCCGCCGGCCAGCTCAAGGGCCACGTCTACCCGGACGCGGTGGAGGCGCTGAAGCGCTGGAAGCAGGACGGCTACGCGCTGTACGTCTATTCCTCCGGCTCGATCCAGGCGCAGAAGCTGATCTTCGGCTGCTCCGAGGCGGGCGACCTGACGCCGCTGTTCTCCGGCTACTTCGACACCACCTCCGGGCCCAAGCGCGAGGCGGCGTCCTATGGGCGCATCGCCGACGCCATCGGCCTTCCTGCCGGCGACATCCTTTTCCTCTCCGATGTGGTGCAGGAGCTGGACGCCGCCCAGCAGGCCGGCATGCCCACCATCGGCCTGGCCCGTGAAGGCGGCGAGCTGGGCAGCCACCCCACCGTGGCCAGCTTCGCGGTGATCGACCCGGCGCGCGCCTGAGCCCTGCCGGGCCTTACTGGTCCAGCCACACCGCGCGGTGATCCGAGCCGCGCCAGGGCAGGGTGCCCACCGCGCGCACCGGCCGTTCGCCGCGTACCAGGATGTGATCCAGCCCGAGCATGCCCGGCCACCAGGTGGGGCGGATGCGCGGGCTGGTCAGGCGCAGCCCGGCGTTGTCGAGAAAGTCCCGCAGGCGCGGTGAATAAGCCGTGATATTGAGATCCCCCAGTACCACCACCTCCGGCCCTTCGGCGGCGATACGCTCCGCCAGTTGCCGCAGTGATTCGTCACGGGCCAGCGCCAGATCGGCTCCCAGCGGCGGCGGTGGATGCAGGCCGAAGACCACCGTGCCGTCTTCCAGCTCGGCACGCAGGTAGGGGTAGCCGGCGGCAGGGCCGGTGAGTTCCAGCACCTGGCAGCGCTTCAGCGGCAGGCGCGAGAACAGCGCCAGGCCGAAGGGCGAATCGCTGTAGCGGGCGCAGGCCTCGAAGGGGCGCAGCGCGGCCAGTTGCTCGGACCAGGCGGGCGTGGCCTCGCTGACGAAAATCAGGTCCGCCTTCTGTTCTGCCAGCCAGCGGGCATCGGCGGCGGCATCCGCGTTGTCCTGCTTCAGGTTGAAGGCGAGGAAGCGCCGCGTGGGCGCATCGGTCGCCAGGGGCTCGGTGGGCAGCGGTGTCAGCGACCAGGCCAGGGCGCCCAGCCCGCACAGGGCGAACAGCAGCGAGGAGGCATTGCGCGGTTGCACGGCAGCGCCGACCAGCATCACCACCGCCTGGATCGGCATGAAGTGGCTGAGCAGCTCCAGGCCCCAGTGCAGGCGGCCGAACTGGCCAAGCACCAGGGTGACCAGGGCCAGCCAGGCGAGCTGGTTGAGGTGAAAGCGCAAGGCCTTGAGCACGCGTGCATCCTGGGTGGGTGGGAAAGGCGCGATTGTAGGGCCATCCGACGCGGCGTGGGAGCCTTGATGACGGTGCGGGGAACACCCTGGCCGGCGCCCGTGTCCTAACACTGGATAGCCACCCTGCAGGAGCCTGCCATGAGCCAACACGCGATGACCCTGTACGCCGTGCTGGGCACGCTGTACCTGCTGCTCACCGCCTGGGCGCTGTTCAACGTGCTGGGCAGCGGTGCGCGGCGCGAGCAGAAGGTCCTCTGGACCGCGCTGTTGCTGCTGTTCCCGCTGCTCGGGCTGTTCAACTGGGCCTGGATGGGGCCGCGTCGCCTGCACCGTTGATCCAGGCTCACCTATCCTGCACTCACAACCCCCGCAATAAGGAGCATCGCCATGGGTTCGATCCTCAACAGCCTCGCCGGGCTGATCATCCTCGCCCTGGATATCTGGGCCATCCTCAACGTCATCAAAAGCAATGTCGAGATCGGCATGAAGGTGTTGTGGATCCTGCTGATCGTGTTGCTGCCGGTGATCGGCCTGATCATCTGGGCCATCGCCGGGCCCCGCGGCAATGTGAGGATATGAGCCGGCGCTGCGGCGCCTGGCTGCTGCTCTGCGCCTGCCTGGCGCTGCCCGTTCACGCTTCCGAAGACGCCGCCTGGGCTGCCTTGCGCAGTGGCCAGGCGGTGTTTCTCATGCATCACGCCAGCGCACCGGGCGCGGGCGACCCGGACAGCTTCCGCCTCGGCGATTGCACCACCCAGCGCAACCTCGACGGTGGCGGGCGCTACCAGGCCCAGCAATGGGGCCAGCTGCTGCGTAGCCACTGGATCGAGGCGCCGCGCCTCTTCACCGGGCGCTGGTGCCGCACCCAGGACACCGCCCTGGAACTGCACATGGGCGCTTCGCAACCCATGGCCGAGCTGGATTACTTCGAGGGTGATACCGCCGCCATGCAGCGCATGCGCCAGGCCATCAACGCACTGCCGCGCGGCCTGCCGCTGGTGCTGGTGACCCACGGGGCGAACATGGCGGCGTTGACGGGAACGGCGGCGGCGCCGGACGAAGCCCTGATCGTCGCGCTGCCCCTCACCGAGCCGGCCCGGGTCCTGGCGCGCATCCCCGCACCGCACTAGACGCGCTAGATCAGCTGCAGCTGGTCCTGCACCGGCTGCACCGCCGCGCCCTCCAGGCGCAACAGGATGGCCTTGCGCTCCAGCCCGCCGCCGAAGCCGGTGAGGCTGCCGTCGCGGCCGATGACCCGGTGGCAGGGGATGATCACCGCGATGGGGTTGGCGCCGTTGGCCAGGCCGATGGCGCGTACCGCCTTGGGCCGGCCGATGCGCAGGGCCTGGGTGGCGTAGCTGATGGTCTGGCCGTAGGGGATTTCCAGCAGCGCCTGCCAGGCGGCCCGCTGGAACTCGGTGCCCTGGGGCGCCAGCTGCAGGTCAAAGCGTTTGCGCTTGCCGGCGAAGTACTCGTCCAGCTGGCGGCAGGCCTTGTCCAGCTGGCGGGCGGCGGGTTGCCAGAGCGGATCCAGCGCCGTGGACTGTTCGGTCTCCATGTGCAGCAGGCGCAGCCCGGCCTCGTCGCCGGCCAGCAGCAGCGGGCCTATGGGGCTGTCCTGATAGCGGAAGTACATGGATCAATTCTCCGATGCGTAGCTGTGCCAGAGGTAGACGGCGGCGTAGGCGCGCCAGGGCCGCCAGTGCTCGGCGCGGCTGGCCAGGGCCTTGGCGCTGATGCCGGTTTCCCCCCAGAAGGGTGACTTGAGCAGGCCCAGGTCGGCGGTGGGGAAGGCGTCCGGCTGGCCGAAGGCGCGCAGGGCGATGTATTCGGCGGTCCAGGGGCCGATGCCGGGCAGGGCGCAGAGCCGTGCGATGAGGGCTTCGACGCCCTCGGCCACCGAGAGTTCCAGGGCGCCGGAGGCCACCGCGTCGGCGAAGCGGCGCAGGGTTTCCACGCGCTTGCCGGGCATGCCGATACCCGGCAGCGGGTCATCGGCGATGGCACGAGCAGTGGGGAACAGGCGCAGGGGGCCGTCGTCGGGGGAGTCCGCCAGGGGCTCGCCGAGGCGTTCCACCAAGCGCCCGGCAATGGTCACCGCCGCCTTCACCGTCACCTGCTGGCCGATGATGGTGCGCACGCCCTGCTCGAAGGGGTCGAAGGCCACCGGCAGGCGCAGGCCCGGGTAGCGCTCCAGCAGGGGTTGCAGCTGCGGGTCGCCGCGCAGGTGCCGGGCGATGGCCAGGGGGTCGCTGTCGAGGTCGAACATCTGCCGCACCCGCGCCACCAGTTCCGCCTCGCGGCCGATGCACGAGGGGCTCAGTTCCAGGGTGAGGTGCCCGGCGCCGGGGCGCACGCGGAACCAGCCGTGCAGTTCGCCGAGGCGGAAGCTGCGGCAGTAGCTGGCGGCATCGATGCGTTCGACGCCGGGCAGCCGGCGCAGGGCGAAGTGGCGCAGGAACTGCTCCCAGCTCCAGGGTTCGATGTAAGGCAGGTGCAGGCCGGTGGCGGCGGGGAGGGATGCGTTCATGGCGCGACGATACCGCCGGTCGTGACGGCTGTCTCTCGGAAACTGACCATCGAATTCCTGGCCTTCACGGTTCGACCTGTAACCCGGGCCATCGTAGAATGCGCGCCTTTTCTTCGGGACGGACCCGGCTCGCCGCCCGCCCACCTGCAGCCATCACGGGAGACCCCTCATGAGCGACTACCAGGAAACTCTCTACGAAGGCTACGGCCAGCGTTTTCGCATGGACAAGCTGCTCCACGAAGTGCGCACCGAGCACCAACACCTGGTGATCTTCGAGAACCCGCGCATGGGCCGCGTCATGGCCCTGGACGGCGTGATCCAGACCACCGAGGCGGATGAGTTCATCTACCACGAGATGCTCACCCACGTGCCCATCCTCGCCCATGGCGCCGCGCGCCGCGTGCTGATCATCGGCGGTGGCGACGGCGGCATGCTGCGCGAAGTGCGCAAGCACAAGGGCGTCGAGAGCATCACCATGGTGGAGATCGACGGCACCGTGGTGGAGATGTGCAAGGAGTTCCTGCCCAACCACTCCAAGGGCGCCTATGAAGACCCGCGGCTGAACCTGGTGATCGACGACGGCATGCGCTTCGTCGCCAGCACCGAGGAGAAGTTCGACGTGATCATCTCCGACTCCACCGACCCGATCGGGCCGGGCGAGGTGCTGTTCTCCGAGAACTTCTACCAGGCCTGCCGCCGCTGCCTGAACGACGGCGGCATCCTGGTCACCCAGAACGGCACGCCCTTCATGCAACTGGGCGAGGTGCAGACCACTGCCGGCCGCATGAATGGCCTGTTCGCCGATTGGCACTTCTACCAGGCGGCCGTGCCCACCTACATCGGTGGCGCCATGACCTTCGCCTGGGGCGCCACCAACCCCGCGTCGCGCAAGGTCTCCCTGGACACCCTGCGCCAGCGCTTCGCCGGCAGCGGCATCGTCACCCGCTACTACAACCCCGAGATCCACCTCGGCGCCTTCGCCCTGCCGCAGTACGTGCTGCAAGCCATCGGCAAGCCGAGCAACGACTGAGCCGAGTGCCATGCAAAAGGCCCCGCGAGGGGCCTTTTTTGTGCCTGGAGGATGCCGGCAGCTTGTCGTAGGGCGGGTGAAACCCGCGATCCACGTGCACGGACAATGTCGGGTTGCACCCGACCTACGGGCTGTTGCGGCACACAACCTGTAGGGGCGAATTCATTCGCCCACGGGCAACGGCGTTGCCCTGATGGGGGCAGGGCAGCCCTGCGGGCTGCTTGGCGACTGAAGTCGCCCCTACAACGGCTGCGTTCAGCCACGACAGCAGGGCAACCCCAGCCGCCCTTACAGATCGTGATGCAGGTAGCTCGCCTGCTTCGGCAGCCGCAGGCTGAAGAGGAAGGCCACCACCATCATCGCCGAGACGTACCAGTAGAAGGTCTCCTCCATGCCGATGGACTTCAGCCCCAGGGCCGCGTATTCCGCCGAGCCGCCGAAGATGGCGTTGGCCACCGCGTAGGCCAGGCCGACGCCCAGGGCGCGGACTTCCGGGGGGAACATCTCGGCCTTCACCAGCCCGCTGATGGAGGTGTAGAGGCTGACGATGGCCAGGGCGAGGATGATCAGCGCGAAGGCGATGTAGGGGCTCTGCACGCCCTTGAGCGCGGTAAGGATGGGCCAGGTGCACAGCGCACCGAGGGCGCCGAACCAGAGCATCGAGGTGCGCCGGCCGATGCGGTCGGAGAGGGCGCCGAACAGCGGTTGCATGAGCATGTAGACGAACAGCGCGCAGGTCATCACGGCACTGGCGGTCTTGGTGGTCATGCCGGCGCTGTTGACCAGGTATTTCTGCATGTAGGTGGTGAAGGTGTAGAAGATCAGCGAGCCGCCGGCGGTGTAGCCGAGCACGGTGACGAAGGCACGCTTGTGGTGGCGGAACAGGTGGCCCAGGCTGCCGGATTCCTCGTTGTGCAACTGGTCCTCGCGGGCGGTCTCGTTCAGCGAGCGGCGCAGGTAGAAGGCGATCACCGCCGTCGCCGCGCCGATCACGAAGGGAATGCGCCAGCCCCAGGCGCGCAGTTCGTCCTCGCTCAGCAACTGCTGCAGGATCACCACCACCAGCACCGCCAGCAGCTGGCCGCCGATCAGGGTCACGTACTGGAAGGAAGCGAAGAAACCGCGCTGGCCCTTCAGCGCCACCTCGCTCATGTAGGTGGCCGTGGTGCCGTACTCGCCGCCCACCGACAGTCCCTGGAACAGCCGCGCCACCAGCAGCAGCGCCGGGGCCAGGGCGCCGATGCTGGCGTAGGTGGGCATGAAGGCGATGGCCAGGGAGCCGGCGCACATCATCAGCACCGAGATCATCATCGAGATCTTGCGCCCGTACTTGTCGGCCACGCGGCCGAACAGCCAGCCGCCGATGGGGCGCATGAGGAAGCCCGCAGCGAACACGCCGGCGGTGTTCAGCAACTGCACGGTCGGGTCGTCGGAGGGGAAGAAGGCCGGGGCGAAATAGATGGAGCAGAAGGCGTAGACGTAGAAGTCGAACCACTCCACCAGGTTGCCGGAAGAGGCGCCGACTATGGCGAACACGCGTTTGCGGCGTTCTTCGAAGCTGTAGTGCGGATGGGGGCTCTCGAGGTGTTCGGTCGTGCTGCTCATGGGGCGTGGCACTCGCTCTGGAATGAGTTCCGGGCCGCGTCCTTGAGCGGAAGCGGGCCGGGCCTGTCCATTGGATTGACTGCCGATGTCACAAAATGTTGCGGCGTCCTGATATCAGCCAAGCCCCGGTTGGGCGGAAACGCAACGACCGCAGGGCGGGTGGCCGGCGGCCTATGCGGGCCAGCTCCCGGGCCGAAGCCCGGGCTAGGGAATCGGGGCGGGGGCCGGGGCGGGCCTGGGCGCGGGGATCACCGGGCCCAGGCACAGCTGCATGGCCACGCGGTTGGCGAGGCCGAAGGCTTCTTCCTCCTTGAGGCGGCGGATCAGCTCGTCATGCAGCTCGTCCTCCTCCAATGGGCGGAAGCCGAGGCGGGCGTAGTAGGGCGCATTCCACGGCAGGTCGGCGAAGGTGGTCAGGTACAGCGCTTCGTGGCCGCGTGCCTCGGCCCAGTCGCGGGCGGCGGCGATGAGCCGGCGGCCGATGCCACGACGGCCCAGGGCGGGCAGCACGTCCAGTTCCGACAGCAGCGCGATGCCACCGAGCACCTCCACCAGGGCGAAGCCCACGGCGATGCCGCCTTCGTCCTGGGCCACCCACAGACGGCCCTCGGCCTGGCCCTGGGCCAGCAGCGCCTGGGGCACGGTCTGTTCGCGCAGCAACGCAGGGATGGCCTGTTCGGGGAACAGGCTGGCGGCGGCGCGTTCGATCTCGGCCAAAGCTGCCAGGTGGCGCGGCTCGGCGGGTACCACGGCGTAGTCGTCGGCCTGGCCCATCAACGCCACTCCCCTTGCTGGTCCACCAGGGTGCGTTCGCCACGGGTCACGCTCAGGTGGCCGTCCTCGCTGACGAAGTAATGGGTATCGCCGTTGTTGAACTCGTAGCCCAGGGAATGGCAGGGGGTGACGCCGTCGGCGCACATGCGCATCAGCTGGCGGCCCTTGAGTTCCAGGGTGTTGCCGCTCTTCTTGCTGGTGCCGCGATAGAGCACGTTGTCACAGCCGACCGTGCCTTCTTCGCACTGGTCGATGATCTCGATGCGGTAGCCGCGGGTTTCCAGGGTCTGGGCCAGCAGCGGGCCGGCGGCGAGCAGCAGGGGCAGGGCGAGGGCGTATCTCATGAAAGGGCGTTCCGGGGCTGGAGTTGGCTGCGGTACTGGCCGGGCGTGATGCCCTTCCAGCGCTTGAAAGCATGGATGAAGTTGGACAGCTCGCCATAGCCGAGGCGTTCGGCGATCTCTTCCAGTCGGATGCCATCGGCGGCCAGCAGTTCCTCGGCCAGGGCGTTGCGCACCTCTTCCTGCAACTGGCGGAAGGAGGTGCCCTCGGCGTCCAGGCGGCGGCGCAGGGTGCGCGAGGTCATGTGCAGTTCAGTGGCGATGCGCTCCATGTCCGGCACCTGGCCGGGCTGCGACAGCAGGCGATCGCGGATGCGCCCGGCGAGCCCCGCGCGCACCCGGCGGCGGGCCAGCAGCGCCTTGCACTGGGCCTCACACTGCTGCGCCACCTGGGGGTTGGCGCCGGGCAGCGGCAGGTCGAGCAGGGCGCGGGCGAAGACGATGCGGTTCTCCGGCGCGGCGAAGCTCGGCGTCACCCCCAGCAGCTCGCGGTAGGGCCTGGCGTCGGCGGGGGCGGGCAGGGCCAGGCTGACGCGGGTCAGCGGCAGGTCGGCGTTGTTCAGGTCGCGTTGCACGCTGAGGGCGCCGGAGATGTCGCGCTCCAGCAGGAAGCCGCGCAGGTCCTCGGGCAGGCCGCGCCCTTCGAGCACGAGGTGCGCTTCATCGTCGTGTTCTTCCAGGCGCATGCTGTGGAAGGCGTAGGTCAGGTCCAGGTAGCGCAGGCCCAGTTCGGCGGCGCTGCGGTAGGTGGGGCTGCTGAGCAGGGCGAAGCCCCAGATGCCATAGGTGCTGAGGTGGTAGCGGCGGCCTGCCTTGAGGCCGATGCCGGGGATGTGCCCCAGCGCCTGGACGATGTTGCGCACCAGGGCCAGCTCCTGGTCGGCATTGACCTCGGCGCCGGGGTCGGCGAGGGCGTTCCAGTCCAGCTGGGTGCCGGCCAGACAATGTTCCACCGAGAGGCCGTGGTCGAGGCCGAACTGGGTGAGCAGCTGCACGCTGATGGCGCTGCGGCGGGGTGGCCAGTGGGCGATGTCCTGCATGGGGCGGGCGTCCTTTGCGGTTTCTGTCCGAAAAACACAATTCGCTGTCCGATCATGCCATAAACAGCGGTCGCTGCCGCGCATTAGCATCCGTTCATCCGCACGCCGGGCGGCTCAGCTCCACCGGCGGTTGCGGCGAGCATGGGAGATAACAATGAATAACAATCCCCAGCACCCGGCGCCCCTGCGCGTGCTGATCATCGGGGCCGGTTTCGGCGGCCTCGGCCTGGCCATCCGCCTGCAGCAATGCGGCATCGAGGATTTCCTCATCCTCGAAAAGGCCGACGACCTGGGCGGTACCTGGCGCGACAACACCTACCCCGGCGCGGCCTGCGACGTGCCTTCGCACCTCTACTCCTTCTCCTTCGAGCCCAAGCTCGACTGGTCGCGCAAGTTCGCGCCCCAGGCGGAGATCCACGCCTACCAGCAGCAGTGCGCCGAGCGCCACGGCCTGCGCCGGCGCATCCGCTTCGCCACCGAGGTGGCCTCCGCCAGCTTCGACGAGGCGGCGGCGCTGTGGCGGGTGGAGACCACGACGGGCGAGCACTTCAGCGCCCAGGCCCTGGTCAGTGCCTGCGGCCAGCTGAACCGCCCGGCGGTGCCGCGCCTGCCCGGCATCGAGAACTTCAGCGGCGAGGTGTTCCATTCGGCGCGCTGGAACCATGACTACGACCTGGCCGGCAAGCGCGTGGCGGTGATCGGCACCGGTGCCAGCGCCATCCAGTTCGTGCCGCAGATCGCCCGCAAGGTGGCGCAGCTGCACCTGTTCCAGCGCTCTGCCGCCTACGTGATCGCCAAGCCCGACCGCGCCTACCGCCCCTGGGAGCTGGCGTTGATGAAGCGCCTGCCGGCGCTGCAGAAGGTCGACCGCCTGCTCAAGTACGTCCAGCACGAGGCGCGGGCCCTGGCCTTCACCGTGTTCCCGCCGCTGATGAAGGCCATGCGCCTGAGCTTCCACCTGCACCTGGCGCGGGGCATCCGCGACCCCGAGCTGCGCCGGCGCCTGCAGCCGGACTACCCACTGGGCTGCAAGCGCATCCTCATCTCCAACGATTTCTACCCGGCCCTGGCCCAGGACAACGTCGAGCTGGTGGACCAGGCCATCGCCAGCATCAGTGAACGCGGTGTGCTCACCGCCGATGGTCGCGAGCGCGAAGTCGACGCGATCATCTACGGCACCGGTTTCGCCGCCACCGACTTCCTCGCCCCCATGAGCATTCACGGGCGTGGCGGGCGCGACCTCAACGAGGCCTGGCGCGAGGGCGCCGAAGCCTACCTGGGCATCAGCGTCAGCGGCTTCCCCAACCTGTTCATCCTCTACGGGCCGAACACCAACCTGGGGCACAACTCCATCCTCTACATGCTGGAAAGCCAGTTCGCCTACGTGCTCGGCTGCCTGCACGCGCTGAAGCGCGACGGCCTGCGCTACATGGACCTCAAGCCCGAGGTGCAGCGTCGCTTCAACGACAAGCTGCAGCACGCCGTGCGCCATACCGTGTGGGAGCGCGGTTGCAACAGCTGGTACAAGACCGCCGATGGCCGCAACACCAACAACTGGCCCGGCTTCACCCTGACCTACCGCCAACAGACCCGCCAACCGGAGCTCGACCACTATGAATGCGTCCGTTGATTTCATCGCCCCCGATGCCGGCCAGCCGCTGCTGCGTGCGGTGTTGCGCGGGGGCTTGCGGGTGCTGTTCCGGGGCCTGGTGCGCCCGCCGATGCCCATCGCCGGGCAGCGGGCGGTGATCCGCGCGCTGACGGCCACGCCCGTGTCGATGCGCGGCGTCACCCGCAGCCGCGACAGCCTCGGCGGCGTGCCCTGCGAATGGCACCGCCCGGTAAGCGACAACGGCAGCGTGCTGCTCTACCTGCATGGCGGCGCCTTCCTGATCGGCGCCGCCTCCACCCACCGCGCCATCACCGCCACCCTGGCGCGGCGGGGCGGGTTCGCCGTCTGCGCGCTGGATTACCGCCTGGCGCCCGAGCACCCGTTCCCGGCCGCCCGCCAGGATGCCGTAGCCGCCTACCGTGCCTTGTTGGCCCAGGGCTACGCCAGCGAGCGCATCTT
This sequence comes from Pseudomonas sp. PDM13, assembly GCF_025685765.1. Taxonomy (NCBI): domain Bacteria; kingdom Pseudomonadati; phylum Pseudomonadota; class Gammaproteobacteria; order Pseudomonadales; family Pseudomonadaceae; genus Pseudomonas; species Pseudomonas sp. PDM13. Next base: position 24,361 of record NZ_JAOTQU010000013.1, on the reverse strand, counting down.
CATCGGCGGCGACTCCGCCGGGGGCAACCTCAGCCTGATCACCGCCCTGGAGCTGGCGCGCCAGGGGCTGCCGCAGCCCGCGGGGCTGGTGCTGTTGTCGCCGGTCACCGATTTCAGCGGCGAGCAGATGCACCAGCCGCCGGCGGGCGACCCGCTGCTCAACCCGCTGTGGATGGAGCAGGCCATCAGCCTCTACGCCCCGGCGGGGCTGGACCGTCGCGACCCCGGCCTGTCGCCGATCTACGCCGACCTGGCCGGCCTGCCGCCGATCCTGGTGCAGGTGGGCGAGGACGAACTGCTGCTCAACGACAGCCTGCGCCTGGCCGACGTCGCGCGGGCGGCCGGAGTGCCGGTGCGCCTGGAGCGCTACCCCGGCCTGTGGCACGTGTTCCAGGCCCACGCCGGCATGCTGCGCGCCGCCGACCAGGCGCTGGCCAGCATCCTCGCCTTCATCCGTGCCCGCAGCGGCGAGGGGGCCTGAGATGCACAACATCCTGATCACCGGGGCCGCTTCCGGCATCGGCCGGGCCACCGCGCGGCTGTTCCACGAGAAGGGCTGGACGGTGGGCCTGCTGGACATCGCCCCGCAGCCCCTGGAGGAACTCTCCGCCGAGCTGGGCGGGCTCTGGCACCAGGCCCTGGACGTCACCGACCTGGCTGCCGTCGAAAGCACCCTGGCGGATTTCTGCGGGTGCCACGACGGCCAGCTGCGGCTGCTGTTCAACTGCGCGGGGTTGCTGCGTTTCGGCCACTTCGAGGCGATCGACATGGCCGAGCACGCGCGCATCCTCGCGGTGAACGTGCTGGGCCTGGTGCAGATGACCCACGCCGCCTTTCCCTACCTCAAGGCCACCGCCGACGCCCAGGTCATCAACATGGGCTCGGCCTCGGGCCTCTATGGCACGCCGCACATGGCCAGCTACTCCGCCTCCAAGTTCGCCGTGCGCGGCTTCACCGAGGGCCTGGAGCTGGAATGGCGCCGCCATGGCATCCGCGTCGGCGACCTGATGCCACCCTTCGTGCGCACGCCCATGGTCGAGAGCCAGCGCTTCGAGCCGCCGACCCTGCGCCGCCTGGGGGTCAACCTCAAGGCCGAGGACGTTGCCGAGGCGGCCTGGCAGCAGGCCCATGGCGCCGCCGTGCACCGGCCCATCAGTGCGCTGTTCAAGCTGATGTACTGGTCCGGGCAGGTGTCGCCGCCCTGGATCAGCCGCCTGATCATGGGTTGGTTGAGCCGGGAATAGGGCACGCCGAGGGCCTGCACGCCGGGTTGGCGATAAGCCCGGAGAACGGGCGCGGGGTGAGGTTCTATGGAGCGCTCGCCCGGCGCCACTCCCGTGCCGCCCGTCGTGCCGGGGGCGGGAAAATTCGCCCTCCGGCGGGCAGACCGGCCGAGCTGACGCTACCCTGCATTCTGATGCAGTAGATCGTTGTGCGTGAGCTGAAGCAGCGGCCGGTTCCGCTTTCGCGGGCCTGGCCAGGGCCCTGTCCCATGTCCGTGGGGCAGCCCCGTGGCGGCGCCGCCGGGCGTCGCGAGGCCGAATCCTTCGGCCGTCTACAAGCGAAACTCATCAATCGCCAGAGAGGAGGTCGTAACCATGAGCACAACCTTCCACGATGACGTCAGCAGCAATGTTCTGCGCCGCATGAAAGAGGGCGGTTTCGATTTCGCCCGTGTGCACCCCATCGAGTTCTACGCCATCTTCCCCGACGAGGACCGGGCCCGGATGGCGGCGCGAAAATTCAGTGGCGAGTGGTTGAATGCCCAGGTTTCCCCCCGTGACGACGGGGCATGGCACCTGCAGGTGAGCAAGGTCATGTATGCCACCCATTCCGGTATCGGTGATTTCGAGCACGACCTGGAGGAGCTGGTCGTACCACTGGGCGGAACCCTGGATGGATGGGGCGTGACCCAGGAATTGGCGGCGCCCGCGCGCTGAATTCCCGTTCCCTTGTGCAATCACCGGCCAGCCTCGTGCTGGCCGGTGTCGTTTCCGCAGTCGGAAAACTTACATTTTCCTGACTCGACCTCGGCACGGGCTTTGCCTCAGACTGCGGAAACGGAGGGTTCACATGACCGATATCCTGATTCTTACCCACGCGGATTTCTGCCCGCCCGGCCACCTCGCGAGCCTGCTGGACGCGGAGCAGCGGGCCTTCACGGTGCTGCGCGTGGACCAGGGCGAGTTGCAGGGCTATGACCTCGACCGCCCGAAAGCGGTAGCCGTGATGGGCGGGCCGATGAGCGTGAACGACCCACTGCCCTGGATCGAGGCGGAAATCGAAGCGCTACGGCATTTCATCGCGCGGGACATCCCCATCATCGGCCACTGCCTCGGTGGCCAGTTGCTGGCCCGGGCCCTGGGTGCCGCGGTGCATCGCATGCCCTACACCGAGATCGGCTGGCAGCCCCTGGAGAAACGCGCACTGGCAGTGGGCAACCCCTGGGTGGCGCACCTGCCCATGCAGTTCCCGGTCTACCAGTGGCACAGCGACACTTTCGACCTGCCCAGCGGCGCCCAGTGGCTGTTCGACAGCCCCTGGTGCCCGAACCAGGGCTTCGCCTGGGGTGACAAGGTGCTGGCCCTGCAAGGCCACCCGGAAATGACCGAGGAGCTGGTACAGCTCTGGCTGACCGACTGGGCCCACCTGCTCGACGAGACCCAGCCCAGCCAGCAGGCCAGGGGCCGCATGCTCACCGACTTGCCGGCCAAGGTGGAGGCGCTGCACGGGGTGGCGGAGGGGTTCTACCGCCGCTGGCTGGACCTGGCCTTCCAGGATCAGCCCCTGCGCATGGCCCCCGCCTTGAGCGCCTAGCGCTGGGTTCCGGTGGGCTGAAGCCCACCCTACGGCTGGGTTCAGGTGGGCTGAACGTAGGGCGGGTGAAACCCGCGGCGTTACGCACCATTGTCGGGTTGCACCCGACCTACATCAGGCGCAGACCCTGTAGGGGCGAATTCATTCGCCAAGCGGCGCGCAGCGCCGCCGCTCTTGTGGGCGTGAACGCTAGCGCCCACCCATGATCGCGATGTAGTCCTGGGTCCAGCGGCTGTAGGGCACGCATTGCCCGTCGCCGCACTTGGCCTGGGGTGTCTTCCAGAAGGCGATCTTGTCGAACTGGTCGTAGCCATTGGTGGCGCAGCCGCCGGCGCCGAGCAGTTCGCTGCCGCTGCAGCCCTTGGGCACCGCCGGCACCGAGCCGAACCAGGCGGCCACATCGCCCTGCACCTTGGGCTCCAGGGACCAGTTCATCCACTTGTAGGCGCAGTTGGGGTGCTTGGCTTCGGCGTGCAGCATGGTGGTGTCGGCCCAGCCGGTGGAGCCTTCCACGGGAATGGTCGAGGCGATGGGCTGCTTGTCGCCGCGCAGGGCGTTGACCTGGTAGGGCCAGGAGCCCGACGCGACCACGCCTTCGTTCTTGAAGTCGCTCATCTGCACCGTCGCGTCGTGCCAGTAGCGGTGGATCAGCGGCTGCTGGCCGCGCAGCAGGGCGATCACGGCGGCGTACTGTTCCTCGTTCAGTGCATAGGGGTCGCCGATGCCCAGCTCGGGCCGGGTGGTGCGCAGGTAAAGGGCGGCGTCGGCGATGTAGATGGGGCCGTCATAGGCCTGCACGCGGCCCTTGTTGCTCTTGCCGTCGGGCAGGGTGGTTTCCTCGAACACCACCTTCCAGCTGGTCGGCGCCTTGGGGAACACCTGGGTGTTGTACATCAGCACGTTCGGCCCCCACTGGTAGGGCGTGCCGAAGTGCTGCCCGGCCACGCTGTGCCAGGGCGCATCCTTGAGCCGGTCGTCGAGGTTCTTCCAGTTGGGGATCAGCGCGGTGTTGATCGGCTGCACGCGCTTGCCCGCCACCAGGCGCAGGGAGGCATCGCCCGAGGCGGTGACCAGGTCGTAGCCGCCCTTGGCCATCAGGCTGACCATCTCGTCGGAGGTGGCGGCGGTCTTCACGTTGACCTTGCAGCCGCTGTCCTTCTCGAAGGCGGTGACCCAGTCGTAGGCCTTGTCGGTTTCGCCGCGCTCGATGTAGCCGGGCCAGGCAATGATGTCGAGCGCGCCTTCGCCCTCGCCGAGCTGCTTCAGGGGTTCGGCGGCCTGCAGCGCGCCGCTGAGCAACAGGCTGGCGCAGGCGAAGGCCGGGAGGGTGGTCCGGATGAAAGGCATGGTCGACTCCTGTTGCGGCTGCGGGCGGAGCCTGGGCGGCGGACGCCGGAGGGGCGGGCCTTGAGGCGGGAGGTGCTCAAGGCAGCGTAGTTCGGGGCCTATGGCCTGACAAGCGCGGTTACCGACGGCACCGGGCAGGCGCGCGGGGGTGTCCTAGACTGCTTGCGTGGGCGCATTCGCGATAAGCGAAGAAATAGGGAACAAGTACGCGCAGGCCCCCGTCCTAATTCGTATCGCCGCCAAACGGGGCGGTAGCCACCGTTCCGCTCTCCCGCCTGCACCAAGGCAGTGCGCGGTGGCGAGTGGCTGGGTGCAAGTCATTGATACGTATAGGGTTGAGTCGCTGGCACGAGGCTTGCGACTGCAAGATGGTCGGTGGTGACAAGGAGTCCGGCATGGCCCGCACCTTTTTTGACGAAATGTATGACGCGAACGGCGACTGTCGTCCGCATTACCGGGAATTCGCCCGCTGGTTGGCCGAGACCCCCGAGGAACTGCTTGCCCAGAGGCGGCGCGAAGCCGACCTGCTGTTCCACCGGGCAGGCATCACCTTCACCCTCTACGGGGACGAGCAGGGCACCGAGCGCCTGATCCCCTTCGACACCATTCCCCGCTCCATCCCCATGAGCGAGTGGCGCGTCGTCGAACGGGGCTGCATCCAGCGCGTCAAGGCGCTGAACATGTTCCTCGCCGACCTCTACCACGGCCAGCGCATCATCAAGGCGGGCATCGTCCCGGCCGAGCAGGTGCTGGCCAACGAGGGCTACCAGATCGCCATGCAGGGCCTGGACCTGCACCGCGACATCTACGCCCATATCGCCGGCGTGGACCTTGTGCGCGACGGCGACGGCACCTACTACGTGCTCGAAGACAACCTGCGGACTCCCAGTGGCGTCAGCTACATGCTGGAAGACCGCAAGATGATGATGCGCCTGTTCCCCGAGCTGTTCTCGGCCCAGCGCGTAGCTCCCATCGACCACTACCCGAACCTGCTGCTGGAGACCCTCAAGAGCTCCAGCCCGCTGGATAACCCCAGCGTCGTGGTGCTCACCCCGGGGCGTTTCAACAGCGCCTACTTCGAGCACGCCTTCCTTGCCCGCGAGATGGGCGTGGAGCTGGTGGAGGGCGCCGACCTGTTCGTCCGCGACGACCGCGTCTACATGCGCACCACCTCCGGCCCGCAGCCGGTGGACGTGATCTACCGCCGCCTCGACGACGCCTTCCTCGACCCGCTGGCCTTCAACCCGGATTCCATGCTCGGCGTGCCCGGCCTGCTGGCGGCCTACCGCTCCGGCAACGTGGTGCTGGCCAACGCCATCGGCACAGGGGTGGCGGACGACAAGTCGGTCTACCCCTACGTCGGCGACATGATCCGCTTCTACCTCGACGAGGAACCGATTCTCGCCAACGTCCCCACCTGGCAGTGCCGCAAGCCCGAGGAGCTGTCCCACGTGCTGGCCAACCTGCCGGAACTGGTGGTGAAGGAAACCCAGGGCTCCGGCGGCTACGGCATGCTGGTCGGCCCGGCCGCCACCAAGGCCGAGATCGAAGCCTTCCGCGAACGCCTCAAGGCACGCCCGGAGGCCTACATCGCCCAGCCCACGCTGAGCCTCTCCACCTGCCCGACCTTCGTCGAGAAGGGCATCGCCCCGCGGCATATCGACCTGCGCCCGTTCGTCCTCTCCGGCCGCGAAACGCGCCTGGTGCCGGGTGGCCTGACGCGTGTCGCGCTGCGCGAGGGCTCGCTGGTGGTCAACTCGTCGCAGGGCGGCGGTACCAAAGACACCTGGATCGTGGAGGACTGACCCGTGCTGAGCCGTACTGCCTCCGATCTGTACTGGATGTCGCGCTACCTGGAGCGCGCCGAGAACCTCGCGCGCATGCTCGACGTCAGCTACTCGCTGTCGCTGATGCCCCAGGACGGCCGTGGCGATGGCCTGGAAGAACTGGCCATGCCGCTGCTGATCACCGGCACCCTGGACGCCTACCTGGCGCGCCACGGGCAGCTCCACGCCGAGCGCATGCTGCACTTCTTCGCCCTCGACGCCGAAAACCCGGCCAGCATCTACAGCTGCCTGGGCGCCGCCCGCACCAACGCCCATGCCGTGCGCGGCCGCATCACCGCCGACATGTGGGAGAACATCAACGCCACCTGGCTGGAGATGCGCGGCATCGCCGGCGAGGGCCTGGGGCGCTACGGGATCAAGCGCTTCTGCGAGTGGGTCAAGGAGCGTTCGCACCTGTTCCGCGGCGCCACCTTCGGCACCATCATGCGCCACGACCCCTACCGCTTCATCCGTCTCGGAACCTTCATAGAGCGGGCGGACAATACGCTGCGCCTGCTCGACGCCCGCTACGAGATGCTCGGCGAGGAGGCGGAGGAGGTCAGCGATACCTCCGCGCGCGGCTACTACCAGTGGAGCGCCTTGCTCCGTGCCCTGTCGTCCTTCGAGGCGTACACGGAAGTCTTCCGTGGCTCGCCCGGCGCGCGCCAGGTGTCCGAGCTGCTGTTGCTGCGCCCGGACGTGCCGCGCTCCCTGCGGGCCTGCATGGAGGAGCTCAACCTGATCCTCTCCAGCCTGCCCGGCGAGAACGGCCGACCGGCCCAGCGCCTGGCCGCCGAACTGGATGCACGCCTGCGCTACACGGGTATCGACGAAATCCTGGGTGAGGGCCTGCACGGCTGGCTCACCGACTTCATCCTGCTGGTGCGCCAGCTGGCCAGGGCGATTCACAGCTCTTATCTGGAGGCCGTATGAAACTTTCCATCCGCCACGAAACCACCTATCGCTACGACGACCAGGTTCGCGCGAGCATCCAGTACCTGCGCCTGACGCCCCACGACAGCGAGCGCCAGCACATCCTCAGCTGGCAGCTCGACCTGCCACGCCCGGTGCGCGCGCAGATCGACCCCTACGGCAACATCCTCCACGTGCTGACCCTGGACGAACCCCACGAAGCCATCGTCATCGGCGCCCGGGGCCAGGTGGAGATCGACGAGCACAGCGAAGCCGAGCACGACAAGCTCCCGGCGCTGCCCTTCCTGCGCTCCACCCGCCTGACCGCGGCGGACGAGGCCTTGCGTGCCTTCGCTCGCGCCCACTGCCAGCCGCGCCCCGAGCGCAGCGGGTTGATCACGCTGATGGACGCGCTGCACGAACACATCGACTACAAGACCGGCGTGACCGCCGTGGACAGCACCGCCGCCGAGGCCTTCGCCGGCCGCGCGGGCGTCTGCCAAGACCACACCCACGCCTTCCTCGCCTGCGCCCGCAGCCTGGGCGTGCCGGCGCGCTTCGTCTCCGGCTACCTGTACAAGGAGCAAAGCGCCCACCTGGTCAGCCACGCCTGGGCGGAAGCCTGGTTGGGCGATGCCTGGTACAGCTTCGACGTCACCAACCGCCTGTCCCGCCCCGAGCGCCACCTCAAGCTCGCGGTCGGCCTGGATTACCTGGATGCCTGCCCGGTACGCGGCATGCGCCGTGGCGGCGGCGAGCAGATGCATGCACGGGCGGACATCGCCGTGCCGCCGTTGCTGATGGTCCAGGAACAGCAGTAACACGCGTCAAAGGACTTCACGCCGCACCACCGGTCGTTTGACTGCCCGCCTGCCATCCCGGCAGGCACGGGCCGGTGATGCCGAAGCGCAGGGCGCGGGCACAGGCGGGGAGCGCACAAGAAACGGGAGAGAACCATGACCTACTGCGTTGCCATGCACCTGGCCGATGGCCTGGTGTTCGTGTCCGACTCGCGCACCAACGCGGGCATCGACCACATCGCCACGTTCCGCAAGCTCTTCACCTTCGGCACCCCGGGCGAACGCCTGATCGTGCTGCAGACCGCCGGCAACCTGGCCACCTCGCAGTCGGTGGTCAACCTGCTCAAACAGCGCCTGGGCGGCAGCCTGCCCAACCTCAACAGCGTGCCGACGCTCTACGACGCCACCGCCCTGGTGGCCGAGACCATCCGCGAGGTGGTCGCCCGCGACGGCGCGCCGCTGGCAGGCAATACCGACCTGACCTGTTCCTTCCTGGTGGGCGGGCAGATCGTCGGCAGCCCGCCGGCGCTGTACAGCATCTACCCCCAGGGCAACTTCATCCAGGCCACCCAGGACACACCCTTCCTGCAACTGGGGGAGAGCAAGTACGGCAAGCCGATCCTCGACCGCAACCTGGAGTTCGACACCAGCCTGGAAGAGGCCCTGCGCTGCGCGCTGGTCTCCTTCGACTCCACGATCCGAAGCAACCTCTCGGTGGGCATGCCGCTGGACCTGCTGGTCTACCACACCGACAGCCTGATCCTCCCCGCCGGCTACCGCGTCACCGAAGACGACGAGTACTACGTGGGCGTACGCCGCCAATGGGCCGCCGGCCTGCACGAAGTGCTGGAGAAGCTGCCGGCGCCACCGGCGGCGTACAACGTCTGACGGCGAGGCCACGGGCGGCGCGAAAGAGTGGGCGAATGAATTCGCCCCTACAGGCCGAACATCGCCCTGTTGGGCCTCGCTGCGCTCGGCGCCAACCTGTGGCACCGGTTGTGGTCGCCTGTAGGTCGGGTGCAACCCGACAAGGACCGTGCACGAGGCCACGCGGGTTTCACCCGCCCTACGGACCGTAGGTTGGGCTGAGGTACGAAGCCCAACGGTGCGAGGCCGAACATCGCCCTGTTGGGCCTCGCTGCGCTCGGCGCCAACCTGTGGCAGTGGCTGTGGGAGCGGCTTCAGCCGCGAAAGGGGCGGGCGGGGTGCCGGCTTCTATCGCGAATGAATTCGCTCCTACGGGTTGGGCCTTTCCTTAGGCCGGCACCTCGCTGCGGCGGATCTGTTCGAGGATGCTGGGGTCGTCGATCGCGCTGTCGTCCAGCAGCAGGAACAGCTTGCTGATGATCTCGCTGGTGCGTGCGTCGCTGTCGGCGAAGGGCAGGTAGAGGTCATCCGCCGGCTTGCCGGCCGGGACGATGCACAGGTAGTTGCCCGGCTCGATGTGGATGACCCCGCTGCCCAGGTGCAGCCGGTAGCGTGCGCGGCTGCCGGTGATGTGGGCGTGGTGGCCTTCGCAGCGCACATTGGCCAGCCCCAGGTCGCCGACCAGCGCCTGTACCAGCTCGGCGCGGCGCTGGATGGTCTCGGCGCTGCCGGCGTGGCTGGCGGTCTCGCCGGTGAAGGCCACCGAGACGATCAGGTCGGCGTCGCGCAGGGTTTCGGAGAACAGCAGCGGCGGCACGTCCTCCAGGGGCAGGGCGGCGCGGTCGCGGACGAACTCCACCTCCCGCAGGGTGATGGCTTCGGTCAGGGGCAGGTAGCGCTGCGCATCGGGGAAGTTGAGGAAGGCGTACAGGCCCTGGCCCCAATTGCGGAACACCTCCTCGCCGTCGTGGGTGGTCCAGCCCCGGGCCCGCAGCAGGCGCGCGGCCACGGCGCTGCGCAGCACATGGCCGGCGAAGCGCAGGGACTTCAGGCCGTTTTCCCGTTCGGCCGGGGTCAGCAGGTACAGCTCGCGGAACACCTGCTTGAACGGTTGCACCCGGCGCTGGGCCACCAGGGCCTGCTGCCAGGCGGAGAGCGCCCCGGCTTCGAACAGGTGCAGGGGGTGGGCGATCAGCAGCGGGCCATCGATGGCACGGGCCGGCCCCGCCAGCGGGCAGAGGGTGAAGGCGTCGCCGTCCAGCCAGCCCAGCAGGCCGTCACCGTCGCGCAGCACCAGGTGGTCCAGCAGCAGGCGCGCCGCCGGCATGCGCAGCAGCTGGCGCAGCTGCGTCGGCTCCAGGGCTTCGCCCCGGGCCATCATGGCTTCCAGGGTCACGCGGAAGCGGCGGATCTGGTCCTTCATGCGGCCTTGCAGGGTCTTCAGCTCGGCCAGGCCTTCGTGCTTGCGCAGGGCGGCGGGCACCGATTTCAGGCGCTTGCCGCCCTTGCTGGCGACCATGACCGGGTTGAGGCCCTGCAACTCCAGCCACAGGTCGTAACCGTCCAGGTGCAGGCGGTCCGGGGTCTGTTCGGCGATCTCCGCTTCCATCGCCCATTCCAGCCGGGTGGCGTCGCCATAGCCGGCGGTGCGGGCGAGGTTCTCCAGGCCGGCCTGGATGGCGGCCTGGGAGTTGGCCTGGCGCTCGGCGCCGTAGCGTTCCACTTCGCGGTGATAACGCTTCAGGGCCAGGTAGCGCTCGCGGGTCTCCTCTGTGCCGCTGAGAGGCAGCAGGCCGTAGGCGCGCAGGACGGCCTGGGCGTGGCGTTGCAGCTTCTTCTCCAGGGCCTTGCGGTCCAGGCCGCGGAAGGCGTCCAGCAGCAGGCGGGTATTGGGGAAGGCCCAGGGCGTGCCGTCGAGGGTGGCCAGGTAGTCGGCCAGGTGCCCTGCGTCGGCCTGGTCCAGGGCGGCCTGCAGGGCAGGGCGGTCCACCACGCCCAGCTCCGGGTCATCGCTGCTTTGCAGGTCCTCGACCAGGCGGCCGCTGTGGTCGATGGCCAGCGCCAGGTCGAGGTAGAGGCGCTGCAGGGGCTTCAGGTCGCTCCAGCCGAGGGCGTCCAGCACGGCTTCGCTGGCCGCGCCGCTGAACGGCAGGGCGGTGAGCAGGCTGGCGCGGGGGAAGCCGGCGAGCTGCTTGGCCAATTCGGCCTCGTCGTCCTTTTCCAGTTGGCCGACGTCGAGCAGGGCGGTCAGTACCCGGCCCAGGTGGTTTTCGTAGTGTTTTTCGAGGGCGTCCGGCTCCAGGTCGAGGCGCGACAGCTCGCGCACGCCGGCCAGCAGCCAGCCTGGGCTGGAGGTGCCTCGGTCGCCGACCAGGCTGTGCAACCAGGTGGCGCTTTCCGGCAGCTGAGCCAGTGCGCGCTCCACCCGTTCGGCGTTGAGCGCATCGAGCCGCTGTTCGCCTGTGCTGTCGCCTTCGACCCGGGGTGGCAGCGTGCACAGGCTGTCGGCCCAGGTGTGCACCGCGCGCTCGTGCAGGGCCGCATCCAGACGGCCGGCTTCGGCCAGGGCCACGGCGAAGCGCCGGATGGCCTCCGTTGCCTTGCCTTGGTAGACCTCGGCTAGGCGAGGGTAGTAAGCGTCTTCGGCGGGGCTGGGGCGGTCCCACTGGCCGCCGAGCAGCCACTGGGCGAAGTCCAGCCAGGCACCGTCGACGGGGTAGCCGGCGAGCAGCTCCAGGCATTCCTCCAGGTCGGGCGTGACCCAGGCGCCGGTGGGGTAGTGCCAGTGGGCCTGGGCCTTGAAGCCGGGTTGCAGGGCGTAGTCGCTGTCTTCGAAGGCCTGGGTCAGCATGTGCCGCACACGCCGTTCCAGGGCCTGGAAGCCATAGGCGCCGGGGTGCGCCGTGACGCCCGCGTGGCTGGCGATCTGGGCCAGGCGCTGGCGGGTGTAGAGGTGCTCGGTCTCGTCATGACCCCAGATGCGCGGGAAGACCAGGGCATCCACCAGGGCGGGCTGGCCGTCGGGGCCTGCTTCGGCGAGGAAGGCGTCGGCCAGGGCGAGGCCGTCGACCTCGTCCCAGAACGGGTGCTGGTAGCCGTCTTCGGCCAGCAGGGCGTCGCGCTCGGGCAGGGCATCCAGGGTGCGGTCGAGGAAGGCATCGAGCAGGGCGATGCGGGCCTGCTGGCGGGTGTCGGCTTGGTAATGCTGCATGGGGAGTCCGTTCGTCATGGGCTTAACCACCCACCAGGGGAACCAGGCGCAGGAAGGTGAGCCGGGCCTGGGCGGGCAGGTCGAGGGAGTGGTCGAGGTCGTGGAGCATCTGGCCGTCGAGGAGGACGCGGTAGCGGCGCTGGCGGAAGCCATCCAGGGCGCGCTGCACCTCGGCTTCGGCGTCGATCCGCGGGGCGCCGGGCACCTGGGTGCGCAGCTTGATGGCGCCCCGGGCGGACTGGTGGCGGATGTCTTCTTCGCTGAGGTAGCCGGGGCCGCTGCTGGCCTGCAGGCGGTCCAGCCAGCGCTCGGTGGTCTGCTCGGCCACGACATGTAGCACCACCCGGCGGATCAGTTCGCCCAGGGTGAGCCGGGAAGCGTCCAGGTGCAGGTTCAGGTCGGGGGTGAGGGCCTCGTTGCGGGCCCCGCGCAGGACCAGGCTTTCGACGTGGAGCTCGGTGCTCATGCTGGCTCTCCCGGCCGGCGGTTCAGGTGGGAGAGCGTAGCGCCGGCGCGGTTGGCGGAGAAGCCCGGCCGCCACCGTCCGTGAGGGCCGTCACGGCGTCTTGCGGCCGCTCATGTGGCGCAGGTAGGCGACCAGCTGCTCCAGCTGCGCGTCGTCGATCACCGCAGCCGGGAAGGCGGGCATGCGCCCTTGCGGCCAGCGACGCATGGCCTGCGGGTCACGGATGTAGCGCTGGAGGAAGCCGGCGGCGAAGTATTCGGTGGGGTTGTAGGGCAGGTTGAGGTCGGGGCCGAACTGGGCGTCGCCGGCGCCATTGAGGCGGTGGCAGGCCAGGCAGTTCTTCTGGAACTGGGCGAAGCCGGCCTGGATGTCGGCGCCCGCATCGCTCGCCGGCAGCAGCGCGGGGAAGCGCTCGGCGACCGAAGCCAGGTAGCGGAATTTCGCCACCTGGAAGGGCCACTGTTCCGGGCCTATGCCGCCGGCCTGCGGGTCCGTCCACACCAGGTAGAAGGGCCCGGCGCTGGGCTTGCCCTTGGCCAATGGCGGCCAGGGCTTGCCCGGGTCTTCCACCGCCAGCCAGGCCCGGGCGCCATCCTCGGCGAGCAGGGGCGTGGCGGGCAATTCGGCGGCGAACCCATCCAGCGCCACCGCCTGCAGGTGCTGGCCGGGTTCGACCCCGTCCAGCAACGCCGCCAGGGGCAGGGCGCGGTAATGCATGGTGCGCTTGTAGGCGACGTCGGCGGGTACTTCGATATCCCGCGCCTGGGGGTGGGCCAGCAGCCTGGCGCTGTCCCAGCGCTGTGTGCCGCCGGGCAATTCGAGCAGCAGCTCGGCGGCGTGCAGGGTGGGGGTCAGCAACAGCAGGCAGAACAGCAGGTGGCGCATCAGGGCTTGTCCAGAATCGGCTTGAGGGTGGTGTAGCCGCCGGCATTCTGCACATTGGTGTAGCCCCTGGCACGCAGATCGTCTTGGGCGATGCCGGAGCGGCGACCGCTTCGACAGTAGAGGACGATGGGGGTCTGCTTGTCCGGTGCCAGTTCCGCGATTTTCGTACCGATGTCTTCGAAGCCGATGTAACGAGCACCGGGCAAGGCTCCTGCCTCGATTTCCTCCGGCGTACGCACGTCGATCAGCACAGCGCCCGGTTGCTTCAGTGCTTCCAGCGCCGCTGCCTGGTCGACATCGGCGGCGAGTGCGGGAAGGCTGAGGGAAAGGGCCAGTGTGGCGAGCAGATTGCGCATGGTGTAACTCCCTGAAAAACAAGAACCCTTGGACCCTAGCACAATTGCCGCGGACCTTCGCCAGCCGTTAGGATCGGGCCTTTCCGTCATTTCACGACCCTCCGGGTTAAGGAGCGGGCCATGCTGGCCGCGCTGTTCGCCGTCATGGCGCCGATCCTCATCACTGCTGGCATCGGCTATGCCTGGGCACGCTCCGGGCAGAATTACCCAACAGACTTTATCGCTCGTCTGGTTCTTAACGTCGGCACGCCGAGCCTGGTGCTTTCCACCCTCAGCCAGGCGGAAATCGACAAGCACGCCTTCGGCCAGATCGCGCTCGCCTGCCTGCTCACCACCCTGGTGATGGGCGTGATCGGCCTGGGCCTGAGCCGGGCCATGAAACAGGACTGGCGCGTGCTGGTGCCGGCCTTCCTGTTCCCCAATTCCGGGAACATGGGCCTGCCGGTAGCGCTCTATGCGTTCGGCGAACAGGGCCTGGCCCTGGCGGTGGGTTTCTTCCTGGCCCTGGCGGTGGTGCAGTTCAGCCTGGGGCTGCTGCTCTCGGGCAGCGAGCGCTCGGTGAAGAAGCTGTTCATCAACCCCATCGTCATCAGCCTGGCCCTGGCCATCCCGCTGATCCTCTTCGACCTGACGCTGCCGCGCTGGCTGGCCAACACCATCGAGCTGCTGGGCGGCATGACCATCCCCCTGATGCTGCTGACCCTGGGTGTGTCCCTCGCCAGCATCCGCGTCGGCCACCTGGGCAGCGGCATGCTGCAGGGTGCGTTGCGCATCCTCTTCGGTGCGGGCGTGGGCTGGGGAGTGGGGCTGGCGTTGCAGCTGGAGCCGCTGACCCTAGGCGTGCTGGTGATGCAGTCGGCGATGCCGGTGGCGGTGTTCAACTACCTGCTGGCGGTGCGCGCCGGGCGTTCGCCGGAGCAGGTGGCGAGCCTGGTGATGTGTTCGACGCTGTTGTCGTTCGTGACCATTCCGCTGTTGCTGGCCTGGTGGCTACCTGCGCTGCGTTGACCGCAGGGCGCGGTGCGCAGCACAGGACGATGCCCGCGTTGTCAGCTGACCAGCCGGGTCAGGTTGGGGAGGATGAGGATGACGGTGGTGGCGAAGACGATGAGGCTCGCTTGCCGCATTTTCGGCTGTTTGAACATGGCCTTGTGCCTTTGTTTTTGTTGGAGGCGCCATGCGTCGGGCGTGAACGGCCTGCCGGTCGGCGTGGCCGCCTCCTTGGCGGTGGGTGGAAGAGCCGCCCCGGCAAAACCCGGCAGCGACCTCTGACAACCTCAACTCTAGGGGCCGGTTCCCCGGCCCTTTAGAACGCTTGGGATCAACAGCCCGCTGCTTAGAACGCCGTTCGCGAGTCGCCCCGGGCCCGCGGATGGCAACCCTTGAGCCAGACACATCGCGTTGACCTGGGAGTCAGGTGACCGTTCGTCTGAGCGCAGAAGTCAATGGCGCTGAGCAGTTCGGTCATTGAGTGCGGCCCGCGTGGCGCTAAGGTAAGCCCACAGCGGTCGGCCCCTGGCTGGCCCGTCTGCCTAACGACAAGAGAGAACGCCATGACCGAAGCATATATCTACGACGCGGTGCGCACGCCCCGCGGCAAGGGCAAGAAGGACGGCGCGCTGCACAGCGTCAAGCCGGTCAACCTGATCGCCGGCCTGCTCAAGGCCCTGGAAGCGCGCAACAAGCTGGATACCAGCCAGGTCGACGATATCGTGCTCGGTTGCGTGACCCCGGTGGGCGACCAGGGCGCCGACATCGCCAAGACCGCCGCGCTGGTGGCCGACTGGGACGAGACCGTCTCCGGCCAGCAGATCAACCGCTTCTGCGCCTCGGGCCTGGAAGCCATCAACCTCGCCGCAATGAAGGTGCGCTCCGGCTTCGAAGACCTGGTGGTGGCCGGTGGCGTGGAATCCATGTCGCGCATCCCCATGGGCTCCGATGGCGGCGCCTGGGCCATGGACCCGGAAACCAACCTGCACACCAACTTCGTGCCCCAGGGCATCGGTGCCGACCTGATCGCCACCCTCGAAGGCTTCAGCCGCCAGGACGTCGACGCCTTCGCCCTGCGCTCCCAGCAGAAGGCTGCCCGTGCCAGCGCCGACGGCTCGTTCAAGAAATCCCTGGTGCCGGTCACCGACCAGAACGGCATCGTGCTGCTGGACCATGACGAGTTCATCCGTGGCGAATCCACCCTCGAAGGCCTCGGCGCCCTGAAGCCGAGCTTCGAGATGATGGGCCAGATGGGCTTCGACGCCACCGCGCTGCGCAAGTACAGCCATGTCGAGCGCATCGAGCACGTGCACACCCCGGGCAACAGCTCCGGCATCGTCGACGGCGCCGCCGCCATGCTCATCGGCTCCGCCGCCAAGGGCAAGGAGCTGGGCCTCAAGCCCCGCGCGCGCATCGTCGCCACCGCGGTGACCAGCACCGACCCGACCATCATGCTCACCGGCCCGGCGCCGGCCACCCGCAAGGCCCTGGCCAAGGCCGGCCTGGCGGTGGGCGACATCGACCTGTTCGAAGTCAACGAAGCCTTCGCCTCGGTGGTGATGAAGTTCATGAAGGACATGGGCGTGGCGGAGGAGAAGGTCAACGTCAACGGCGGCTCCATCGCCATGGGCCACCCCCTGGGCGCCACCGGTTGCGCCATCCTCGGCACCCTGCTCGACGAGCTGGAGAAGCGCCAGCTGCGCTATGGCCTCGCCACCCTCTGCGTGGGCGGCGGTATGGGTATCGCCACCATCATTGAACGCATCTGAAGGAGCTATCAGGGGCTGCTGCGCTCGGCCAGGCTGCGTTGGAAATCCTCAGGGAATGCTCATTTACAGGCGTAAACTCCGCCTCCCTTCCGATTTCCGCCTTGCCTGACCTTCGCTCGCGACGTCCCTGATGCGCTCCCCGAACATTGGGATTGAAAAAATGACTGACGCCATCCGTTACGAAAAGGGCCAGGACAATATCGTCGTCCTGACCATCGACATGCCCGGCCAGAGCGCCAACACCATGAACGCGGTGTACCGCGAGGCCATGGGCGCCACCGTGGACCGCCTGGAAGCCGAGAAGGATTCCATCGCCGGGGTCATCGTCACCTCCGCCAAGAAGACCTTCTTCGCCGGCGGCGACCTCAACGAACTGATCAAGGTCACCAAGGCCGATGCCAACGGCTTCTACCAGATGATCCTCAAGATCAAGGGCCAGCTGCGCCGCCTGGAAAGCCTCGGCAAACCCGTGGTCGCCGCCATCAACGGCGCGGCCCTGGGCGGCGGTTGGGAAATCTGCCTGGCCTGCCACCACCGCATCGCCGTGGACGAGAGCCACGTCCAGCTCGGCCTGCCGGAAGTCACCCTGGGCCTGCTCCCCGGTGGCGGCGGCGTGGTGCGCATGGTGCGCCTGCTGGGTATCGAGAAGGCCCTGCCGTACCTCGCCGAAGGCAAGAAGGTGCGCCCGGACCAGGCCCTCAAGGCCGGCCTGATCCACGACATCGCCAAGGACCGCGACGAGCTGCTGGCCAAGGCCCGCGCCTTCATCGCCGCCAACCCCAGCGCCGTGCAGCCCTGGGACGTGAAGGGCTACAAGATCCCCGGCGGCACCCCGTCGACCCCGGCTGTGGCCCAGATGCTGGCCATCGCCCCGAGCGTGCTGCGCGACAAGACCAAGGGCTGCTTCCCGGCGCCGGAGAAGATCATGTGCGCCGCCGTCGAAGGCGCCCAGGTGGACTTCGACACCGCCCAGCTGATCGAGGCGCGCTACTTCACCGAGCTGACCACCGGCCAGGTGGCGAAGAACATGATCGGCACCTTCTGGTTCCAGCTGAACGAGATCAACGCCGGCAGCTCCCGTCCCAAGGGCCCGGCCCGCTATGAAACCAGGAAAGTGGGCGTGCTCGGTGCCGGCATGATGGGCGCGGGCATCGCCTACGTCTCCGCCGCCGCCGGCATCGAGGTGGTGCTCAAGGACGTCTCCATCGAAGCCGCCGAGAAGGGCAAGGCGTACTCCGCCGGCCTGCTGGACAAGAAGGTCTCCCGTGGCCACCTGAGCGCCGAGAAGCGCGACGCCTTCCTCGCCCGCATCAAGCCGACCGTGGATGACACCGACTTCGAAGGCTGCGACCTCATCATCGAAGCCGTGTTCGAAAACCGCGAGCTCAAGGGCAAGGTCACCGCTGCCGCGGAAACCCATGCACTGGCCGATGCCGTGATCGCCTCCAACACCTCCACGCTGCCGATCACCGGCCTGGCCGCTGCCGTGGCCAAGCCGGAGAAGTTCATCGGCCTGCACTTCTTCAGCCCGGTCGACAAGATGCCCCTGGTGGAAATCATCCGTGGCGAGAAGACCACGGACGAAACCCTGGCCCGTGGCTTCGACTACGTGCTGCAGATCAAGAAGACCCCGATCGTGGTCAACGACAGCCGTGGCTTCTTCACCTCGCGGGTGTTCGGCACCTTCACCAACGAAGGCATCGCCATGCTCGGCGAAGGCGTATCGGCGGCGATGATCGAGAACGAGACCCGCCAGGCCGGCATGCCCGTGGGCCCGCTGGCGATCTCCGACGAGGTCTCCATGAGCCTGATGACCCACATCCGCAACCAGACCGCCGCCGACCTCAAGGCCGAAGGCAAGGCGCTGCCGCAGCACCCGGCTTTCGCCGTGATCGACCTGATGGTCAACGAGTACAAGCGCCCCGGCAAAGCCGCCGGAGGTGGCTTCTACGAGTACCCGGCCAGCGGCAAGAAGCGCCTGTGGCCGGAGCTGAAGGCGCGCTTCGAGAAGGCCGACAAGCAGATTCCGGCGGAAGACGTGCGTGACCGCATCCTCTTCATCCAGGCCATCGAGACCGTGCGCTGTGTGGAGGAGGGCGTGCTGCACTCCACCGCCGACGCCAACATCGGTTCGATCTTCGGCATCGGTTTCGCCGCCTGGAGCGGTGGCGCCCTGCAGTTCATCAACCAGTACGGCGTGCAGGACTTCGTCGCCCGCGCCAAGTACCTGGCCGAGCAGTACGGCGAACGCTTCGAGCCGCCGGCCCTGCTGCTGGAGAAGGCCGCCAAGGGAGAGGGTTTCTGATTCCCTGATGGCGTAAGCACAAAGCCGGCCCCAGGGCCGGCTTTGTCGTTCCTGGGCTCAGCCCGGCTCCACCTGCCACCAGGTGGGCAGCAGGCGGCGGATCTCGGGTTGGGCGAAGCGCTCGTCCATCAGGTGCACCACGCCCCGGTCGCCCTGGGTGCGGATCACCCGGCCGGCGGCCTGCACCACCTTCTGCAGGCCGGGGTAGAGGTAGGTGTAGTCGTAGCCGGCCTGGAAGATCGCGCCCATGCGTTGCTTCAGCTGCTCGTTCACCGGGTTGACCTGGGGCAGGCCGAGGGTGGCGATGAAGGCGCCGATCAGGCGTTCGCCGGGCAGGTCGATGCCTTCGCCGAAAGCCCCGCCAAGCACCGCGAAACCGATGCCGCGTCCGCCCTCGGCGAAGCGTTCGAGAAAGGCCGTGCGCGCGCCCTCGTCCATGCTCCGCGACTGGCTCCAGGCGGGAATGAAGGGGTGGCGCTCGGCGAACAGCGCGGCCACCTGCTCCAGGTACTGGTAGCTGCTGAAGAAGGCCAGGTAGTTGCCCGGGCGCTCGTGGTACTGGTCGGCCATCAGCTCGACGATGGGCTCCAGCGACTGCGCCCGGTGCTGGTAGCGGGTGGACAGGCGCCGTGCCACGCGGACCTGCAATTGCTCGGCGGCGAAGGGCGACTGCACCTCCAGCCAGGGCGTGTTGGCCGGCACCCCCAGCAGGTCGGCGTAGTAGCGACGCGGGTTGAGGGTGGCGGAGAACAGCACCGTGGAACGGCTGCCGGCCAGGCGCGGGCCGAGGAAGGGCGCCGGCACCAGGTTGCGCAGGCACAGGGTGGAGCGGCTGCTCTTGCCCGCCTGGTATTTGCTCAGGTCGAACAGCGAATGGTGGTCGAACAGCTCGGCCATGCGGCCGAAATGCATGGCGTCGAAATAGAACGCCATCAGCTCGGGGTCCAGCGGTGCGCCGGGCTGTTCGGCGAGGTGGTCGGTGATGGCGGTGACTGCGCTCTGCAGGGCGCCGAGCAGTTTCTGCGGCGGTTCGTCGTAGGCCTGGTAATCCACCACCTGGGCCTTGTTCAGTTCGCTCCAGCTGCGCTGCACCCGCTCCAGGGGTTTCTTCAGCGGCGCTGGCACGCTCTTGCACAGGGCCTTCAGCGCACCCTGGCGCAGCTCGGCGGAGTACATGGCGCGGGCCCGCTCCACCAGGTTGTGGGCTTCGTCTACCAGCACGCCGACACGCCACTGGTTGGCCTGGGTGAGGCCGAAGAGCAGGGCGCCGAGGTCGAAGTAGTAGTTGTAGTCGCCCACCACCAGGTCGCTCCAGCGCGCCATCTCCTGGCCCAGGTAGTAGGGGCAGACGTCATGGGCCAGGGCCACCTCGCGCAGGGCCGTGCGGTCCAGCCAGCGGCGCTCGGCGGCGGCCGCGCGGGCGGCCGGCAGGCGGTCGTAGAAGCCCCGTGCCAGCGGGCAGGCCTCGCCGTGACAGGCGCTGCCGGGGTGCTCGCAGGCCTTGTCGCGGGCGGTGAGTTCCAGCACCCGCAGGGGCAGCTCGTCGACGCTGTCGCGCAGGGTCGCCAGGCTGTGCAGGGCCAGCTGGCGCCCCGGTGTCTTGGCGGCGAGGAAGAAGATGCGCTCCAGGCGCTCGCCGCCCAGGGCCTTGAGCTGGGGGAACAGGGTGGCCAGGGTCTTGCCGATGCCGGTGGGTGCCTGGGCCAGCAGGCAGCAACCGGTGCTGGCGGCCTTGTACACCGCCTCGGCCAGTTCCCGCTGACCGCTGCGGAAGGCCGCGTGGGGGAAGCGCAAGGCCTGCAGTGCCGTGTTGCGCACGCCCTGGTGGGCCAGCTCCTGCTCGGCCCAGGCGATGAAGGCCCGGCACTGGGCCTCGAAGAAGACGCGCAGCTCGGCGGCGCTGGCGTGCTCGGTGAACAGGGTTTCCTTCTGGCTGGCGACATCGAAATACACCAGGGCCAGTTCCACCTCGTCCAGGCCACGTTCCTGGCACAGCAGCCAGCCGTAGACACGCACCTGGGCCCAGTGCAGCTGGCGGTGGTTGGCCGGCTGGCGGGCCAGGTCGCCGCGGTGGGTCTTCACTTCTTCCAGGCGGTTGCGCGCGGGGTCGTAGCCATCGGCGCGGCCGCGCACCTTGAGGTTTCGGAACTCGCCGGCCAGGGCCACTTCGCTCTGGTAGCCCTCGCCACGGCGCGCGGTCACCAGGGCATGGCCGGCCATGCCTTCGAGGGCGGTGGGGGCGGGGGTGAAGCGCAGGTCCAGGTCGCCGCACTTGGCGGTGAATTCGCAGAGCGCGCGCACCGCCACCTGGTAGCTCACGCCAGGGCGGCCTCGGTTTCGGCCCATTGCACGTAGCAGACGGTGACCGGCATCTGGTGCTCGGCGCAGAAGTCCAGCCAGCGCAGCTGGTTGTCCTGCAGGCGGTCGCCGGGGCCCTTCACCTCGATCATCTGGTAGCGCCGTTCCCCGGGCCAGAAGCGGATCAGGTCCGGCAGCCCGGCGCGGTTGGTCTTGATATCCAGCAGCAGGCGCTGGAACCACAGTTTCAGGTGCGCGGCGGGCAGGCACAGCAGGGCCTGTTCCAGCAGGGTTTCATCGAGCACGCCCCAGTAGACGAAGGGTGACTGCAGGCCGTACTTGGCCGCGTGGTTGCGGCGGATGGTGGCCTGCCAGGCGTCGCCATCCAGCTGCGCCAGGCAGGCGGCGAAGGCCTCGGCGCGGCGGGCGTGGAAGTCCGCCGCCAGCAGGTCCGCCGGTGCGGCGTGGAAGGGGTGGAAGAAGGCGCCCGGCAGCGGCAGGAAGATCGCCTCCCAGCACAGCAGGCCGAACAGCGAATTGATCAGGGTGTTCTCGACGTAATGCACCGGGCCCGGCTCGTCCGCCAGGTGCCGGGCGACGCTGTGCTCCACCGAGACGAAGTCCTCGCCCCGGGGCAGCTGCAGGTCCAGCCGCAGCACCGGCGCCGGCTTGCGAGCCGCCGCCTTGGGCAGGCCCAGCTTGCGCTGCAGGCGCGGCAGGATGCGCGCCAGGTGCTGGCGCTCCTCCTCGCTGTGGGGGCCGGCGGCCAGGTCCAGGGCGAGGCGGTGGGCCTCGTCGAATTCGGCGGTCTTCTCCAGCACACGGATACGGCGGATGCGCGCACCGGGGTAGCTGCACCCGGCGTAGATCTCCAGGGCCAGCGCCCATTCGCCCAGGCGTTCGCAGTGCTGGCCGAGCTGGAACAACAGGCGCGCGCGGCGGCTCTGCAACCAGGGGTTGTCGTGGGCTGGGGGAATGTCGGCGAGCACGTCGGCGGGCGCCTCGCCGGCCTCGAAGCGTTCGCGGCACTGGTAGAGGTGCAGGTAGAAATCGATATCGGCGCGCTGGCGGAAGCCTCGGGAGGCGGCATCCAGCTCCACTTTCTCGTACTGGTAGATGCCCAGGTCGGCGAGGACGAACTCGGACCAGTCCTGGGCCAGGTTGCCGAAGAACATCAGCCGCAGGCGGTCGCACAGGGCCATGAGCTGCAGGGCGTAGATGCGCTCGTCCAGCGCCGGGCACCAGGCCTCCAGGGGCTGCGCCTCGGGGTACAGGGGTTGCAGCAGGGCGAGCTGGTCGGCCTTGCGCAGGGCCGCGCGGCCCAGTTGCGCGCCGAAGCAGGCGGCGATCTCCGGCTTGCGCAGCAGGGCGAAGAGCTGCGCGAGCTCCAGCCTGGGCGCTGCATCCACCCAGCCCTGTGTCACCAGCGGCAGCATGGCGTCGCGGGTGGGGCCGATCTCGGCGTACTCCAGCTTGCTCTCGCGGAACAGCGTGCCCTTGCGCATCACCATGCGCACCAGCAGCGCCCGGGAAGCCTTGGGCAGGCCGGCGAAGGCGACGATGAAGCCGCGCTCCTCGTCGTCCAGCAGGTCGTCATAGCGGGCGCCGATCCAGTCGAGCACGGCCTGGAAGTTGTTCAGGTAGTAGAAGGGATCGTCGAGGGCGCTGGGCATGGCGGAACGGCTTGGGCGAATGGCTGGCTATTTATACAGCTATCGACCCCCGCCGCCCAAGGGGATTTCGATCAGCGGAGAGGCATTCTCCGTAGGAGCGAGCTCTGCTCGCGAACGCTTGGCGGGCGGCGCTGTGCCTCCGCATTGATGGGTTTCGCTCCGCTCTACCCATCCTACGAAGAGCAGGAAGCCCCGCGTAGGGTGTGCCGCGCGCACCTAGAAGGTCATGCGCCCCCAAAAGCCAAAGTGAGCAACGACAAGTGGTGCACTAATGCAGAACCAGCCCCGCCAGCTTGTCCGGGTTGCGCATGATGAAGATCTGCTGCAACGCGCCGCTCTCGTCGTAGCCGAAGGAGACGCTGGCGGCGATGGCGTCGCCGTGGCGGAGGATGACGCCACGGCTGCCGTTGATCTCCGTCTCCTGCCACTGGTACTCGCCCCAGTACAGGCGCAGGGACTGCTCGATGAAGCCCAGCACCGCTTCGCGGCCATGCAGGGTTTCGCGGATGGTGGGGACCTTGCCGCCGCTGTCGGCGCGCAGTTCCACCTCGGCGCCCAGCAGGCTGGCGAGGGCGCTGCTGTTGCCGCCCTCGATGGCGTCGCGGAAGGCTGCTAGCAACTGCTCCTGGCGCTCCACCGGGGTGACATGGCGCACCCGTGCCTCCTCGACGTTGCTGCGCGCTCGCGACACCAGCTTGCGGCAGGCGGACTCCTGCACGGCGAGGATGCCGGCCACCTCGGCATAGGGGCGTTCGAAGATGTCGTGCAGCAGGTAGGCGGCGCGCTCCTTCGGCGACAGGCGCTCCAGCACCAGCAGGAACGCCGTCTGCAGCGAGGCGGCCAGGGCCACCTCCTCGCCGGGGCCGTCCTCGGCCAGGCCGTGGATGGGCTCCGGCAGCCAGGAACCGACGTAGTCCACCCGCTTGCGTTGCGCGGAACGCAGCAGGTCGATGCACAGCCGGGTACACAGGGTGGTCAGCCAGGCGTCCGGGCTGTCGAGGCTGGTGGGGTCGGTTTCCCGCCACTTCAGCCAGCAGTCCTGCAAGGCATCCTCGGCGTCGGCACGTGAGCCGAGGATGCGGTAGGCCAGCCCGAGCAGGCGGGGGCGGTTGCGCTGGAAGATCTCGAGGCTGGTTAGGGTCTGCATCAGTGTTTCGACACCTGGATCCGGTTCCACAGGTTGATCATCGCCACCTGGGTGGTCAATGCGGCGATCTGGGTTTCGCTGAAGTGCTCACGCAAGGCCTGGCGCAGGACAGGGTAGTCGCGCTCGTCGTCGATGCGGGTCAGGGCTTCGGTCCAGGCCAGGGCGGCCTTCTCGGCGGCGCTGAAATCCCCCGAATGGCGCCACACCACCAGGCGGTCCAGGCGCTCGCTGGTCTCGCCGCCCTCACGGGCTTCGCGGGTGTGCATGCGCACGCAGAAGGCGCAGCCGTTGAGCTGCGAGGCGCGCAGGTGGACCAGGTGCACCAGGGCGGGCGGCAGGTCGAGTTTGTCCATCTCGACATGGACGTTGCCCAGCACGGCCAGCACCTGGGGGATTTCCTGTTCGTAACGCACGGCGCGGGTATCGCTCATCTTTCGTCTCCGTCAGGGAGCCGGAGTGGCCCCTTTGATGACTCGACGGATCAGCCTGTGGGGTTGTGACGTGGTGGGGAAAATAATTCTTGTGGGGGAGGTGGGGACAGCCCGGCGGGCGAATGGATTCGTTCTGTCTGCGTTAAGTTTTGCTAGAGGATTTGAGCCCAGCTGATTGCCGAGTTTTGTTGGCGCTTCTGGTTTCGCCCCCCCGGGCGAGTCCCTTTTTTCAGTCGCCAAAAAAGGAACCAAAAACGCTTG